>NZ_JAAKZY010000193.1 GCF_011045015.1 Streptomyces scabichelini | reverse complement strand
CCACCGCCACCTGCCACGGAGCCGGTTCCGGTTCCTGGTACGCCGGTTCCTGGTCCGTTTGCGTTGCTCGGTGGCGCGGGGCTCGGGAGCGTGGGGTGGCTCTGGCCGTTGCCGGGGACCGCGGGGGCGCCGGGACGGGGTACGGCGCCGTGCCAGGGGTTCGACCGGTCCACCCCGTACGGGTCGGCGATCTGGCCCGGCGGCGGAGTGCGCTCCACGCCGTAAGCGGAGGTCTGCCCGGCCTCGGCGTCGCTCCCGTCGGGCCGGGGCCGCGGTGCGGGCAACCCCGCACTCTGGCCGTCCCGTTGTTCCTCGTGCACGCGCGCCGCGGCTCGCGCACCGGCGCGATAGGCCGCGATGGCTCCGGCCCGGGCCGCCCTCACGTCATTGCCGGTCTCCAACGCGCGTCGCCCCGCGACCTGCGGTTGGGCCACGGACGCAGCGGCCGCACCGCCTCCGGGCGCCGCCTCGACGGCGGCCGGACCGTCACCGGGAACCCGCGTACCGGGCAGGCCGGGGGAACCGGTCCGACCCGGGTGACCCGCCTGATTCGCCTGACCGGGCCTAGCCGATGGACCCGGCGGACCGTATTGACCGGGCTGACCGTATGGACCTGGCGATCCCGCCGAGCCGGCGGCCGACCCGTAAGCGGAACCGGAATCGTCCCCCTCTGCGCCCTCGCCCCCCTCACCCTCCGCAACCGGCACCGGGTCGTACCCGCACAGCGCCTCTTCGGCCGCCCCGGCCGCGAGCCCCGTGAGCATCACCCGGCCGTCGTCGCAGACCAGCACCGTACGCACGGTGATGTTCCGGTGCACCCACCCGTGCGCGTGCAGTACCCGCAGTGCGGTCAGCACGTCGGCGGCGACCTCGGCGGCCCGGTACGGACTCAGCGGCCGGTCCGCGAGTAACGCCGCCAGCGGCCGCGCGGCCACCAACTCACTCACTATCCACAGCGAGCCGCCATCGGCGAACACGTCGAAGACCTGGTCGAGCCGGGGATGGTCGGGTATCTGCGCCGCTGCCTGCGCGGCCTCGATCGCGCGTCGGACGGCGGGCTCGGCGGGCCGCCGTGTGGGCCGCGCGGCGGCCCGCCGCACCCCGGCGTCCCACGCCACGAACCCGTCGGGCAAGCCGTCCGCGTCGAGCACCTCGGCCTCGACGACCTCGGGCAACGGCACCTGCCTGACCAGGACTTCCTGCCCGCTGTACGTGTCGAAGGCGCGGCTCTCGGCGAGTTCGTACTCGTCCGAAGGCGGCAGCGGCAGGCGGTAGCGGTCGGCGAGTACCCGTCCCGCATAGTCGTCCACGATGCCTCCCCCGGCCGCCCGGTTGGTCAATTCCGTTCGCCACACGTCCCGTTATGGCCGCAGATGTGGCTGCGTACGGTCCGCAACCACTCACGATACGTGCCGGAGGCAACCCGGAGTGAGGTGATGCGAGATCTCAAGACTCCCGTATCCCTCTTGTATCCCTCAGGCCTTCGGTTCGAACGTCCTCGTCAGCGTCTGCCATGTCTCTCTGCGAAGGTCGCTGTCCCATTGCGACGCCTTTGCGGTGTACATGAGCGCGTGACCGAGGTGGTCGTTGACGACGAACCCACGGTCGATCGACCGGTACTTCGTCCCGCCCTCGACATACGTGAACTCCCAGTCGGCCGCGTTCCAGCCGCGGTAGCCCACCTGCTCTATTCGGATCTTCTCGTACTGCGACCGCCGCATGAACTGCTCTTGGCTCTTCCAGTCCGCCACCGGGTCGTCCTTGGGCGTGGACGTCCAGGCGACCAGGAGTTCCTGCCCGTCAGGACCGGTGAACCTGTCCCCGCTCGCGCTCGTGGACTGGTACTTCCATCCCTTCGGCAGCCCGATCGAGTACCCCTGGCTCGCCTTGTACGTCGACACGGCGGTGTCCTTCGAACCCCCACCACTGCCGTCGTCGTCCGAACTGCCCGACCCACTCGGCGCACTCGTGCTCGGCGTGGTCCCCGAGGTCGCGCCCCCGGTGGCGGAGTCCGGCTTGTCACCGTCGTCCGAGTCCGTACCGCTGTTCTCGTCCTGCTTGGTGCCGCTCCCGGCGGTCGCCCCGCTGGACGCGGACGTGTTGCCTCCGCTCTTGTTCCCCTTGGCTCCGGCGTCGTCATCGCCACCCAACGTGACCGCGAGGACCGTGCCGAGCACGGCGAGCACCACGACCACCGCGACGATCAACAACGTCCGCCGCGACACCACATCACTGAGCGGCGCCCTCGGGGTAGTGAGCGGAGACGTTCCGCCACCGGCGCCTGAAGCCCCGCCCGCCGCAGCGGAGTTGACCCCGCCGGAGCTCAGCCCGGCGGAACCCGACCCGGCGGCGACCCGGTCAGGAGCCTCCGCCGCGGCCTCGGCCTTCTCCTCGGCGGGCGTCTCCGCGCTCGATGAAGCCGCACCGGGGGAAGACGTCGCATCCCGGGAAGCGGAGTCACTCTGGACAGCCGAGTCACTCTGGGCAGCCGCACTCCCAGAAGCCGAGTCGCTCCGGGCAGCCGCACCCGCCGCGTCCTCCCCGGAAGAGCCCGTGGAGTCGGCAGGATCGGCGGAGTCGGTTGAGCTGGGGGTGTCAGTAGAACTGGGGGCGTCAGTAGAGCTGGGGGCGGCGGAAGGGCCGTCGGGCTTCCCGCGCACCCCGGCCACCGCCGCTGATGCCGCCCCAGCCGACCCCGCCGCACTCTTCCGCACGGAACGGAACGCCCCGCGCAGCCGCTCCGCCGCCTCCTCGCCCTTCTTGCTCGCCTTGCCTGCCCTGGTCCCGAAACCGCCTCCGGACCCACCGCCCGAGCTTCCCTTCCGCGAAGGAGCGTCCGGCACGTCGGGCAACGGCACGACCTTCGTCGCATCCGCCGGCTCGGGCTCGGTCTCCTCGGGCTCGGGGGCGTGGATCACCTCGGTGAGCATCGCCCGCGCACCCACCTCGTCGAGCCGCTGCTCGGGATCCTTCACGAGCAGTCCGGAGATGACCTTCTCCAACGGCCCGGCGTTCTTCGGCTGCTCGAGCGGCTCCGTCATCACCGCGGTGAGCGTCGCTATGGCGGACCCCTTGTCGTACGGCGGCACACCCTCCACCGACGCGTAGAGCAAGCCGCCGAGCGACCACAGGTCGGCCGCGGGCCCCGGCTTGTGGCCGCGCGCCCGCTCGGGCGAGATGTAGGAGGGCGCGCCGACGAGCATGCCGGTCGAGGTGATGGACGGGTCGCCCTCGACCTGAGCGATGCCGAAGTCGGTGAGCACGACGCGGCCGTCCTCGGAGATGAGCACGTTCGACGGCTTCACGTCACGGTGCAGGATGCCCTCGCGGTGCGCGGCACGCAGTACGTCGAGGACGGCGAGCCCGACTTCCGCAGCGCGCTTCGGGGTGAGCAGCCCGTCCTCACGGATCGCCTCGGCGAGGGACTTGCCCTCGATGAGCTCCATCACGATCCACGGCCGGTTGTCCTCGTCGACCACGTCGAAGACCGTCACGGCGCCGTTGTTCCGGATGCGCGCGATCGCCTTGGCCTCACGCAGGGTGCGCGTGATCAGCCGCCGCTTCTCGTCCTCGTCGATGCTCGACGGGAACCGCAGCTCCTTGACGGCGACCGTCCGCCCCAGCGTCTCGTCCTTGGCCCGCCACACGGTGCCCATGCCGCCGCGGCCAAGGACTTCTCCCAGCCGGTACCGCCCGGCGAGGAGACGTTCGCTCTTGCCCTGACGGGATGCCCCGCTCCGCTCCGCCTCCGACATGCGTCCCCTCATGCAACCCGCCCCGACAGAACCTCCATTGTCCCTCACCCGACGACCAGTCAGCGCCCAGGGGCCCACACAAACGGAATGCACCCCACACCCGAGCAGTCCCTCACACGCGAACCGCCCGACACCCGACGCGAGCCACCCGTCCTACGGGAACCACCCGCCACCCGGTGCAAGCCCTCTCACCAGGGAACGCCCAACTTTCGGCGCGAGCCGTCCCGAATCCTGCGCCGCGACTGATGGGCCGCGACAAGGAAGGACCGTGATGCCGCCGTTGAGGACACTACTTGCCTTTCCTGTGTCCCTGACCCTCCTCGGCCTGGCCCCGACCGCCTCATCGACCCCCGTGCCGCCGGCCTCACACAACAGCTCCCGACACCCGTTCGAGTGGCATTCGCCGCCCCGGAGCCATGCCGCGGCCCACGACCCACGACCCACGCCCCGGAACCGCACTACAGCGGCACGATGTCCGGCGCCCCCAGCCGTGCCGCGTCGGCCGTCAGGTCGTCCGGCTGCCGCTGTGACTCCCGCTCGGCCTCCACCCGCTTCTCGTAGTGCTGCACCTCGCGCTCGATCTGGTCCTTGTCCCAGCCGAGCACCGGCGCCATCAGCTCCGCGGCCTCCCGCGCGCTCCGCGTGCCGCGGTCGAAGGTCTCGATCGAGATGCGCGTCCGCCGGGTCAGTACGTCGTCCAGGTGCCGCGCCCCCTCGTGCGAGGCGGCGTACACGATCTCGGCGCGCAGATAGTCCTCGGCCGCCGGCAACGGCTCGCCCAGCGAGGTGTTCGCGGCGATGAGGTCGAGGACCTCCTCGGCGAGGTCCCCGTACCGGTTCAACAGGTGTTCCACACGCACCACATGGAGCCCGGTCCGCGCGGCGATCCGCGCTCGCGCGTTCCACAGCGCCCGGTATCCCTCGGCGCCGATGAGCGGGATGTCCTCGGTGACGCAGTCCGCGACGCGCTGGTCGAGGCCGTGCACCGCCTCGTCCACGGCGTCCTTGGCCATCACGCGGTACGTCGTGTACTTGCCGCCCGCCACGACCACCAGCCCCGGCACCGGATGCGCCACGGTGTGCTCGCGCGAGAGCTTGCTGGTGGCGTCGGACTCTCCGGCGAGCAGCGGCCGCAGGCCCGCGTACACCCCTTCCACGTCGTCGCGTGAAAGCGGCACCGCCAGTACGGAGTTGACGTGCTCCAGGAGATAGTCGATGTCCGCGCTGGACGCCGCCGGATGAGCCTTGTCCAGGTCCCAGTCGGTGTCCGTCGTGCCCACGATCCAGTGGCGCCCCCACGGGATCACGAACAGCACGGACTTCTCGGTCCGCAGGATCAGCCCCGTCGTCGAGTTGATCCGGTCCTTCGGCACGACCAGATGGATGCCCTTGGACGCCCGTACGTGGAACTGCCCCCTCTCCCCCACCAGTGCCTGGGTGTCGTCCGTCCACACCCCCGTGGCGTTGACGACCTGCTTGGCGCGGATCTCGTACTCCCCGCCCGCTTCCACGTCCTGCACCCTGGCCCCGACGACGCGTTCGCCCTCGCGCAGGAAGCCGGTCACGCGCGCGCGGTTGGCGACCTTCGCGCCGTACGCCGCCGCCGTGCGCACCAGGGTCGCCACATAGCGGGCGTCGTCCATCTGCGCGTCGTAGTACTGCAACGCCCCGACCAGCGCGTCCTTCTTCAAGCAGGGCGCCACGCGCAGGGCGTTGCGGCGCGTCAGGTGACGGTGCACCGGCAGCCCGCGCCCGTGGCCGCGCGCCATCGACATGCCGTCGTAGAGCGCGACGCCCGATCCGGCGTACAGCCGCTCCCAGCCCTTGCGCTGCAGTGGATAGAGGAACGGCACGGGTTTGACGAGGTGGGGGGCCAGCCGCTCCAGCAGCAGGCCGCGCTCCTTCAACGCCTCTCGTACGAGCGCGAAGTCGAGCATCTCCAGATAGCGCAGGCCACCGTGGATCAGCTTGCTCGACCGGCTCGACGTGCCCGACGCCCAGTCACGCGCCTCGACCAGGCCGGTGGACAGGCCACGGGTCACGGCGTCCAGCGCGGTGCCCGCACCGACCACGCCACCACCCACGACCAGCAGATCCAGCTCGCGCTCGGCCATTGATGCGAGTGACTCGGCGCGCTCCGCCGGCCCCAGTGTCGCTGTCCTCACCGCTGCCTCCCGCTTTTTCGTCGCGCTGGCCTCATCAGTTCGGCGAGGCTCGGCTCACATCCCCCATGCCCAAATTCTGACGGGCTTGCCCGCCTTCGGCCACCACCCATCGCCAGCCTGTGGACAACCCTCGGCGACTCGCAAGGAATCACGACCGAGCAATACCGTAAATCGGTCATATTTACTCCTAGTCTGACATTGCGCTCGCCCGTTCTGTCCACAGGGCTTGCGCCCTTGTCCCGCTTCGGCTACTGGGAAGGACGGCCCACCGCCATGCCCGCAGATCTCGCCGTCATCGGCCTCGGCCAGCTCGGCCTGCCCCTGGCCCAGGCCGCCGTCACCGCCGGCATCTCCACGCTCGGCTACCAGTGCGGCGACCCCGCGCCGCTGGCCGCCCCCGACCTGCGCCGGATGCTCTCGGGGGGCTTCCGACCGGCCACCGACCCCGCCGAACTCGGCCGCGTACGCACCGCCGTCATCTGCGCGCCGACCCCGCGCGGCGCGGACGGCGGACTCGACCTCGGCCAACTGACCACCGGCGCCCGCACCCTGGCCACATGGCTGCGCCCGCACACCACGGTGATCCTGGAATCACCCGTGTACCCGGGGGCCACGGAGGAATTCCTGCGGCCTCTTCTCGAAGAGGGTTCCGGGCTGCGCGCGGGCCGCGACTTCCATCTCGCGTACTCGCCCAGCCGTGTCGACCCGGGCAACCGCGACCGCACCCCCGCCAGCACTCCGAAGGTCATCGGCGGCCTCACCCCCGCCTGCACCGAGTCGGCCGCCGCCTTCTACGGCCGGCTCACCGACAAGGTGGTACGCGCGCGTGGACCACGCGAAGCGGAAACCGTGCAGCTCCTGGAGACCAACTACCGGCACGTCAACATCGCCCTGGTCAACGAAATGGCCGTCCTCTGCCACGAGTTGGGCGTCGACCTGTGGGACGTCATCCGCTGCGCCGAGACCAAACCATACGGCTTCCAGGCCTTCCGCCCCGGCCCCGGAGTCGGCGGCCACGCCGTCCCCAGGGACCTCACGGGCCCCAGGACCCGCGCCCTGCGCATGGTCGAACTGGCCCAGCAGGTCAACGACCACATGCCCCAGTACGTCATCCAGCGCGCCGCCCAGCTCCTCAACGAACACGGCAAGTCGGCCCGAGGCGCACGCGTACTGCTCCTCGGCGTCACCTACAAGCCGGACCACGCCGACCAACAGGGCTCGCCCGCCCGGGAGATCGCGACCCGCCTGATGGAGCTGGGCGCCGCGATCAGCTACCACGACCCGCACGTACCGTCCTGGAGCATCCTCGACCGCCCGGTCCCGCGCGTGGACTCCCTCTACGAGGCGGCAGCCGACGCCGACCTCACGATCCTGCTCCAGCAGCATCGGACGTACGACCTTCAGGGGTTGTCGGTGAAGGCGCAGTTGCTGCTGGATACGCGGGGGGCTACGCCTACGGGGGCGGCGCACAGGTTGTGAAGGGGGGCGCGTGTGGGTGCTTGTGCCTCCGGGGCTGGTGGCGCGGGGCCCTGTCGCGTCGGTAGCGTACGAGACCGGGAACCCGCCTCTGTTTGCCCGGTGGCGGGCTCTCGACGGTTATGGGTGTCCGCCCCCAGTTGGTGTAGGGGCGGTCGCTCACCATCCGATAGATCCGCAAGATACACCTCCTCCAGCGCCACGCCGCCCAAGGGGGAATCCGGTACCGTACAAAAGGGTGGAGCCCACCGCAGCAGGCACTGCGGCAGGCTCCTGAACGGGTTGCGGGTGTCCGCCCCTAGTGTCTATAGGGGCGGGCGCTCACCGTCCATAAATTCGCAAGATCCACCTCCTCCGGCACTTCACCATCCGCAAACGGATCCGGTCCCAGCGGGTGGGCTTGCGATGGCGGCCCATAGGCGGCCCCCTTCCACGACGCCACCCAGCGGCCCGGTAGGCGGCACGTCGGAACTCGGGCCGGGCCCCGAGGGCCGGGGTCCGGAACCATGTCCTTGGAAGGGGGCGCCCCAGACAACTGAGTCGCCGAATGTGGACACTATCGCCCTCCTACGTCCGTTCAGCCCACATTCGCCCCGAACGCAACCACGCGCCCCCTCCCACAAAACGCGCCCCCACCAGCCCACTTGGGCACAGCAAAGGGGCCCGGTCGCCCACACAGGCAACCGAGCCCCTCCCTCCGCTCAAGCCGAGCGCAGCGTCACGTCACCGCTTGTGCTGCGAGTCCGCCACCGTCACCTCGACCCGCTGGAACTCCTTCAGCTCGCTGTACCCGGTCGTCGCCATCGCCCGCCGCAGCGCCCCGAAGAAGTTCATCGACCCGTCCGGCGTGTGGGACGGCCCGGTGAGGATCTCCTCGATGGTGCCGACGGTGCCGAGGTCGACCTTCTTGCCGCGCGGCAGCTCTTCGTTGACCGCCTCCATGCCCCAGTGGTGGCCCTTGCCTGGCGCGTCCGTGGAGCGCGCGAGCGGGGAGCCCATCATCACGGCGTCGGCGCCGCAGGCAATGGCCTTGGGGATATCGCCGGACCAGCCGACACCGCCGTCGGCGATGACATGCACGTACCGGCCGCCGGACTCGTCCATGTAGTCCCGGCGCGCGCCCGCGACATCCGCCACCGCCGTCGCCATGGGCACCTGGATGCCCAGTACGTTGCGCGTGGTGTGCGCGGCGCCGCCGCCGAAGCCCACCAGGACGCCGGCCGCGCCCGTCCGCATCAGGTGCAGGGCCGCCGTGTACGTGGCGCAGCCGCCGACGATGACGGGGACGTCCAGCTCGTAGATGAACTGCTTCAGGTTCAGCGGCTCGGAGGCGCCCGACACGTGCTCGGCCGACACGGTCGTACCGCGGATCACGAAGATGTCGACGCCCGCGTCCACGACGGCCTTGGAGAACTGGGCCGTGCGCTGCGGCGAGAGCGCGGCCGCGGTGACCACGCCCGAGTCGCGCACCTCCTTGATGCGCTGCCCGATCAGCTCCTCCTTGATGGGAGCCGCGTAGATCTCCTGAAGGCGGCGGGTCGCGTTGTCGACGTCCAGCTCGGCGATCTCGTCGAGAAGCGGCTGCGGGTCCTCGTGCCGGGTCCAGAGGCCTTCGAGGTTCAGTACGCCGAGGCCGCCCAGCTCGCCGATGCGGATGGCCGTGGCCGGCGAGACGACCGAGTCCATGGGGGCTGCCAGGAAGGGCAGCTCGAAGCGGTAGGCGTCGATCTGCCAGGCGATCGAGACCTCCTTCGGGTCTCGCGTACGGCGGCTGGGGACGACGGCGATGTCGTCGAAGGCGTACGCCCGGCGGCCGCGCTTGCCGCGCCCGATCTCGATCTCAGTCACGTTCTGTGGCCTTTCCCTCTTCGTCTCAGCGTCTTCCAGTATCCCCGACGCCTATGACAAGGGCGGCCCCGGAACCTCCGGGGCCGCCCTCATCGTGCTGCACGCGCGCGTGGATGCCGTTTACGGCGTCGTACGACTACTTGTTGCGGCTGTAGTTCGGCGCCTCGACCGTCATCTGGATGTCGTGCGGGTGGCTCTCTTTGAGGCCCGCCGAGGTGATCCGTACGAACTTGCCGTTCGCCTGGAGCTCCGGAACGGTGCGGCCGCCGACGTAGAACATCGACTGGCGCAGACCGCCGACCAGCTGGTGGACGACCGAGGAGAGCGGACCGCGGTAGGGAACCTGGCCCTCGATGCCCTCCGGGACGAGCTGCTCGTCGGAGGCGACGCCCTCCTGGAAGTAGCGGTCCTTGGAGAACGACTTGCGGTCGCCGCGGGACTGCATGGCGCCCAGGGAGCCCATGCCGCGGTACGACTTGAACTGCTTGCCGTTGATGAACATCAGCTCGCCCGGGGACTCCTCGCAGCCCGCGAGCAGCGAGCCCAGCATGACCGTGTCGGCGCCCGCGACCAGGGCCTTCGCGATGTCGCCGGAGTACTGCAGGCCGCCGTCGCCGATGACCGGGACTCCGGCCTCCTTGGCGGCGAGCGACGCTTCGTAGATGGCCGTCACCTGCGGTACGCCGATGCCGGCGACCACCCGGGTCGTACAGATCGAGCCGGGGCCGACACCGACCTTGATGCCGTCGACACCGGAGTCGATGAGCGCCTTGGCACCCTCGCGGGTGGCGATGTTGCCGCCGATGACGTCGATGCCCGAAGAGTTCGACTTGATCTTGGCGACCATGTCGCCGACGAGCCTGGAGTGGCCGTGCGCGGTGTCGACGACGATGAAGTCGACGCCGGCCTCGATGAGGGCCTGGGCGCGCTCGAAGGCGTCACCCGCGACGCCCACGGCGGCACCGACGAGCAGACGCCCCTCGGCGTCCTTCGCGGCGCTCGGGTACTTCTCGGCCTTCACGAAGTCCTTGACCGTGATGAGGCCCTTGAGGACACCGGCGTCGTCGACGAGCGGCAGCTTCTCGATCTTGTGGCGGCGCAGCAGCTCCATGGCGTCGTTGCCGGAGATGCCGACCTTGCCGGTGACCAGCGGCATCGGTGTCATGACCTCGCGCACCTGGCGCGAGCGGTCGGTCTCGAAGGCCATGTCGCGGTTGGTGACGATGCCGAGCAGCTTGCCGCCGCCGTCGGTGACCGGGACGCCGCTGATGCGGAACTTGGCGCACAGCGCGTCGGCCTCGGCGAGCGTCGCGTCCGGGTGCACCGTGATCGGGTCGGCGACCATGCCGGACTCGGAGCGCTTCACCAGGTCGACCTGGTTGGCCTGGTCCTCGATGGAGAGATTGCGGTGCAGCACGCCGACGCCGCCCTGGCGGGCCATCGCGATCGCCATGCGGGACTCGGTGACCTTGTCCATCGCGGCGGACAGCAGCGGGATGTTCACCCGCACGTTCTTGGAGACGTGCGAAGCGGTGTCGATCTGGTCGGGCGCCATGTCCGACGCGCCCGGCAGCAGCAGCACGTCGTCGTAGGTCAGCCCGAGTGTCGCGAATTTCTCGGGCACTCCGTCGACGTTGGCAGTCATGACACCTTCCCCAAATGGCCTTGATCGGTGCGGATGTCCATGCTAACGGGGAACAGGGGGCTCTGATTCCACACCGGGGCTCAGCGGCTGCTTCCCGGGTTCGTAGGTTCGTACGGGCCGGGTGGCTTCTTCGTTCACCACCTGCCCTGACTCCCGCGAACCGCAGATCCCGGAAGTCGGCCCCGCTGGGGCTGGCCCTACTGCTCGGCCAGCGCCCTCAGGCGGCTCAGTGCCCGGTGCTGCGCGACCCGGACCGCCCCCGGTGACATCCCCAGCATCTGCCCCGTCTCCTCGGCCGTGAGGCCCACCGCGATCCTCAGGAGCAGCAGCTCGCGCTGGTTCTCCGGAAGGTTCGCCAGAAGCTTCTTGGCCCACTCGGCGTCGCTGCTGAGGAGAGCGCGCTCCTCGGGGCCGAGGGAGTCGTCGGGCCGCTCGGGCATCTCGTCCGAAGGCACGGCCGTCGAGCCGGGATGGCGCATCGCGGCGCGCTGAAGATCGGCGACCTTGTGCGCGGCGATGGCGAAGACGAAGGCTTCGAAGGGGCGCCCGGTGTCCTTGTAGCGCGGCAGTGCGAGCAGCACCGCCACGCAGACCTCCTGCGCCAGGTCCTCGACGAAGTGCCGTGCGTCACCCGGCAGCCGGGACAGCCGGGCACGGCAGTAGCGCAGCGCGAGGGGGTGGACATGGGCGAGCAGGTCATGCGTGGCCTGCTCGTCGCCGTCGACAGCACGATGGACGAGCGCACCAATCGCCCCTTGGGCATAAGCCGCCTCGTCGTCGCGCATCGGTCCATGGTGCCTTGGCGTCGTCCGATCCGTGGCACCGCGTCCGTAGTTGTGCACCGAAGCGTTATGAGCAGGTGCGCCGGAACTCATATCCTGCGCCCTCCCCTCCCGCTCGACCGACTCGTCCCCGAGGAACTCCACACCTCAAGGATGCGGCATCCGCGGCGAAACGAGCAGCGGGCACCCGGCGGGCCCCTTCGCGACCCCCGCCCACCATGCGGTAGGCGGGGATTTTCATACCCCCGCTGGACCTCACCTAGCGGACCAGGCCCCACCGAAAACCGAGCGCCACCGCGTGCGCGCGGTCCGAGGCGCCCAGCTTCTTGAAGAGGCGCCGGGCGTGGGTTTTGACGGTGTCCTCCGAGAGAAACAACTCACGGCCGATCTCCGCGTTCGAACGGCCGTGGCTCATGCCCTCCAGCACCTGGATCTCACGCGCGGTGAGCGTCGGCGCGGCGCCCATCTCGGCCGAACGCAGTCTGCGCGGGGCGAGCCGCCAGGTCGGGTCGGCGAGCGCCTGGGTCACGGTCGCCCGCAGCTCCGCGCGCGAGGCGTCCTTGTGCAGATAGCCGCGGGCACCGGCGGCCACGGCGAGCGCCACACCGTCCAGGTCCTCGGCGACGGTGAGCATGATGATGCGCGCACCGGGGTCGGCGGACAGCAGCCGCCGGACTGTCTCCACGCCGCCCAGACCGGGCATGCGTACGTCCATCAGAATCAGGTCCGAACGGTCGGCGCCCCAGCGGCGGAGGACTTCCTCGCCGTTGGCCGCCGTCGTCACGCGCTCGACGCCGGGCACGGTCGCGACCGCGCGGCGGAGCGCCTCTCGGGCAAGCGGGGAGTCGTCGCAGACGAGGACGGATGTCATGGCCGCCCTCCGCAGCTGATGCGCGTCACCTTGAGCCTCCAGGCTGGTACGAATCGTCACCTGTGCGGTCGACACTCGCCGACGGACTCTGCCGTCTGCCCGAGCGTTTGTTCCTTCAACCGCCTCAGCACTCTCAACGACGGTCACTCGAAAGAGTTACGGGGCGGTGAGCCATCTTCGGCACTCTACGTGAGGGTGCGGACACGGTGCATACACCCACAAGGGACCCTCAAGGTTTCATCACAAGGCATGCCCCATTCAGCCGTTTTTCTTCCCATTCGCTGGTGTCTGTAGCTAGATTCGCAATGAGTCATATTTTCATCTCCTTAGATCGTAGATACGCGATCATGGGCATGTATCCGCCTGAACGGCCACAAGGGGACAACGCAATGGCAGATTTCTCCCGCCTACCCGGACCCAACGCGGATCTGTGGGACTGGCAGCTCCTCGCGGCCTGCCGCGGAGTCGACAGCTCCCTGTTCTTCCACCCGGAGGGCGAGCGCGGAGCAGCCCGGAGCGCCCGCGAGAACTCGGCCAAAGAGGTCTGCATGAGGTGCCCGGTGCGCGCGGAGTGCGCGGCCCACGCACTGGCGGTACGCGAACCGTACGGAGTGTGGGGCGGCCTGACCGAGGACGAGCGCGAAGAGCTCATGGGACGGGCACGCAACCGGCTGGTGTCGGCCTCGGCACCGAGTGGGGGCACGTCGTCGAGCAACTGAAGGAACGTTTCTGCATGGGCACGCACACGCGTGCCCCTACTTTTCTGCCCGAAGGATGCCCCCGGGGAAGCCCCGGAGGATGCCCCCGGGGGACGTCTGAGGACGCCCTTTTCAGCGCACCGCGGCGCGGGCCAGCTGGTTCAGCGTGGCCGCCACCGCGGGCACCTGGGACAGGTCCGGCAGTGTGAGCGCGACGATCTCCCGACGGACCGCGGGTTCCACCGTCACCGTGCGGGCCTTCTTGGGGCGTACGGACTCGATGGCGAGCTCCGGCAGGACGGCGACGCCGAGGCCCGCCCCGACCAGGCCGACCACCGCCGGGTAGTCGTCGGTCGCGAAGTCGATACGGGGGGTGAAGCCGGCGCTCTCGCAGACCTCGACGAGTTGGCCGCGACAGCGCGGGCAGCCCGCGATCCACGGCTCGTCGGCGAGTTCCCCGATGGCGACCGACTCCGCGCGGGACAGCCGATGCCCCTCGGGCACGAGCCCGACGAGCCGGTCCATGAGCAGAGGCCGTACCACCAGGTCGTCCCACTCCTCGGCGCCCGCCGCGCCCTCGTACCGGAAGGCCAGCGCCACGTCGCAGTCGCCCTCGCGCAGCATCTCGACCGAGCGCGGCGGCTCGGCCTCTTCGAGGGAGACCCGGGTGCCGGGGTGCGCGGCGCGCAGGGCGGCCAGCGCGGTCGGTACGAGCGTGGAGCTGCCGCTGGGGAACGAGACCAGACGGACGCGGCCCGCGCGCAGGCCCGCGATCGCGGCGACCTCCTCCTCGGCGGCGGTGAGTCCGGCGATGATGCCCGCGGCATGGCGTACGAGCGCCTCGCCGGCCTGCGTCAGGCGCATCTCACGGCCCGTGCGGATCAGCAGCGGCGTACCGACGGAGGCTTCGAGGGCCTTCATCTGCTGGCTGACGGCGGGCTGTGTGCAGCCCAGTTCGCGCCCCGCCGCCGAGAAGGAGCCGGTGGCGGCCACGGCGCGCAGCACACGGAGATGACGGGCCTCGATCACCTCTTGAGCATAAGCGAATCTTGGACACGACGATGAATATTGCGTCGCGCCTTTGGTCGTCCATCGCCTAGCGTGCCGACATGAAGCTTCTGTCTATGAATCTGGGCCGGCCGACGGTCGTCGACCACACGGATCACCCGGACGGCGTGACCGGGATCGACAAGCGGCCCGTGGACGGGCCGGTGCGGGTGGCGGCGCCCGGGCCCAAGGGGGTCGGCGCCAGTGGTGTGGCCGGGGACGCCGTGTGCGAGACGCGGCATCACGGCGGGGACCACCAGGCCGTGTACGCCTTCGCGCGCGAGGATCTCGACGACTGGGAGGGCGAGTTGGGGCGGCCGCTGGCCAGCGGCACGTTCGGCGAGAACCTCACGACGGAGGGTCTTGACGTGTCCGGCGCGAAGATCGGCGAGCGCTGGCGCATCGGGTCCGAGGTCGTTCTCGAGGTCACCAGCGGGCGGATTCCCTGCACCACCTTCCAGGGCCATCTCGGGGAGAAGGGATGGGTCAGGCGGTTCACGCGGAAGGGGGCGCCCGGCGCGTATCTGCGGGTGATCGAGCCGGGGGAGATACGGGCC
This sequence comes from Streptomyces scabichelini, assembly GCF_011045015.1. GTDB lineage: Bacteria > Actinomycetota > Actinomycetes > Streptomycetales > Streptomycetaceae > Streptomyces > Streptomyces scabichelini. The sequence continues at coordinate 4,380 of NZ_JAAKZY010000193.1, read as the reverse complement.
GGGGACCCGATCGAGATCGTGCACCGGCCGGACCACGAAGTGACCGTGGCCTTCCAGTTCCGCGCGGTCACGACCGAGCGGGAGCTGCTGCCGCGGCTGCTCGCGGCGGGCGATGCGCTGCATCCGGAAGCGATCGAGAAGGCGCAGGCGTACCTGGCGCGGCAGACCTGACGGGCCGTCGGTCCGACTGGGAGCGGAATCCGGGACTCCGGTGCTCTCAAGTGGGCGAACCTCAATAACCTTGGTCCATGACAACGGCTCTGATTACGGGATCGACCGCGGGCATCGGCGCCGCCTTCGCGCGGCATCTCGCCTCCGACGGCCACAACCTCGTGCTGGTGGCGCGTGACACGAAGCGGCTCGGCGAGCAGGCGACCGAGTTGCACGACCGGCACGGCATCGAGGCGGAGGTGCTGGCGGCGGACCTGGCGACGGACGACGGTATCGAGGCGGTGGCCGGCCGCCTCTCCGACCGCAAGAACCCGGTCGACCTGCTGGTCAACAACGCCGGCTTCGGCAACAAGGGCCGCTATCTGGACGTACCGATGGCGGACGAGCTGAAGATGCTCAAGGTGCACTGCGAGGCGGTGCTCCGGCTGACCTCGGCGGCCACGGAGTCCATGCGGGACCGCGGCCGCGGCGGCGTCGTCAACGTCGCGTCGACGGCTGCCTTCGTGCCGCGCGGCACGTATGGCGCGTCCAAGGCGTGGGTCGTGCAGTTCACGCAGGGCGTGGCGAGGGACCTGGCCGGGTCCGGGATCCGCCTGATGGCCCTGTGCCCCGGCTTCGTGCGCACGGAGTTCCACGCGCGGGCCGAGATGGGCACGGACAACATCCCCAACTGGATGTGGCTCGACGCCGACAAAGTGGTCACGGCGGCTCTCGCGGACCTGGCCCGCGGCAAGTCGCTCTGCATTCCCGACCCGCGCTACAAGGCCCTCATGGGCATCGTGAAGGTGGCTCCGCGGGGACTGGTCGGGGGGATCAGCTCGAAGGCGGGGCGGAAGTACGGGCCGCGGTGAAAGCGGATGTACGGGCCGCAGTGAAAGCAGTCGTACGGGCCGCAGTGAAATACGAACCGCAGTGATGTACGGGCCGCCAGTAGAACCCGGTCGCCGCAAGAGGGTCACTCGTTCAACTAAGACACCCTGAGGCGATTTTCACTAAAATGGGGGTATTCGACCGGATCCAGGGGGGACCGGAGGCGGCGTCATGACCTTTGTACAGCTCATCGACTGCAAGACCAGCCGGTTCGACGAGATGAATCGGCTCATGGACACCTGGGTCGAGCGGACCAAGGGGAAGCGAACCGCGACGCACAGTCTGATCGGCAAGGACCGGTCCGACTCGTCGCACATCATCGAGATCGTCGAGTTCCCGTCGTACGAGGAGGCGATGCGGAACTCGAACCTCCCCGAGACGGACGAGGTCTTCCGGGAGATGGTGGCGCTCTGCGAGGAGATGCCGACGTTCACGGACCTCGAAGTCGTACGGGACGAGCAGCTGAACGCGGCCAATATCCGCAGGCTCTTCGAGGCGATGGGCACGAAGGGTGAACTGCCCCCGCTCAACGATGTGATCGCGGAGAACTACCACGACCACGATCCCACGAACGACCAGGACACCATCGGACTGGACGCGATTCGGCGCGAGATGGAGATGTGGCGCGGGGCGTTCGACTTCACGTTCACTCTCGACGACCAGATCACCGAGGGCGACCGGGTCTGTACGCGCTGGACCTGGAACGGCACCCACAAGGGTGACTTCCTGGGGATTCCGTCGACCGGCAGGCAGGTCAGCATGACCGGGACGACCATCTTCCGCTGCCAGGAGGACGGCAAGGTGGTCGAGGGCTGGTGGCAGTACGACCGGCTGGGGCTGATGGCCCAGCTCGGCGTGCTCGACCAGCTCGAGATCTAGGCCGGCAGCCAAGTCGGGCAGCACGAAGGCCCGGTACCCCGAACACGGGGTACCGGGCCTTCGCCGGGCGCCGTCAGGAACGTACCGCCCTGGTGGTCGACAGTGGTCGACGCTCAGTGGGAGTGACCGTGGCTGTGGCCCCCGGCCTCCGGCTCCTCGTCGGCCGGCTTCTCGACGACCAGGGTCTCGGTCGTCAGAAGCAGGGAGGCGATGGAGGCGGCGTTCTCCAGAGCGGAGCGGGTGACCTTGACCGGGTCGATGACGCCCTGCTTGACCAGGTCGCCGTAGTCGCCGGTCGCGGCGTTGAAGCCCTGGCTCTTGTCGAGCTCGGCGACCTTGGCGGTGATGACGTAGCCCTCGAGGCCCGCGTTCTCCGCGATCCAGCGCAGCGGCTCGACGACGGCCTTGCGGACGACGGCGACACCGGTGGCCTCGTCGCCGGTCTTGCCGAGGGAGCCCTCCAGGACCTTCGCGGCGTGCACCAGCGCGGCGCCACCACCGGAGACGATGCCCTCCTCGACCGCGGCACGGGTTGCGGAGATGGCGTCCTCCAGGCGGTGCTTCTTCTCCTTGAGCTCGACCTCGGTGGCCGCGCCCACACGGATCACGCACACGCCGCCGGCGAGCTTCGCGAGGCGCTCCTGGAGCTTCTCGCGGTCCCAGTCGGAGTCGGTGGTCTCGATCTCGGCCTTGATCTGGGCGATGCGGCCCGCGACGTCCTCGGACTTGCCGCCGCCGTCGACGATCGTCGTGTCGTCCTTGGTGACGGTCACGCGGCGGGCGGTGCCCAGCACGTCAAGACCGACCTGGTCGAGCTTGAGGCCGACCTCCTCGGCGATGACGGTGGCACCGGTGAGGGTGGCCATGTCGCCGAGCATCGCCTTGCGGCGGTCGCCGAAGCCGGGGGCCTTGACGGCCACCGCGTTGAACGTGCCGCGGATCTTGTTCACGACCAGGGTCGACAGGGCCTCGCCCTCGACGTCCTCGGCGATGATCAGCAGCGGCTTGGAGGAGTTGGTCTGGATGACCTTCTCCAGCAGCGGCAGCATGTCCTGGATGGAGGAGATCTTGCCCTGGTGGATCAGGATGTACGGGTCGTCGAGGACGGCCTCCATGCGCTCCTGGTCCGTCACGAAGTACGGCGACAGGTAGCCCTTGTCGAAGGCCATGCCCTCGGTGAAGTCCAGCTCGAGACCGAAGGTGTTGGACTCCTCGACGGTGATGACACCGTCCTTGCCGACCTTGTCCATCGCCTCGGCGATGAGCTCGCCGACCTGCGGGTCCTGGGCGGACAGACCGGCGACGGCGGCGATGTCGGCCTTCTCGTCGATCGGGCGCGCGGTGGCCAGCAGGTCCTCGGAGATCGCGGCGACGGCCGCGTCGATGCCCTTCTTCAGCAGCGCCGGGGAGGCACCCGCGGCGACGTTCTTCAGGCCCTCGCGCACGAGCGCCTGGGCGAGCACGGTGGCGGTGGTCGTACCGTCACCCGCGATGTCGTTGGTCTTGGTCGCCACCTCCTTCACCAGCTGGGCACCGAGGTTCTCGTACGGGTCCTCGACCTCGACCTCGCGGGCGATGGTGACACCGTCGTTGGTGATGGTGGGCGCGCCGAACTTCTTGTCGATGACGACGTTGCGGCCCTTGGGGCCGATCGTCACCTTGACCGTGTCGGCAAGCTTGTTGACGCCGCGCTCAAGGGCGCGACGGGCGTCCTCGTCGAACTTCAGGATCTTCGCCATGGAGCTGAGTCAGTCCTCTCGATTGCGATCCTCGACCGCTCCCCCTGGAGCGGCCGCCATCGCGGACAACGAACCGCGCCCCCGGCGCCCGGCTTCTTAATGGTCGCGGGGGCCAGGGGCGCAGTTCTGAGCAAAAGCAATCTGCTTCGGTGAACTTCGGTGAATTACTTCTCGATGATCGCGAGCACGTCGCGAGCCGAGAGGACGAGGTACTCCTCGCCGTTGTACTTCACCTCGGTGCCGCCGTACTTGCTGTACAGCACGATGTCGCCGGTGTTCACGTCGAGCGGCAGGCGCTCGCCGTTCTCGAACCGGCCCGGGCCAACGGCGAGGACGACGCCCTCCTGGGGCTTCTCCTTCGCGGTGTCCGGGATGACCAGGCCAGAGGCCGTGGTCTGCTCGGCCTCGACGGCCTGGACCACAATGCGGTCCTCGAGCGGCTTGATGGCAACCTTGGAGCTGGCGGTCGTCACGATCCGACCTCCCCCTTCGGAGATCTCACGGGGTTAACTGTCTGAGGTGGCGACCAGGTCGATCCGTCGTCGCGGGTGCCGGACCTGCCCGTCGCTTTGTTGGCACTCTCCACTGGGGAGTGCCAGACCTGAGACTATGACCGGGATTAGCACTCGGTCAAGCGGAGTGCCAATCGCCTCCGGCGTGGCGCGGCTTTTGGGCACCCGGAGTTGGTGGCGCCGTGCCCTGGGGGCTCCGCCCCCAGACC
>NZ_JAAKZY010000192.1 GCF_011045015.1 Streptomyces scabichelini | reverse complement strand
GTCCAGGGGGCGGAGCCCCCTGGTGGGGTCCGGGGCGGAGCCCCAAGGGACGGGAATGGGTAGGGGCGGCGGGGGCGGATCCCCCCTCAGTCCAGATAGCCCCGCAGCTGGTCCGCGAACGCATGGTCCCGCAGCTTGTTCAGGGTCTTTGACTCGATCTGGCGTATGCGCTCGCGCGTGACGCCGAAGATGCGGCCGATCTCCTCGAGCGTGCGCGGACGCCCGTCCGCGAGGCCGTAGCGGAGTTGGACGACCTTGCGCTCGCGTTCACCCAGGGTCGACAGCACCGCCTCCAGGTGCTCCCTCAGCAGCAGGAACGCCGCCGACTCCACCGGACTCGTCGCGTCGCCGTCCTCGATCAGGTCGCCCAGCGCCACGTCGTCCTCCTCGCCCACCGGGGCGTGCAAGGACACCGGCTCCTGCGCCAGCCGCAGGACCTCGCTGACCCGCTCGCTCGGCAGGTCGAGCTGGCCGGCGACCTCTTCGGGAGTCGGCTCGTAACCGCGTTCCTGGAGCATGCGGCGCTGTACGCGGACCACACGGTTGATCAACTCGACGACGTGGACCGGGACTCGTATGGTCCGGGCCTGGTCGGCGAGGGCACGGGACATGGCCTGCCGGATCCACCAGGTCGCGTACGTGGAGAACTTGTACCCGCGGGCGTAGTCGAATTTCTCGACTGCCCTGATCAGGCCCAGATTTCCTTCCTGGACCAGGTCAAGCATGGTCAGCCCGCGCCCCACGTACCGCTTGGCGACGGAGACGACGAGCCGCAGGTTGGCCTCGATGAGGCGTCGCTTGGCCATCCGCCCCATGACCACCAACTTGTCGAGGTCGAGGGCGAGTTGGCTGTCCAGGTCGGGAGCCGGGGTGCGCGCCAGCTTCTCCTCGGCGAAAAGGCCCGCCTCGACGCGGCGCGCGAGCTCGACCTCCTCGGCGGCGGTGAGCAGCGGGATCCGGCCGATCTCCCGCAGGTACTGGCGGAACAGGTCCGAGGAAGGGCCACCGGTGTCCGCCGAGCGCCCACGAGGCGGCAGCGGCTCGACGGGCTCGGGAGCCTCGGTCTCGACGGCCACCTCCACGGCCACCTCCACGGCCGTCCCGGCGGGCCCGGCCGTCCCGACGGCGCCGGCGGGCGGCTCGTCGAGATCGGGCGGGCTCCCCGACTCGGTTTCGGGATGGTGCGCGACACGGTTCTGCTGCGGTACCGCCGGGATGACGTCCGTCTCGGCGTCGGTGGTGTTGTCGGTCTGGGCGAGGGTCTGGGTCTGCACGGGGGCGACCTCCAGGGTGATCGCTGCTGAGGCGTGCGGCAGCGGTACTTCGCGAACGGACTCTGCGGCCGCGCCGCCGTCCGTCCCGTACACGTTGAGCGGAACCGCGGGAATGGGGGACCCGTCGCGTTCGGGTCGGCCGCGCTCCGAGGACTCAGGCACCGGAACCCAGTGTGGAGTACGACACATCCTCGCCACGAGGGGCGTGCGAGGACTTTTTGAGTCCGGTCCGTGACCGGGTGGTTACCCTGACGCACGAGTGCGCTCGGAAGGGGGCGTGAAACCCCCGTTCCAGCGCTTTCGAATCCACGTCAGAGCGCCTCTGCGCCCCCGGTCACAGCGCCTCCGCGCCCCGGTCGCAGTGCCTCCGCGCCTCGGTCAGAGCGCTTCCGCGCCTCGTTCGCGCAGCGCCTGCCCGTACTGCTGGAGTACCCACAACTCGTTCTGCACGGCGGCCAGCTGGGCCGGGTCGCCCTGCGCGCTCGCGCGGGCCAGGGCACCCTGGACGTCCCGGACGCGGCGCTCGACGGCACGGCGGCGGACCATGACGAGCTGATCGCCCGCGTACAACTCGTCGACGGTCTTGCGCATGATGGCCTCGACGGCCAGCTCCGTGACCATGGCGCGGACCGCGTTGTCCGGGGCGGCCTCGCGGACCCGGACCAGATACTCCTGGGGGTCCTGGACGCCGTACTCGGCGCCGCCCGCGTCCATGATGGCCTGGCGCACGGCCGCGTACGGCGGGGCGGTGAACTCGTCGATCCCGTACGCGTCGAAGGCCGGGGAGACCAACTCCGGGCGCTGGAGGGCGAGTTTGAGCAGCTCGCGCTCGGTGGCGAACACGGGATTGCGGAGGTTGAGGGCGGGGCCCGAGGGTGCTCTCACAGCGGCGTACGTCTGCTGGGGGCCCTGCTGCGGTGCCGGGCCCGGGCCCCTGCCGCCGCGGTCGCGGGCCCAGCGGGCCAGCTGGGCGACCCGCTTGACCACGAACTGCGTGTCCAGGATGCCGAGCATGCCGGCGAGCTGCACGGCCACCTCGTGCTGGGCGCCGCTGTTCTTGATGCGGGCCACGATGGGCGCGGCCTCGTCGAGCGCGGCGGCGCGGCCGGCGGGGGTCTCGAGGTCGTAGCGGGCGACGATCTGGCGCAGCGCGAACTCGAAGAGCGGGGTGCGCGGTTCGACCAGGTCGGCGACCGCCTCGTCGCCCTTGGCGAGGCGCAGTTCGCAGGGGTCCATGCCGTCCGGTGCGATTGCGATGTACGTCTCGGCGGCGAACTTCTGGTCGTCCTCGAAGGCGCGCAGGGCCGCCTTCTGGCCGGCCGCGTCGCCGTCGAACGTGAAGATGACGCGAGCGCTGCCGTTGTCCATCAACAGGCGGCGGAGGATCTTGATGTGGTCGCCGCCGAAGGCCGTGCCGCAGGTGGCGATCGCTGTCGTGACACCGGCGAGGTGACACGCCATGACGTCCGTGTAGCCCTCGACCACGACCGCCCGGCTCGACTTCGCGATGTCCTTCTTCGCGAGATCGATGCCGTACAGGACCTGGGATTTACGGTAGATCGCCGTGTCGGGGGTGTTCAGGTACTTGGGCCCGTTGTCCGACTCGTACAGCTTTCGTGCGCCGAAGCCGACGACCTCGCCGCCGATGTCGCGGATGGGCCACATCAGGCGGCCGCGGAAGCGGTCGATGGGGCCGCGGCGGCCTTCCTGAGAGAGGCCGGAGAGGAGGAGTTCCTTGTCGGTGAAGCCCTTGCCGCGCAGGTAGCGGGTGAGGTGGTCCCAGCCCTGGGGGCTGTAGCCGACACCGAAGTGCGCGGCGGCGGCCTGGTCGAAGCCGCGCTCGGCCAGGAACTTGCGGCCCGTGTCGGCCTCGGGGCTGGTGTCGAGCTGCTCGATGTAGAACTGGGTGGCGATCTTGTGGGCCTCCACCAGGCGGATGCGCTCGCCGCGCTGGTGGGAGGGGTTGTAGCCGCCCTCCTCGTACCGCAGCGTGATGCCCGCCTGCCCGGCCAGGCGCTCGACCGCCTCCGAGAAGGAGAGGTGGTCGATCTTCATCACGAACGTGATGGTGTCGCCGCCCTCCTGGCAGCCGAAGCAGTGGAAGAACCCCTTGCTCGGGCTGACCTGGAAGGAGGGCGACTTCTCGTCGTGGAACGGACACAGGCCTTTGAGGTTGCCCCCGCCCGCGCTCCGCAGCTGGAGGTACTCGGACACCACGGCGTCGATCGGAACCGCGTCCCGAACCGCCTTCACGTCCTCGTCGTTGATCCTTCCGGCCACGCGTGAATTCTACGGGGGTGGTGTGACAGTCGAGTACGTCCGTCGGTCACGAGGCCAGGCTGTCCAGCGGAACATGCGGGTCCGCAAGTGTCTCCATGTCCACCTGAGCCTTCGACCGGATCAATTGCTGGATCGGCTCCGTGACATCCCACACATTCACGTTCATCCCGGCGAGCACGCGTCCCTCCTTCAGCCAGAAGGCGATGAACTGCCGCTTGCCCGCGTCTCCACGGATCACCACTTGGTCGTACGAGCCTGGGGGCGCCCAGCCCGAGTACTCGAGCCCGACGTCGTACTGGTCGGAGAAGAAATAGGGCACCCTGTCGTACGTCAGCTCGCGGCCGAGCATCGACCGGGCCGCCGCGGGGCCGCCGTTGAGGGCGTTGGCCCAGTGCTCGACGCGCAGCCGGGTGTCGAAGAGGGCGTGGTGGAAGGACGCCGCGTCGCCGGCCGCGTAGATGTCGGGGTCCGAGGTGCGCAGCCGTTCGTCGACCACGATGCCCCCGCCCTGCGTGCGGTCGGCGATGTCCAGGCCCGCGGCCTCGGCGAGGCCGGTGCGCGGGGCGGCGCCGATCGCGGCGAGCACGTCGTGCGCCGGGTGCTCCTCTCCGTCGTCCGTACGGGCCGCGAGGACCATGCCGTCCTGGCCGGTGATCTCGGTGAGCCTGGTGCCGAAGTGGAAGCGGACGCCGCGCTCGGCGTGCAGCTCGGTGAAGATCTGCCCGATCTCGGGGCCGAAGACCCCGTACAGCGGAGTGGGCTGAGGCGCGACCACGGTGACTTCGGCGCCGTACTCGCGGGCCGCCGCCGCGACCTCCAGGCCGATCCAGCCGGCGCCCGCGATGACGAGGTGGCCGTTGTCGCGGCCGAGCGCGGCGAGAACGCCCTTGAGGCGCTCGGCGTGCGCGAGGCGGCGCAGGTGGTGGACGCCGACCAGGTCCGTCCCCGGGATGTCGAGGCGGCGGGGCTCGGCGCCGGTCGCGAGCAGCAGCTTGTCGTAGCGCACGAGCGTGCCGTCGTCGCCGAAGCGGACCGTCTTCGCGGCCGGGTCGATCGCGTCGACGGTCTGGCCGAGATGCAGCTCGATGTCGTTGCGCGCGTACCAGGCGGGTTCGTGCACGAAAACGCTGTCGCGCTCCTCCTTGCCGAGCAGGTAGCCCTTGGACAGCGGCGGGCGCTCGTACGGGTGGTCGCGCTCGTCACAGATCAGTATGACGCGGCCGGTGAAACCCTCCGCGCGGAGGGTCTCGGCCGCCTTCGCGCCGGCCAGCCCTCCTCCGACGATGACGAATGTCTGATCCGCGTCGACCACTTGGTGCCTCCTCGTAACGGTGTCGCCACATGAGCGTCCCGCACGCAGCGTGATGCGGGAAGAGGTAGTGGCCCGATCAGGCCACGCAGGGTCACGTACGTACTCCTTCTTGTCTTGCCGGTCAGCGAGCTGTCAGCCGTGCGTGCAGGGAGCGGGCCGAGATGTCCGTCAGGGCGGCGATCTGGTCGACGAGCACGCGCTTGCGGGCCCTGTCGTCCGGGGCCTCGTCGAAGAGCGCGCGGAACTGCGGGTCCAGGCCGTCCGGCGCGCGGGCGGTGAGTGCCTCGGCCAGTTCGGCGACCACGATCCGCTGGTCGGCGCGCAGTTCCTCCTGCTCGGCGCGCTGCATGACGTACCGGTCGGCGACCGCCTTGAGGACCGCGCACTCCAGGCGGGCGCTTCTCGGTACGACCAGCTCGGCGGCGTACCGCGTGAGCCGTCCCGTGCCGTACGCCGCCCGCGTGGCACCCTCCGCGGCCAGGCAGAAGCGGCCGATGAGCTGGCTCGTGGCGTCCTTGAGGCGGGCCTGTGCGACGGCCGATCCGTCGTAGCCGTGCGGCCACCACTCCTGGTCAAGGAGCCGGTCCAGGGCCTCGGCGAGCTCGGCGGGATCGGTGTCCTCGGGGACGTACCGGCCGATCGCCACCGCGAAGACCGACTGCCGCTCCGGCTCCGCGTACAGACAGCCCGGGTCGATGTGGCCCGCGTGCAGGCCGTCCTCGACGTCGTGCACGGAGTACGCCACGTCGTCGGACCAGTCCATGACCTGGGCCTCGAAGCAGATGCGGTGGTCGGGGGCGCCCTTGCGGACCCAGTCGAAGACGGGCCGGTCGTCGTCGTAGACCCCGAACTTCGGTGACGCGGGGTCGGTGGGATGGGTGCCGCGCGGCCAGGGGTACTTGGTGGCGGCGTCGAGGGCGGCGCGGGTGAGATTGAGGCCGACGCTGATGAGGTCGCCTGTTTCCTCGCTTCGTTGGAAGCGCTTGGGCTCGATGCGCGTCAGCAGCCGCAGTGACTGGGCGTTGCCCTCGAAGCCGCCGCAGTCCTCCGCGAACTCGTTCAGCGCCTGCTCGCCGTTGTGCCCGAAGGGCGGGTGTCCCAGGTCGTGCGAGAGGCAGGCCGCCTCGACGAGGTCCGGGTCGCAGCCGAGGGCGGCGCCCAGCTCGCGGCCTACCTGGGCGCACTCCAGGGAGTGGGTCAGCCGCGTACGGGGACTGGCGTCCCAGGCGTCACTGCGGGTGCCGGGTGTGACCACCTGGGTCTTGCCTGCCAGGCGGCGCAGCGCGGCGGAGTGCAGCACGCGCGCGCGGTCGCGCTGGAAGGCGGTGCGGCCGGGGCGCTTGTCCGGTTCGCCGGCCCAGCGGTCGACTGACGTCGGGTCGTAGCCGGACGGTGGGATCTGGTTTCCGTACGGCTGGGGGGTGGCGGGTGCGGTGCCTTCCATGTCTCGACATTAAGCGTCGGCAGTGACAAATGGGTGGTGGTGGGTGCGGGGTGCCTACTCGTTTGCCGGGTTCTGAATTGCTGCGAGTGCGGGTCGTATGTGGCTTGTCGCGCAGTTCCCCGCGCCCCTTAACAGGGGCGTTGCCGTCGTCGTCGCGTTTCAGGCGGATGCCAGTTGGGGGGCCGCCGTGGTGGTCGTGGCTGCCAGTGTCTGGTCGTAGCGGTGCAGGACCAGTCTCGCCATCGCTGGGTGGGCGCCGAGCGGGGCGGCGGCTATCCAGGGGGCGGCCTCGGCGCACTCGGTGGCGAAGCGGCCGGGAGCCGTGAAGTACGAGGCGATCGCGACCCGGTGGCGGCCGCGGGCCGCGAGCGCGCGGACGGCCTGCGGGACGGTGGGGGCGGCGGAGGCGTACGCCGGGACGACGGGCACCCCGAGTCGCTCGGCCAGCAGCTGGGCGGTGCGGCGGGTGTCGACGGCTGCTTCGGGGTCCCGGGAACCGGCGGCGGCGAGCACGATCCCGCTGGTGCGGCGGGCGGCCTCACCGGCCCGCGTCCGCCAGCCGGCCTCGACGAGCCGCGCGTACAGCGCCTCGATCAGGAGCGGGTGCGGGCCGAGCGGGGCGGCCACGCGCGTGCGTGCCTGTGCCGCGGCCGCGGCTTCGGGAATGTCCTGCTTGACGTGGTAGCCGCGGCTGAGCAGGAGGGGCACGAGTACGGCGTCGGCGGTGCCGAGGGAGGCCAGCGTGTCGGACAGCAGGGGCTCGTTCAGCTCGATGTGGCCGAGGTGCACGGGCAGCCCGGAGCGCAGCTCGCGGATCTTCTCGATGAGGGCGCGGATGGTGCTCAGGGCCCGCGGGTCACGGCTGCCGTGGCCCACGAGAACGAGCGCGGGCGGCGCGGCACGCCGCGTCCCGTCGAGCGAGACGAGGCTGAGCTGGCTGCCGAGCTGGCTGGTGATCCGGTTCATGAGTTGCGCCGTACTGTCGAGGTGAGCGCCCCGAAGCGGCTGGCCGCCGGAGCGTGTCTTGGACTCGTCGCGAGGTTGGTTCGACGCCGTCATGAACTGATGGTGGCGGTACGACGTTGCCGCCCCGTTGCGCGGGAATGACGGGTGTTTTCCGGGGGTTCACGGCGGGGTGCGGCGGATCGTGAGGTCACTCGGGCGGCCGTCGGTGAACCGGATCAACGTCCGCTGCGTCCCTGTCGTCGAGGCCACTGACCTGGGAGGAAACCGAATGCGCCATCTGAGGCTGCGCCGACCGCGGTTGCGTCGGCCTCGGCTGCACATGCCCCGGCTGCGGCTGCCTCGGCTCCGACCGGGGCGACCGCGGCTGCCGCGCACCCGTGCCGGGCAGCGGCGGGCCGTGCAGGCCGTGATGCTCGGGTGCGTGCTGGCGCTGCTCCCTTCGACGTGGATGTTCACGGCGGCGGACGACCGGCTGCGGACGACGCGGGACGTGCCGCGGACCGGGGTGGCGATGGTGTTCGGGGCCGGACTGCGGGGCGAGGAGCCCTCCCCGTATCTCGCCCACCGCCTCGACGCGGCGGCGGAGCTGTACCGGGCGGGCCGGATCGAGGTCGTCCTGGTCACCGGCGACAACAGCCGCGAGGACTACGACGAGCCGGACACCATGCGCGCCTACCTCACCGGGCGCGGCGTCCCCGACCGGCGCATCGTCAGCGACTACGCGGGCTTCGACACCTGGGACTCCTGCGTCCGCGCCAAGAAGATCTTCGGCGTCGACGAGGCCGTGCTCATCAGCCAGGGCTTCCACATCCGCCGGGCGGTCGCCCTGTGCCAGGAGGCGGGCGTCACCTCGTACGGCGTCGGTGTGGCCGACCGGCACGACGTCACCTGGTACTACGGCGGCGTCCGGGAGATCTTCGCGGCGTCCAAGGCGGCACTGGAGGCGGTGTTCGAGCCCGATCCCCGGTTCCTGGGGCCGCAGGAACCGGGGGTGTCGCGGGCGCTGGCTACGGCGAGGTAGCGGGCGCGCTGTGCGGACAGATGCGATCAGTACTCCAGTTCGGGGCGGCGCAGGGGCCCGCCGACCGAGTGGAGGTGCCGCAGCACCTGCGCGTACGAGTCGAAGAGTCCCGTCTCGTGGTACGCGATGCCGTGCCGGGCGCAGAACGAGCGGACGAGCTGCTGGGCGTGGCGCAGGCTGGGCCGCGGCATGGACGGGAACAGGTGGTGTTCGATCTGGTAGTTCAGCCCTCCGAGCAGGAAGTCGGTGAGCTTGCGGCCGCGAATGTTGCGTGAGGTCAGTACCTGCCGGCGCAGGAAGTCGATCTTGTCGTCCTTGGCGAACATGGGCATGCCCTTGTGGTTGGGGGCGAAGGAGCACCCCATGTACAACCCGAACAGTCCTTGGTGCACGGCGATGAAGCACACGGCCTGGACGGGAGGCAGCACCCAGAAAACGGCGGCGAGATAGCCGACGAGGTGTGCCGTCAGCAGGCTCCCCTCGGCCACCTTGGTCGTCCGTGAGGTACGGGTGCCGGTGCGGTCGAGCATCGCCTTTACGCCGGCGACGTGCAGGGCGAGTCCCTCCAGCAGCAGCATGGGGAAGAACAGCCAGGCCTGGTGGCGGGCCAGCCAGGCGTACGCTCCGCGGCGGACGCGGGCGTGGTCCTGGGTGAAGGCGATCGCGCCTTCGGCGATGTCCGGGTCGCGGTCGACGTGGTTGGGGTGGGAGTGGTGCCGGTTGTGCTTGGAGATCCACCAGCCGTAGCTGAGACCGATCAGCAGGTCGGCGTGCATCCGGCCGAGCAGGTTGTTGACGCGCTTGGAGCCGGCGATCTGGTGGTGGCCGGCGTCGTGCCCGATGAACCCGGTCTGGGTGAACATCACCGCGAGGAAGGCCGCGGTCAGCAGCTGCCACCACGACTGTCCGATCAGGGCGAACGCGGTCCATCCGGCGGCCAGCAGGAGCAGGTTCCCGCCGACCTTGACGGAGTAGTAGCCCGGGCGCCGCTTCAGCAGGCCGCGCTGCTTCACCTCGCGGGACAGCACGGCGTAGTCGCTGCCCCTGCCGCTGGGCGGGGGTTTTGCCGTCTCGGCGAGCTGGGCCGCCGGTTCTGTGCCCCGGTTGATGATTTCAGTGCTCACGGTTTTCCTCTCGGAATGCGCGGGCCGATGCCGCCGGCGCGGGGGCAGGGCGCCGGATGCGGGAAGCCCTTGGGATACAGCGCGAAGCAGGCCCGCACGTGCGGGCCTGCTTCGGCGAGGGTGGTGTCCTCAGAGCGCGCGGACCTGGTCGGCCTGCATGCCCTTGGGGCCCTGGGCGGCGGTGAACTCCACCCGCTGGTTCTCCTCCAGGGAGCGGAAACCACCCGTGTCGATCGCCGAGTGGTGAACGAAGAGGTCTGCGCCGCCGTCATCGGGGGCGATGAAGCCGAAACCCTTGTCAGGGTTGAACCACTTCACGGTTCCTTGAGCCATGTGATGTCTCCTTCGAGATGTCGAGAGGACGAGTAGTGCGGAATACGCGCGCTCGCGCGATCCCGGGCTGCTGGTCGTCCGCCGCCGAAGAAAACCCCCGAAAACGACGAAGCGCCCGCTGTCAGAACTCCGCGGGCGCTCACACGTTCGCAAACTTCAACTACAACCACTCGTCACAACGCCCGGCGGGCCGGGGACGTTCCCCGCCCGGCCTGTGGGCACCCTCACGTCCACCCGGGTGGCGCGGGGAGGTCCCCGTGCCTGCCGTGTAACGGGACGCGTTGCGGTGCGTAACACGTCCGACGCACGCTGGACGGTATGCAGACCTCCGTGACGCCCACCCACTGCCCGTACTGCGCCCTGCAGTGCGGAATGAATCTCACGCCCGAGCAGGACGGGGGCGTCGCGGTGGTCGAGCGCCCCGACTTCCCGGTGAACCGCGGCGCGCTCTGCAGCAAGGGCCGTACCGCGCCCGCGGTGCTCTCCTCCCGGGTCCGGCTGACCTCGCCACTCGTGCGGAACGCCGGTGTCCTGGAGCCCGCCACCTGGGAAGAGGCGCTCGCCCGGATCGCCGACGGGCTGACCCGCACGCGTACGGAGCATGGCCCGGACGCGTGCGGGGTCTTCGGCGGCGGCGGGCTGACCAACGAGAAGGCGTACACGCTCGGGAAGTTCGCCCGCGTCGTGCTCGGCACCTCGCAGATCGACTACAACGGGCGCTTCTGCATGTCGTCCGCGGCGGCCGGCGGTATCAAGGCCTTCGGCCTTGACCGGGGGCTGCCCTTCCCGCTGGAGGACATCCCGAAGACGGGCTGCGTCATCCTCGTCGGGTCGAACCTCGCCGAGACGATGCCGCCCGCGCTCCGCTACTTCACCGAGCTCAAGGCGAACGGCGGCAAGCTGATCGTCATCGACCCGCGCCGCACCCGGACCGCCGAGCAGGCCGACCTGCACCTGGCGCCCCGCCCCGGCACGGATCTCGCCCTGGCGCTCGGCCTGCTGCACCTGGTCGTGGCGGAGGGGCGTACGGACGAGGCGTACATCCAGGAGCGTACGAGCGGCTGGGAGGAGACGCGGGCGGCGGCGATGGCGCACTGGCCGGAGCTGGTGGAGCGGATCACGGGCGTGTCCGTGCCCGAACTCCGCGAGACGGTACGGCTGTTCTGTGAGCCGGAGACCGCGATGGTGCTCACCGCGCGCGGGCCCGAGCAGCAGTCGAAGGGTACGGACACGGTGGGCGCGTGGATCAACCTGTGCCTGGCGACGGGCCGCGCAGGGCGTCCGCTGTCCGGCTACGGCTGCCTGACCGGGCAGGGCAACGGGCAGGGCGGCCGTGAACACGGCCAGAAGGCCGACCAGCTGCCCGGCTACCGCAAGCTCGACGACCCCGCGGCCCGCCGCCACGTGGCCGAGGTCTGGGGCGTGGACCCCGACTCGCTGCCGGGTCCTGGCCGCAGCGCGTACGAGCTCCTCGACGCCCTCGGTACGGACATCCGCTCGCTGCTGCTGATGGGCTCGAACCCGGTGGTCTCGGCCCCGCGCGCGGCCCACATCGAGGAGCGCCTGAAGTCGCTGGACTTCCTGGCGGTCGCGGACGTGGTCCTCTCGGAAACGGCCGCCCTCGCGGATGTCGTCCTCCCGGTCACCCAGTGGGCGGAGGAGACGGGCACGATGACGAACCTGGAGGGCCGCGTGCTGCTGCGCAAGCAGGCGATCACGCCTCCGGACGGCGTACGCAGCGATCTCGACATCCTCCACGAGCTCGCCGCCCGCCTGGGCGTGGAGAAGGGCTTCCCGAAGGACCCGGAGGAGGTCTTCGAGGAGCTGCGCAGGGCGAGCGCGGGCGGCCCCGCCGATTACTCGGGCATCACGTACCGCCGCCTGGTGGAGGAGAACGGGGTGTTCTGGCCTTGTCCGGCGCCCGGCTCCGTGCGGGATGCCGGCTCCGTGCGGGACGTCGAGGGATCGGAGGACTCCGAAGACTCCGCGCTCGACGTACTGCCGGACGACCCGGCGGGCGACCCCGCGGACCGCGCGACGGAACCGCACCACCCCGGCACCCCCCGCCTTTTCCTCGACCGCTTCGCCACCCCCGACGGCCGCGCCCGCTTCGTCCCCGTGACCCACCGGCCCCTCGCCGAGGAGCCCGACGCCGAGTACCCGGTGCTGCTGACCACCGGCCGGGTCGTCGCCCAGTACCAGTCCGGCGCCCAGACGCGTCGCGTGGACGAGCTCAACAGCGCCGCTCCCGGGCCGTTCGTGGAGCTGCATCCACGGCTGGCCGAGCGGCTCGGTGCCGAGGAGGGCGACTCCCTCGCCGTCGTGTCCCGGCGCGGACGCGCGACCGCGCCCGCGCGGATCACCACCTCGATCCGGCCCGACACCGTGTTCATGCCGTTCCACTGGCCGGGTGAGGGCCGGGCCAACACACTGACCAATCCGGCCCTCGACCCGACCTCTCGGATGCCGGAGTTCAAGGCGTGCGCGGTACGTGTGGAGCGCGCCGATCGCTCCGCGGGACGGGCAGTTTGACGCTGCGGGTGCGTCGTGGCTGGTCGCGCAGTTCCCCGCGCCCCTAAGAGGCCTACGGCCTCCTTAGAAGCCTGCGGCCTCCTTAGTTGATCGTGCGGGAGAGTTCGGGACCCTATCGCGGGGGTATCGCTTGACGAGGGACTAGGGACAAGGGCTACCGCGGGGGGATCGTGTGACGCAGGACCACAGTTTGGGCGTACAGCACTATCGCTGGGGGCATTCCGGGCTCGCCGTCGACTTCGATCTCGGCGGGGACTCGCCCCGGCTGCTCCGGGTGGGGTCGATGGATGCCGAGCCGAAGGATGGCGAGGGCGCCGCGCTGCCGCTGGTCGACCTCATCCTCGACGGCGAGGGCACCGGCTTTTCGGGGCCCCGGTTCACGGGGACGGCGCTCGGGCCGCGGCTGAAGTACCGGGCGCACCACGCGACGCACGCCGACGGCTGGCACCGTCTCACCGTCGAACTCCACGACCCCGCAAGCGGGTTGACCGTCTTCGCCGAGTACGCCTCGCCCGACGGCGTGCCCGTGCTGCGCTCCCGGGTGCGGCTCCGCAACGACGGTTCCGCGCCGGTCACCGTGCGCTCGGTCGGCAGTCTGCTGCTCGGCGCGCTGCCCTCACCCGACGACCTGCACGTGTTCCGGGCGCGCAACGACTGGCTCGCCGAATGCCGTTGGTACGCCGAGCCGCTCAGGGCGTCCGTTCCCGACATCGGCCGGGACGTTCACGAGCACGACAGCCGGGCCGCGGTGCGGCTCGCCGGGCGCGGCAGCTGGCCCACCGACGGGCACCTGGCGATGGGTGCCTTCGTCCACCGTACGGACGAACGGAGTTGGCTGTGGCAGATCGAGTCCGCGGCGAGCTGGTCCTGGGAGGCGGGCGAAGCCGGCGGGCACACGTACCTGACGTTGAGCGGGCCGACCGCGGACGAGCATCAGTGGCGTGAAACCCTGGAGCCGGGCGGGGAGTTCGGCAGTGAGTGGGCGGCGCTGGCCCTGGGCACCTGCTTCGACGGAGCGCTGGCCGCGATGACGACGTACCGCCGTCTCGTCCGCCGCCCGCACCCCGACCACGAACGGCTCCCCGTCATCTTCAACGACTACATGAACACGTTGATGGGCGACCCGACCACCGAGAAGCTGCTGCCGCTGATCGACGCGGCGGCCTCCGCCGGGGCGGAGTACTTCTGTATCGACACAGGGTGGTACGACGACGACGCGGCGGGCTGGTGGGACAGCGTCGGGGCGTGGCTGCCGTCCTCCGGGCGCTTCCCCGGCGGGGGGCTCGGAGCGGTGCTCGACCGTATCCGCTCGCGCGGGATGGTGCCGGGGCTGTGGCTGGAGCCGGAGGTCGTGGGCGTCCGCAGCGCCGTCGCGCGCGAGCTGCCCGACGAGGCGTTCCTGCGCCACGAGGGCGGTATCCGGGTCACCGAACAGGGCCGCCACCAGCTGGATCTGACCCACCCGGCGGCTCGTGCGCACCTGGATGCGGCGGTCGACCGGATCGTGGGTGAGTGGGGCGTGGGGTATCTGAAGCTGGACTACAACATCACGACGTCCGTACCGGGGTTGCTTCCGCATGCGCGGGCCTGGCTGTCCTGGATGTCGTCCGTGCTGGACCGCCACCCTTCGCTGGTCATCGAGAACTGTGCGTCCGGCGGCATGCGTATGGACGGTGCTTCCCTGGCCGTCGCGCAGCTCCAGTCCACGTCCGACCAGCAGGATCTGCTCCGCTATCCGCCGATCGCGGCCGCGGCGCCGACGGCTGTGCCGCCTGAGCAGGGGGCGGTGTGGGCGTATCCGCAGCCCGAGTTCTCGGACGACGAGATCAGCTTCACGCTCGGTACGGCGCTGCTCGGGCGGGTCCATCTGTCCGGCCACCTGGATCGTATGACGGAGCGTCAACTGTCGCTGGTACGGGACGCTGTGGCGACGTACAAGTCGATCCGGGGTGACCTGCGGTCGGCGGTGCCGTTCTGGCCGCTCGGGCTGCCGGGGTGGGCGGACGAGTGGGTGGCGGTGGGGTTGCGGGCTCCGGATGCGGGGGCGATGTATCTGTCGGTGTGGCGCCGGGGTGGCGAGGCCGAACGGACGCTGTCCCTGCCGCACTTGGCGGGCCGGGACGGCGTACGGGTGGAGATTCTGCATCCGTCGGCGTCTGCGTCGCCGTCGGCCGGTGCGGCGGAGTGGGACGGGGAGTCGGGGGCGTTGAGGGTGGTGCTGCCGGTGTCGCCGGGGGTGCTGTTGGTGCGGGTTGCCTCCGGCGGTTGAGCAGGTGCGTTCGTCACCGGACGCGGCAACGGGAAGATCCACGCGGACGCCGAGCCCGGCGTTGCGTCGGCCTAGCTTTCCGCCCGGGAAGCCTCCACGGACTTGGCGGACAGCTCGCCACGTGGCCCGGTGGCGTCGGCCACGCCCAAGCACTTGCTGCCGCGAAAGACACCGAGCTCATAATGCACGGAATCAACATCGAGAGCGCGGACAAGAATCCCGATCTCGTAGTCGCCAGGGTAGGTCACTTCACCGACGTACTGAATTCGATACGACCACGGGGACAGGTCCGGCACGCGCCCTCCCTCGCCCAATCCGATGGCCTGCCACGCAAACGCCGCAATGGCCTCGTCGTACCAGGTGGCCAGGGCGATGAAATTGACGTGCTGGTTGGAGTCGACGTCACCGATCCGGGCGCGCAGCGGGGCGAAATGTGCGTAGTGATCTCGCTGATGCCGCTCGGCCCCCGGACGGGTCACGACCGTCTGGCCCGACTCCGGCAGCTGCAAGTCCATCAGATCCGCGATCAACTCATCAGGAAGTGCGAGAGGTCCCGCCGCACCGCTCAGCACAATGGTGGCCTCGCCGCTCCCCACGCGCTTGCTGCCGACGAAGACCGCATGCTCGAAAGTGAATGACGATCGCCCGATGCGACGAACGCCGGTGTGCACCTGAACACTTGCGTCTGCCCGGGCGACGGGTGCGAGCCGTTCGACGCGTTGACTGACGAGCACAATGTGAAACGGGTCAAATTGGCCGGCGGCTACGAGTCGTTCGAAGCGACGCAGTCGGACGCGTAACCGGGCGTCCTCCAGCCAACGCGCCACCCCGATCGTGCTTGCCGAGCCATCCCGGCCGAGATCGGCCTGGCGCAACCGGACATCGAGCTGAGTCGGGAACACGGCATCACCTATGTCATTCATCGGCGAAGATCTTTCCAAGCCACGAGACGATTGATCAAGACCGAGACTATATGCCGTTCCCTCGGCGCTCGATCGGGTGTCAGCGGCGGGTTTCGATCTTCAGGTCGCCGGCGGTCACAGTGCGGATGTGGTCACTGGCGAGCAGGTCGTGCGGGTAGCCGAGTTCGATCGCGCCGGCCTCGTCGAGGCGGGCCAGTTGGGCGGCGGTGAAGTCGACCTCCAGGGCGCCCAGATTGTCCTCCAGCTGCGCGGGGGTGCGGGCCCCGATGATCGGTGCCGTCACGTCCGGGTTCTGCAGGGTCCAGGCCAGCCCGACCTGAGCGGGTGTGCGGCCCAGCTCCGTGGCGACCTCCTTCACGACATCGGCGATGGCGAGGTTCCGTTCGGTGACCATGCCCAGGTCGGCGTTGAAGTTCTTGCGGGTGCTTTCCCCGGATCCCCCGGATCCCCCGGATCCGGCGTTCGTAGCCGTCAGGTCGACGCGGCTGTACTTTCCGGTGAGCAGGCCGCCGGCCAGCGGTGAGTACGGGGTCACCCCCAGTCCCATCGCCCGTGCCATGGGGATCAGGTCACGTTCCGCGGCCCGGTTGATGAGGTTGTACTCGATCTGCAGCGCGACCAGCGGCGACCAGCCGCGCAGGTCGGCGATCGCCTGCATGCGCGAGATCTCCCAGGCCGGGGCGTTGGACATCGCCACGTACAGGATCTTGCCCTGCCGGACCAGATCGTCCATACCGCGCAGGATCTCCTCGACCGGTGTCGTGAAATCCCACACGTGCAGACAGAGCAGGTCGATGTAGTCCGTATTCAGCTGTCGCAGACTGGCTTCCACCGAAGCGAACAGGCTCTTGCGGTGAGCGCCCCCGGAATTCGGGTCGCCGGGTCGGCGCAGCGTCGTGTATTTCGTTGCCAGCACCAGGCTTTCGCGGTTGTCGCGGGTGAATTCGCCCAACTGACGCTCGGAGCTGCCATTGGTGTAGGTGTTGGCGGTGTCGATGAAGTTGCCGCCTCGCTCGACGTAGGTGTCGAACAGCTTGCGTGCCTCGTCCTGCTCGGCTCCCCAGCCCCAGTCGGTGCCGAAGGTCGCCGTGCCCAGCGCCAGCGGTGAGACCCGCAGCCCGGAGCGGCCCAGCAGCCGGTAGGTGTCGAGGGTGAGCGACATGGTCTTCTCCCGTGCTTGTGATCCGGTGTCGAGAACAAGCCTGTGACCGTCGCGAGCGGGGGGTAAGGGAAAGGAGCTCCTGGGAAGACCAGTCCTACCCTGGCTGTTGGACCGGGCATGACGATCCGCACCACCGTGGACACGACCCAGGAACTGGCCGCGTTCCTGCGGACCCGACGCGAGCGCTTGGACCCGCACGATTTCGGCCTGCCGTCGCGTCGGCAGGCCCGGCGGACCCCGGGACTGCGCCGCGAAGAGGTCGCCGAACTGGCCGGGGTCAGCATCGACTACATCGTGCGGTTGGAACAGGCCCGGGGGCTGCGGCCCTCAGCGAAGGTGGTGGAAGCGCTGGCCCGGGCACTGCGCCTGGCCCCCGACGAACGCGCCTACCTCTTCGACCTGGCCCAGCAGCGCCCCCGCAACGCCGACGAACCGGCCACCACCGCAGCGCCGCCGCTGGCCCGGCTGGTCGCCGACCTGTCGCCGCTGCCGGCCATGGTGATGAACCGCCGCTACGACATCCTGACCTGGAACGGCGAAATGGCGAGACTGCTGCTGGATTTCGACACCCTGCCGCCGTCGCAGCGCAATGCGATATGGCTGTGCCTCATGTATGCGAAGACGCGTGATTTCTATGTCGACCGCGAACGCGTCATGCGGGAGGCGATCGCTCACCTGCGCACCGCGTGGGCCGCGCATCCGGAGGATCAGGTGTTGACCGACCTCATCGCCGAATTCACCACCGGCCACGAGGAGTTCGCGCGATTGTGGGCCGGGCGGGACGTCAAGGTCAACGGCCGCGGGCGCAAGGTGCTGCGGCACCCTGACGTCGGTTCGATCGCAGTGCATTTCGAGACGCTTACGCCACTGCAAGACCCGGACCAGCTATTGGTGATCTACCGCGCCGCGGATGATGAGAGCCAGTCGGCATTGGACCGGTTGTCCGCAGGGTGATTGTCCGCAGAGTGATGTCGAACCGTCCGTTCGTGCAGTGAGTCGAACCGTCATTCCGGCGCGCATCTTGATCCATCCGCAGCCGCACCCTCGGTCGATGCCGAGGGTGCGGCTGCGGATGGATCAAGGTCGGCGCACAAGCCCGGCTGCGGGCCGCGTCACCGGCGGTGCTGGGCAAGGCGCCGTGCCAGCGCGGGAATGATCACGGCGGCGGCCACCACGTGGGACAGGGCCAGGACGACCTGGGTGGAGGTGGCGGTGTGCGGGGCGACGGCCGGGCCGGCGAGGGACAGGGCGGTGAGCGCGACGGTGATCACCACGAAGGTACGAGCGGGCCGCTTGGCCCAGCGGGCGAGGACGACCGCGAGGACGATCCCGGGGATCGACCAGAACAGCACGCCCCCGACGAAGGCGCCCGCCGTAATCTCCGCGGCTTCCTTGGCCCCTGGACTCGCCGCGGCCATCGGTACGCCGACGCCGCGGGCGATCAGGCCGAACACCTCGGTCACGATGGCACCGGCGAGAGTGGCCAGTACACCGACCTGCCACACGGCACGCGTGGCGAGGGACCGGGTGAAGCGGGTCGAGGAGGGGGAGGAGGCCAAGGAGGGGGACTGGACGGTGGTCTGGGTCTGGGGCGCGGTCACGCTCATGGTTCTGTCTCCTGTTTGTCGTCAGGCGGTTGGTGCGTCTGTCGTAGATGTAGACGGAGGGGCACCACAGAACTCAGCGGTGACCGGACGACTTTTTTTCCAGGGCCTCAACAAGCCCGCGCCCGCCAGTCCCCACCCTCGATGAGCTTGCCGCGGGACCGCAGGCGTGCGGCGACGGCAGGCGCGGCGACATACACCCACGCACTCACGCTCGTACCGTCCTCGCGCGTCACGTCCCTCGCCACCCGCTCGTACAGGTTCTCGGGGTCACCCGGCGCGTAGTCCTCCAACCGGTCGAGGGCCAGGAGGAGTTGCCCGTACCGCTCGGGTACGGGGGTGATCAGTTCGCCGCGGACCACAGCACCCCCGGGCTCGTCCACGGCGTACGGATAGCCGGGGCCCTCGTACAGCGCCGCCCCCGAAAGCCACCCCGGCACCTCGGAAACGGTGCGGCCGAGCAGGAAGAGGTCGTGGTTGGGTTCGCCGGGCCGCAGCGTCCCGTACACGAAGAAGGGCAGCGTCACCCCGCCGTCTCCCGCTCCAGCCACTCCAGGTACGCCGCACTCCCCCGCACCACCGGCGTGGCGATGATCTCCGGCGTGTCGTAGTCGTGCGCCTCGCGCAGATACGTCTCCAGCTCCGCGTACCGCGTCTCCGTCGTCTTGAACAGCACCTGCCACTCGGACGCGGTCTCGATCTGCCCCTTCCACCGGTAGACGGATGTGACCGGTCCCGAGACCTGCGCACAGGCGGCGACGCGCGTCGCGACCGCGCCCCGTGCGAGCGCCTCCGCCTTCTCCGGGGCGTCCGTCGTGGTCAGGACGGTGAGCCAGTCGGCCATGGCCATGATCAATCTCCTTTCCAGTCCTTCGCCGGCCTTTGCAGAAACGATTCTCACCCCTCACACAACCACCCGGCATCCGCTATGGACATGCCACGTCAGGGCCACCTAGAACTGACCGAACGTCCGCGCGCCTCCCCCCACGCCCCCACG
>NZ_JAAKZY010000191.1 GCF_011045015.1 Streptomyces scabichelini | reverse complement strand
GGATGGGGGTCGGGGCTCGGACGGGGACGCTGGGACCGGCACCGGCACCGGGACTGAGGCCGGAGCCGGGACTGGGACCGGGGCTGGGACCAGGGCCGAGGCCGGGGCCGGGACCCGGAACCCCGGCGCCGAAGCCGGGGAAGAAACGTACTGGTTCATCATGGAGTACGTGCCCGGCGGCGGCCTCGACCGGCAGCCGCCGATGTCCCCCGAGCGGGCGGCCCGCATCGGCGTCCAACTCGCCGACGCACTCGCCGCCCTGCACGAGGCGGGCATCGTGCACGGTGACGTCAAGCCCGCCAACATCGGCCTCACCCGGCGCGGCACCGCGCAGCTGCTGGACTTCGGTGCCGCCTACCGGGTCGGCGGCACCGAGACCGTCACGGCCAACGGCCCCTCCAGCTTCACCCCGGCCTACGCCGCACCCGAGTTGGCCCGGGGGAACATCCCCCGCCCCGCCTCGGACGTGTTCTGCCTGGGCGCCACCCTCTACGCGCTGGTCACCGGTTCGCCGCCGCGCGGCGGCGAACCCGAGGACGACGATGACCACGAGGTGGAGGGGGACGACCGGGAGGACACCGAGCGCCTGACGCACTGGAAGGCGGTGCGCGGCTTCGTCGAGATGGACGCCGACGCCGTGGGACCGCTGTATCCCGTGCTCACCGCCATGCTGCAGCGCGATCCACGCCAGCGCCCCGACGCGGTCGAGGTCAAGCGTCTCCTGGCGGCCATCGCGGGCCCCGAGCCGGACGCCGGCCCGCGGACCCTGGACGACCAGTCCGCCCGGCGCCCGCGGCGGCGCCGGCCGCTGCTCGCCGCGGCCCTCGGTATCGGCGCCGCGTTGGTACTGGGCCTTGTCCTCGTCCCCAACTACGGCGACAGCGACGGTGAAGACACGCAGGGCACCCAGCAGAGCGGCCCGAGCGGGCTCAGCGAAGACGCCTCGAACGGCGGAGGGCGCGGAGGGCAGTCCCTGATCGGCGATCCGCACACAGCCGACCTGTGCACGCTGGCCGACACCACGGCTCTCGGCCGGTTCGGCGACGCCCAAGTGGACGTGGACTACGGGAACTTCGACCGCTGCGACGTGCTCGTCCACACGGGCGGCGAGAACCGCATCGACGTGTCGATCGAACTCCGCCCGGGCTCACCGCCCGAGACGTCACAACCCTCCAGGACCATCGGAAAGATCGACATCCTGGAGGAGGAGCCGGCGAGCGACGAGTGCGAACTGCTGCTGGTGCCCGACAACGATGCCGACGGCATCCTCGTCGGGATCCGCGTCAACGTGGGTGACGGTTCGGTGACCGGCGGCACCGCGACGCTGTGCGCGGTCGCCGACTCGGCCGCCCGGAGCGCGGCCGAGGACCTGAACCGGGGCCCGGTCCCCCGCCGTTCCCCGGGCTACCGGAAGGCCTCGCTCGCCTGGGCGAACGCCTGCAAGCTGCTCGACGCCAAGGCGCTGTCCGTCGTCCCCGGCCTCAAGTCCGACGCGCCGCGGAAAGTGGGCGTCGCGAACTGGAGCTGCGAGTGGTCCAGCGACGTCGACGACCTTGAGACCGAGATCGGCTTCTACCGCGATCAGCCCAAGTCCGCGGAGGACGGCGATCCCGTCCGGCTCAGCGGCTACGACGCCATCGTCGAACCCGAGGGCAGCGGCGACGACGCCAAATGCACGGTCTTCGTCGAATACCGCAGGTACAGCGGCCTGAACGCCGAGACGGCGGCCGAGATGCTGCGCCTTCAGGTTGCCGGACAACGCCCCACGGATGCACTCTGCAAGACGGCCACCGAACTCGCCACCTCGGCGGCCGCCGAACTGCCCCCGCGCTGACACGACCGGGGGCAAAGGCCAACGCACGGTGGCTGTCCGGGAGTTGGGCTTCGCGGGCTGACTCACAGCCCACGCCCCGCCAACCCCCCACTGGACACATAGTGAGGTTAGGCTAACCTACCTTGGAAATTGTCCAGTGGGCGATCCGCCCTGTGCGAAAGCAGTCACCACCATGTCCAACGCCCGTTCCGCCCACCTCACCCGCCGCGGCATCCTCGCCGCGGGCGGCGCACTCGGCCTCGGTGCCGTGCTCGCGGCCTGCGGCGACGACGATGCGAAAAGCGGTGGCTCGGCAGACTCGACGAAGGCCGCCAAGTCCGGCCCCTGGACCTTCAAGGACGACCGCGGCGAGACCGCGAAGACCGACAAGATCCCGTCGAGCATCGTCGCGTTCACCGGTGTCGCCGCCGCGCTCCACGACTACGGCATCGCCGTCAAGGGCGTCTTCGGCCCCACCAAGACGAAGGACGGCAAGGCCGACGTCCAGGCCGGCGACCTCGACATCGACAAGGTGACAATCCTCGGCAACGAGTACGGCCAGTTCAACATCGAGAAGTACGCGAGCCTCTCCCCCGACGCCCTGATCACCACGACGTTCGACGACGCGGGCACGCTCTGGTACGTCCCCGAGGAGTCCGTGAAGAAGGTCCTCGCCCTCGGCGCCCCGAGCGTCGCCATCTCCGTCTACGACCGCCAGATGACCGAGCCGCTGCAGCGCATGCTGGAGCTCGCCGAATCGCTGGGCGCCGACGTGAAGTCCAGCGCGATCACCGCGGCCAAGAAGCGCTTCGAGGACGCCTCCGCCAAGGTGCGCGCCGCCGCCAAGTCCAACCCCGACATCAAGGTGCTGGCCGGCTCCGCGAGCCAGGACATCTTCTACGTCTCGGGCACGAACCTCTCCATCGACCTGGAGTACTTCAAGGCGCTCGGCGTGAACTTCGTCGAGCCGCCCGCCTCGACCCTGAAGGCAAGCGGCGGCTGGTTCGAGAACCTGAGCTGGGAGAACGTCGA
Organism: Streptomyces scabichelini; assembly: GCF_011045015.1. Classification (GTDB taxonomy): domain Bacteria; phylum Actinomycetota; class Actinomycetes; order Streptomycetales; family Streptomycetaceae; genus Streptomyces; species Streptomyces scabichelini. The sequence continues at coordinate 16,519 of NZ_JAAKZY010000191.1, read as the reverse complement.
CAAGTACGACGCGGACATCATCATGATGGACAACCGCTCCTCGGCCATCCAGCCCGCGGACATCACCGAGGCCACGTGGAAGAACCTGCCCGCGGTCAAGGCCGGCCAGGTCATCGCCCGCGACCCCGAGCCGATCCTGTCCTACGACAAGTGCGCGCCGTTGCTCGAGAACCTGGCCAAGGCGATCGAGAGCGCCAAGAAGGTCAGCTGAGCACCGTACGGAACTGCGGGCCGTCTGTGGCTGGTCGCGCCCACGCGGCGGAGCCGCAGAATGTCCCAGCCCCGCGCCCCTTCGGGGCGCGAACTCTCCGCCCCCTGACGTCAACTCAGGAGCCCTGATGACGACGGCCGTAGCCGCCCCCTTCCGTTTCTTCTCCCTCCAGGTCACACGGACGAGGCGGCTCAGCCCGTCCCTGGTCCGCGTCACCTTCGCGGGCAGCGACCTGCACGCCTTCCGGTCGGACGGGCAGGACCAGTCCCTGTCCCTGTTTCTGCCGCACCCGGGCCAGCCCGAGCCCGTCGTCCCCATCGAGCTGGGCGACGGCTGGTGGCAGGGATGGCGTGACCTCCCGGACGACGTACGGGCGGTGATGCGCTCGTACACCTTGCGGTCCCTTCGCGAGGACGCCGACGGCAACACCGTCGAGATCGACATCGACTTCGTGCTGCACGGCGTCGAGCCGGGGGCGACCGCGCCCGCCGGTCCCGCGTCGAGCTGGGCCTCGACCGCCGAGGCCGGTGACCGTGTGCTGGTGCTCGGTCCTGCGGTCGCGGACAACCGGGCGATCCGTTTCCGCCCGCCCAAGGACACCGATCTGCTGGTCGTCTGGGGAGACGACACGGCCCTGCCCGCCGCCTCCGCGATCCTGGAGTCGCTCCCGGCGGGCACCCGCGCCCAGGTGTGGCTGGAGGTCCACCACGCCGAGGACATCCAGGACCTGGTGACCGAGGCCGACGCCGAGATCACCTGGCTCGTACGCGACGAGGGGTCCCCCATGGCCCTCGATGCGATCCGCGCCGCCCGGCTCCCGCCCGCCGAGGCCCCGTACGCCTGGATCGCGGGCGAGTCCGGCCGCGTGAAGGAGCTGCGCCGCCATCTCGTGCGCGAGCGGGAGATCGAACGTCGGCGGGTCACGTTCGTCGGCTACTGGCGTCGCGGGCTGACCGAGGAGCAAATGCGCGAGCAGGGAGAGTGATTCATCCCTCACAGACAGCGAGCAAACGTCAGCAAACGTGCAACTAAAGGGACATGAGGGATCAGCGAGAGCGGAGAAGTTAGGTTAGCCTTACCTAAGTCGCACGCTCTCAGGAGCACCGCTCCCCGCCCTCTTCTCCCCGGAGGAACGCCCCCATGCGCTCGCACCTGCTCAATGACACGACCGCGGAGCGGTACCGCCGCTCCGTGACCGAAGGAATCGAGCGGGTGGCGGCCAAACTCGCCACCACCGACCGTCCGTTCACCGGCGTCACGGTCGACGCCCTCGCCCCCCGCATCGAGAAGATCGACCTGGACCGCCCGCTGCACGACACCACCGCGGTCCTCGACGAACTGGAGGAGCTCTACCTCCGGGACGCGATCTACTTCCACCACCCGCGCTACCTCGCCCACCTCAACTGCCCGGTCGTGATCCCGGCCGTCGTCGGCGAGGCGGTCCTGTCGGCCGTCAACTCCTCCCTGGACACCTGGGACCAGTCGGCCGGCGGCACCCTCATCGAGCGCAGGCTCATCGACTGGACCACCGAGCGCATCGGCCTCGGCCCGGCCGCCGACGGCGTGTTCACCAGCGGCGGCACCCAGTCCAACCTCCAGGCGCTGCTGCTTGCGCGCGAGGAGGCCAAGACCGATTCGTACGCCAAACTGCGGATCTTCGCCTCCGAGGTGAGCCACTTCAGCGTCAAGAAGTCGGCCAAACTGCTCGGCCTGAGCCCCGACTCGGTCGTGTCCATACCCGTCGACCACGACAAGCGCCTGCAGACGGTCGCACTCGCCCACGAACTGGAGCGCTGCCGCCGCGCCGGGCTGATCCCGATGGCCGTCGTCGCCACCGCGGGCACCACCGACTTCGGCTCCATCGACCCGCTGCCCGAGATCGGCGAGCTGTGCGAGCAGTTCGGCGCCTGGCTGCACGTCGACGCCGCGTACGGCTGCGGGCTGCTCACCTCCCTGAAGAACCGCCATCTCATCGACGGCATCGAGCGCGCCGACTCCGTCACCGTCGACTACCACAAATCCTTCTTCCAGCCGGTGAGTTCGTCCGCCGTGCTGGTGCGGGACGCGGCCACGCTGCGGCACGCCACGTACCACGCGGAGTACCTCAACCCGCGCCGCATGGTGCAGGAACGCATCCCCAACCAGGTCGACAAGTCCCTGCAGACCACCCGCCGCTTCGACGCGCTCAAGCTGTGGATGACGCTGCGCGTGATGGGCGCCGACGGCATCGGCGAGCTCTTCGACGAGGTCTGCGACCTCGCGGCCGAGGGCTGGAAACTGCTCGCCGCCGACCCGCGCTTCGACGTGGTCGTCCAGCCCTCGCTGTCCACCCTCGTCTTCCGCTACATCCCGGCGGCCGTCGCGGACCCGGCCGAGATCGACCGCGCCAACCTGTACGCCCGCAAGGCCCTGTTCGCCTCCGGTGACGCGGTCGTCGCGGGCACCAAGGTCGGCGGCCGTCACTACCTCAAGTTCACCCTGCTCAACCCCGAGACCACGACGGACGACATCGCCGCCGTACTCGACCTGATCGCCGGCCACGCCGAGCAGTACCTGGGAGAGTCCCTTGACCGCGCTTCCTGAATCCGCGCTTCCCGAATTCGCCGAGAAGACCTACGACTTCCTCGGGATCGGCCTCGGCCCCTTCAATCTCGGCCTCGCCTGCCTCACCGAGCCGATCACCGAACTCGACGGCGTCTTCCTGGAGTCCAAGCCGGACTTCGAGTGGCACTCCGGGATGTTCCTGGAGGGCGCGCACCTCCAGACGCCGTTCATGTCGGACCTCGTCACGCTGGCCGACCCGACGTCCCCGTACTCCTTCCTCAACTATCTGAAGTCCTCGGGACGCCTGTACGCGTTCTACATCCGCGAGAACTTCTACCCCCTGCGCGTCGAGTACGACGACTACTGCCGCTGGGCGGCGGGGCAGCTCTCCAGCATCCGTTTCAACACGACGGTCACGGAGGTCACGTACGCCGATGACGTCTACGTCGTACGGACGCAGGCCGGCGAGACCTACCGCGCCCGCCACCTCGTGCTCGGCACCGGCACACCGCCGTACATCCCCGAGGCCTGCCAGGGGCTCGGCGGGGACTTCATCCACAACTCCCGCTACCAGCAGCACAAGCAGGAGCTGCAGGCCAAGAAGTCGATCACCCTGGTCGGCAGTGGACAGTCCGCTGCGGAGATCTACTACGACCTGCTGAGCGAGATCGACGTCCACGGATACCGGCTGAACTGGGTCACGCGCTCGCCGCGCTTCTTCCCGCTCGAGTACACCAAGCTCACGCTGGAGATGACCTCCCCGGAGTACATCGACTACTTCCACGCGCTGCCGGAGAGGACCCGCTACCGGCTCAAGGCGGAGCAGAAGGGCCTGTTCAAGGGCATCGACGGCGAGCTGATCAACGAGATCTTCGACCTGCTCTACCAGAAGAACCTCCGCGGCCCGGTCCCCACGCGCCTGCTCACCAACTCCTCGCTGCACAGCGCGGCCTACGAGAACGGCACGTACACCCTCGGCCTGCGCCAGGAGGAGCAGGAGAAGGACTACGAGCTGCACTCCGACGGCCTGATCCTGGCGACCGGCTACCAGTACACCGAGCCCGAGTTCCTGAAGCCCGTACGCGACCGGATCCGCTACGACGAGCACGGCAACCACGACGTGGCCCGCAACTACGCCATCGACACGACCGGGCGCGGCATCTTCCTGCAGAACGCGGGCGTCCACACGCACTCGATCACCTCGCCGGACCTCGGCATGGGCGCGTACCGCAACGCGTACATCATCCGCGAGCTGCTCGGCACCGAGTACTACCCGGTCGAGAAGACCATCGCGTTCCAGGAGTTCGCCGTATGACCTTCACGTTCCGCCCCCTCGACCCCCTGAAGGACGCCGAGCTGCTGCACGCCTGGGTCACCCACCCCAAGGCGGCCTTCTGGATGATGCAGGACGCGAAACTGCAGGACGTCGAGCGGGAGTACATGGCCATCGCGGCCAACGCACACCACCACGCGTACCTGGGGTTCCACGACGGCGAGCCCGCCTTCCTGATGGAGAAGTACGACCCGCGGTACATCGAGCTGGTCGGGCTGTACGAGCCGGAGCCCGGTGACGTCGGCATGCACTTCCTGGTCGCCCCCACCGACCGGCCCGTCCACGGTTTCACCAAGGCGGTCATCACCGCCGTCATGGACGAGTTGTTCGCCGACCCGCGCACCCGGCGGGTCGTGGTCGAGCCCGACGTCGCCAACAAGGCGGTGCACGCGCTCAACGAAGCCGTCGGCTTCGTGCCCGAGCGGGAGATCGACAAGCCGGAGAAGCGCGCGCTGCTGAGTTTCTGCACGCGCGGGCAGTACCTGGCGGCGCGAGAGACGGCAGTCCTCGCGACCGCCCGAGGAGTTTCGACATGACCCTGTCCGACGCCGTGGCCCACCTGTCCCCCCACCACTGGGCGACGGCCAACCGCCTGCTGGTCCGCAAGGCGCTGGCCGAATTCGCCCACGAGCGGCTGATCACGCCGGAGAAGGACGGAGAACAGTACGTCGTACGCAGCGACGACGGCCTGACCCGGTACACCTTCACGGCAGTGATCCGCGCCCTCGACCACTGGCAGGTCGACGCCGAGTCGATCACCCGCCACCGTGACGGCAGCGAACTGCCCCTGCACGCCCTGGACTTCTTCATCGAGCTGAAGGGCGCGCTCGGTCTCAGCGACGAGGTGCTGCCGGTCTATCTGGAGGAGATCTCCTCCACCCTCTCCGGCACCTGCTACAAGCTCACCAAGCCCGAGATCACCTCCGCCGAGCTCGCGAGGAGCGGCTTCCAGGAGATCGAGACGGGGATGACCGAGGGCCACCCCTGCTTCGTCGCCAACAACGGGCGGCTGGGCTTCGGGGTCCACGAGTACCTCTCGTACGCTCCCGAGACCGCGAGCCCCGTACGGCTGATCTGGCTGGCGGCGCACCGCTCGCGGGCGGCGTTCACGGCCGGTGTGGGCGTGGACTACGAGTCCCTGCTGAAGTCCGAACTCGGGGACGAGACGCTGAAGCGCTTCTCCGTCACCTTGACCGAAAAGGGTCTCGACCCGGACGACTACCTCCTCATCCCCGTCCACCCCTGGCAGTGGTGGAACAAACTCACCGTGACCTTCGCGGCCGAGGTCGCCCAGCAGCACCTCGTGTGCCTCGGCGAGGGCGACGACGAGTATCTGGCCCAGCAGTCGATCCGGACGTTCTTCAACAAGAGCGCCCCCGAGAAGCACTACGTGAAGACCGCCCTGTCGGTCGTCAACATGGGCTTCATGCGTGGTCTGTCGGCCGCGTACATGGAGGCGACCCCGGCCATCAACGACTGGCTGGCCCAACTCGTCCAGAACGACCCGGTGCTCAAGTCCACCGGCCTGTCCGTCATCCGCGAGCGCGCGGCCGTCGGCTACCGGCACCTGGAGTACGAGGCCGCCACCGACCGCTACTCGCCGTACCGCAAGATGCTCGCCGCCCTGTGGCGCGAGAGCCCGGTCCCCTCCCTCCAGGAGGGCGAGCAGCTGGCCACCATGGCCTCCCTCGTCCACGTCGACCACGAGGGCGCGTCCTTCGCGGCCGCGCTGATCGAGCGCTCGGGCCTGTCGCCGGTGGAGTGGCTGCGCCGCTATCTGCACGCGTACCTCACGCCGCTGCTGCACAGCTTCTACGCATATGACCTCGTCTTCATGCCACATGGCGAGAACGTCATCCTCGTCCTGGAGGACGGTGTAGTGCGGCGCGCCATCTACAAGGACATCGCCGAGGAGATCGCGGTCATGGACCCGGACGCGGTGTTGCCGCCGGTGGTCGAGCGGATCCGCGTCGAGGTGCCCGAGGACAAGAAGCTCCTGTCGATCTTCACGGACGTCTTCGACTGCTTCTTCCGCTTCCTGGCCGCGAACCTCGCGAGTGAGGGCGTCCTCGAGGAGAGCGACTTCTGGCGGGCGGTCGCCGACTGCGTACGCGACTACCAGGCGTCCGCGCCCGAACTGGCCGACAAGTTCCGGCAGTACGACATGTTCGCGCCGGAGTTCTCACTGTCCTGTCTCAACCGGCTTCAGCTGCGCAACAACAAGCAGATGGTGGACCTCGCCGACCCGGCCGGAGCGCTCCAGCTGGTCGGCAACCTGAAGAACCCCATCGCAGGGCTGTAGAGCCCCTCATCGGGCCTCAGCGGCCCCCACAAGCAGGCGGGCGTCCCCAAGTACGGTCCCGGGGGGCGCCCGCCGTCGTGTTCCGCTACGAGGCTCGACTACTCAGTGGGCCAGGGGACCTGCGGCGACTTGTAGTAGCCGATCCCCAGCGCGTCCCACCGCGGGCCCTGCGCCGCCAGCCGCACCTTGTACGCCTCCCAGTCGTGCGTCGAGGCCGGCGACCAGCCGAGCTCGGCCACCCCGGGCAGCCGTGGGAAGGCCATGTACTCGATGTGCGCCGAGGTCGAGACGGTCTCCGACCACAGCGGCGCCTCTACGCCCCGTACGGCTGAACTCGGCGCCCCGGGGAGGTAGTTGCCCGGATCCCAGTCGTACGACCGCCGCACCTCGACAAAGCCCGCCCAGTCGAGGCCCAGCGGTGTGTCCTCGTTGTACTTCATGTCGAGGTACACCCGGTCGGCGGGCGACAGGACGAGCCCGGTCCCGTTCCGCGCGGCCGCCGCGACCTGCTCCTTCTCGGCGGCGCTCGTGCTGTCCAGACCCCAGTACTGGGCCAGCGCGCCCTTCGCCGGAGCCGCCCCGGTCAGCTGATGCCAGCCGGCCACCGTCTTCCCGTACTTGGCGACGACCGGCTGCACCCGGTCCATGAACTTGACGTAGTCCTCATGGCTGGTGGAGTGCGCCTCGTCACCGCCGATGTGGAGATAGCGGCCCGGCGTGAGCGCGGCCAGCTCGCGGATGACGTCGTCCACGAAGTCGTACGTGATCTCCTTGCCCACGCACAGTGAGCTGAAGCCGACGTCGGTGCCGGTGTAGAGGGGCGGCGCGACGCCGTCGCAGTTCAGCTCGGCGTACGAGGCGAGCGCGGCGTTCGTGTGCCCCGGCATGTCGATCTCCGGGACGACCTCCAGATAGCGGGAGGCGGCGTAGCTGACGATCTCCTTGTAGTCCGCCTTCGTGTAATAACCGCCCGGTCCACCGCCGACCTGCGTGGAGCCGCCGTGGGTGGCGAGCCGCGGCCAGGAGTCGACGGCGATGCGCCAGCCCTGGTCGTCACTGAGGTGCAGATGCAGCTTGTTGATCTTGTAGAGCGCCAACTGGTCGATGTAGCGCTTGACCTGGCCGACGGTGAAGAAGTGCCGGGCGACGTCCAGCATGGCGCCGCGATAGCCGTAGCGCGGGGTGTCCGTGATGGTGCCGCCCGCGACGAGCCACGGACCTGGCTGTACGGAGTCCTTCTCGACGGCGGCGGGCAGAAGCTGACGCAGGGTCTGCACGCCGTGGAAGAGCCCGGCGGGACCCCGGGCGGTGATGCTGACGGCACCCTTGCCGCTCTGCAGCCGGTAGCCCTCCTCGCCCAAGGCGGCGTCCTTGCCGCTGAGTCGGAGCGTGATGCCGTCGCGGCCCTTGTCGTCCGTCACCGGCAGCCGGTAACCGGTCGACGGCCGCAGCACCCCGGCGAGATACGAGCCGATCCGGCGGGCCTCACGCGAGTCGTCCACGCGGATACGGGTGTGGTCGGTGATCCGGTACGGGGATCCGCCGGCGTCGGCCGAGGCGGGCGCAGGAACGACCTGGCCGAGCGGGACAACTGGCGCCGCGGCGGCGGGTGCTGTCGCGCCGACGGCGGAGATCCCGGCCGCCGCCACGAGCAGCAGCGAACCGAGAAGGCGGGGCGTTCTGTGGTGCAGTCTCACACGCGCTCCCTTCCACGAGCTCCTTCATGAGCCCCAATGGGTATAGACCACTCTCTCGCGAGAGCGATGAAACAATCCCTCGTATGGCGGAAATCATCCAGAAGGACGGGACTTGGACCTTCGACGGCGACGCCCTGCGTCTCACCCCCGGCCGCGACAAGAACGTGAGCCTGCTGCGCAAGACGCTGGGAGAACTCACCGTCCCGCTGGGCGCGTTGGCGGGCATCTCCTTCGAGCAGGGCAAGAAGTCCGGGCGGCTGAGGCTCCGGCTGCGGGAGGGCGCGGACCCGCTGCTGCAGGCGACCGGCGGCAAGCTGGCGGAGTCGAACGACCCGTACCAGCTCTCCGTGGATTCCGACCGCTATGGCGTCGGCGAGTACTTCGTGGACGAGATCCGCAACGCGCTGCTCCTTGACCAGGTCCCGGCCACCGCCGTCGACCGCTATCTGCTGCCGGGCCCGTCCGTGCCGCTGTCGGTGTCCGCCGGGGACGGCACCGCGAGCTTCGACGGGGAGCGCGTACGGCTGGAGTGGAACTGGAAGACGGAGGAGGCCAAGGCGGCCGCAGGTCCCCGCACGCTCCACTTCGCCGACATCGAGTCCGTGGAGTGGCACCCCGCGGTCGGCCTGGAGAACGGCAGCCTCCGCTTCACCGTCCGCAACGCCCCGACCAAGGCTCCGCCGAAGTACGACCCCAACTCCGTGGAGCTGTGGGGCTTCAAGAAGGACCCGCTGATGGCACTGGTCGCGGCGGCGGTCCAGGCCCGCCTCCCGCACCCTGCGGCGACCGTGGCGGACGCGGCGCCCGCGACACCGAAGGCCCTCACCCAGGACCCCGAACCGCCCGCCGAGCCCGACCACGACGCCCTTCTGCGCCGCCTGCGCGAGCTCGGCGAACTGCACAAGTCGGGCGTCCTCACGGACGAGGAGTTCACACTGGCCAAACAGGCGGTCCTCAAACGCCTGTAGACAGCGCCTGTAGACAGTGCCTTTGGAGGGGGCCAGTAAGACAGGGCCAATAGACATGCTCAGCGCACGCGACGCGCCACCGTGAAGTGGTCGACCTCCTCACCGGTCTCGGCGATCCCCCGCACCTTCAGCGTGGCGAGGCGCCCCTTGGGCGCGGGCGTGACGTCGACGCGCAGGAACGAGTAGTCGAGGTAGCGCACCCGCGACCAGGCGACCGTCTCGTTCTGCTTGCCGCCCTTGACGTTGACGAACGCGGCCACCGACTCGACGTCGTTCTCGTGGCCCTCGTACGAGTCCGGGGCGCTGAACGCGTACAGGCTGCGGCCCGCCGCGCCCGCCGTCACATAGACGACGCCGTCCGTCTCGGGGTACGCGGTGCCGCCGATCGGCAGTTTCCTGGCGACCTCGCCCGCCTTGATGACGTCCGTGCGCTCGTACTGGTGGTTGTGGCCGTTGATCACCAGGTCGACGGTGTACTTCTCGAACAGCGGCACCCACTCCTGGCGCACGCCTCCCTCGGAGGAGTGGGCGGTGGAGGTGCAGTAGGCGCAGTGGTGGAAGAAGACGACGACGAAGTCGATGCCGTCGGCGGCCCGGTACCTCTTGAGCTGCGCTTCCAGCCACTTGGTCTGGGTGCCGCCGGAGATGCCGAGGTTGGCGGGGATCTCGAAGGACACGTCGTTGGCGTCCAGCGAGATGATCGCCGTGTTGCCGTGCGTGAAGGAGTAGACGCCCGGCAGGTTCGCCTTGTCGGGGCCGTTGTCCGGGAGCTGCCAGCGGGCCTCTTCGCCGCCGTAGCCGTTGGGCGAGTACCAGGCCTCCATGTCGTGGTTGCCGTACGCCGGCATCCACGGGACGGACTTGGCGACGGACTCGGTCTGCGCGAGGAACTGGTCCCAGATGCGCGAGTCGAAGCCGGTGTCCTCCTTCTTGCCCGCGCCGGACGGGTCGGCGTACGCGATGTCACCCGCGTGCAGGTGGAAGGCCGGGTTCTGCCCCAGCAGCAGGCTGTCGTTGGCGAGGCCGTGGTAGCCGACGCCCTCGTCGCCGAAGGCCGTGAAGGTGAACGGCTCGGCGTGCGCGGGGGCGGTGGTGAAGGTGCCGAGGGTGCCGGCGAGGTGCGCGGCGGCCGGGTCGAAACCGGTGTGGCCGACGCCGTAGTAGTACGTCCTGCCGGGGCGCAGGTTGGTCAGCCGGGCGTGCACGTAGTACTGCGTGTGGTCGCCGCTCGCGCCGACGCCGGCCGGCGTGTGGAGGGTGCGGACCTCGGCCTCGATCTTGCGGGAGAGGTCCCAGGGGTGGGCGCCGACGCGGATGAAGGGCTTCTCGACCGCGACCGGGACCTGCCAGGAGACGGTCATCTCGGTGCGCGGGTCGGTGCCGTAGGCGAGGTGGCGGCCGAAGGGGGCGACGAGGGCACCGTCGACCTTCCCGGCCGGGGATGCCGCCGCGCGCTGACCCGGCACCGCGGCCCGTGCGGTGGCGCCCGGCACGAAGGCGCCGCCCGTGACGGCGCCCAGCGTGACGGCGCCGCCTCTGATCACCGAGCGCCGCGAGAATCTGGCGCGCAGGTACTCGTGCTGCTCGGCCATGCTCATGCGCTCGGCGAGCTCCGCCGGAACGCCCATGCGTGGAATGTCCATGGCGTATGAAACTCGTCCCCTCCGGCAACGAAGTGCGGGACGCGGAGTGGACGGCTCACGAACAGGCGCTCATAAGAGATTCAACGGTCTCCCAAGAGTTCCCAACAGCGCGCTTGCCCGATATCGGGCAGAATTCTTGCGAAAAGGCCGCCGGTAGCTCAGGATCTACGGGTGCACGAGGAACTTGTTGATCATCTGACGCGCTCCTCGCCCCTGAGCCGGGGCGAGGCACTGCGGGTGATCCAGGACGTGCTCGCCTATTTCGACGAGACGACCGAGGACTACGTCCGTCGCCGCCATCGCGAGCTCCAGGTTCAGGGCCTGGTGAACGCGGCGATCTTCGAACGGATCGCGGCGGACCTGAAGTACCGCGCGGTCGCACCGCCCGAGCTGACGCTCAGGCAGCTGCGCCGCATCGTCTACGGCTAGATCATCTACGGCTAGGGGCCTTCTGTATGTGTGGAATCGTCGGTTACATCGGCAAGCGTGACGTCGCGCCGCTCCTCCTCGAAGGACTGCAGCGCCTCGAATACCGCGGCTACGACTCCGCCGGCATCGTCGTGACCGCCCCGAAGACCGCCGGCCTCAAGATGGTCAAGGCCAAGGGCCGGGTCCGCGACCTGGAGGCCAAGGTACCGGCCCGCTTCAAGGGCACCACCGGCATCGCCCACACCCGCTGGGCCACGCACGGCGCCCCCTCCGACGTCAACGCGCACCCGCATCTGGACGCCGAGGGCAAGGTCGCCGTCGTCCACAACGGCATCATCGACAACGCCTCCGACCTGCGCAGGAAGCTGGAGGCCGACGGCGTCGAGTTCCTCTCCGAGACCGACAGCGAGGTCCTCACCCACCTCATCGCCCGCTCGCAGGCCGTGAAACTGGAGGACAAGGTCCGCGACACGCTGCGCGTCATCGAGGGCACGTACGGCATCGCCGTCCTGCACGCCGACTTCCCCGACCGCATCGTGGTGGCCCGCAACGGCTCCCCGGTCGTCCTCGGCATCGGCGAGAAGGAGATGTTCGTCGCCTCGGACGTCGCCGCGCTCGTCGCGCACACCCGCCAGATCGTCACCCTCGACGACGGCGAGATGGCCACGCTCAAGGCCGACGACTTCCGTACGTACACCACCGAAGGCACGCGTACGACCGCCGAGCCGACCACCGTGGAGTGGGAGGCCGAGTCGTACGACATGGGCGGCCACGACACGTACATGCACAAGGAGATCCACGAGCAGGCCGACGCCGTGGACCGGGTGCTGCGCGGCCGCATCGACGACCGTTTCTCCACCGTGCACCTGGGCGGCCTGAACCTGGACGCCCGCGAGGCACGCCAGATCCGCCGCGTGAAGATCCTCGGCTGCGGCACCTCGTACCACGCGGGCATGATCGGCGCCCAGATGATCGAGGAGCTGGCCCGCATCCCCGCGGACGCCGAGCCGGCCTCCGAGTTCCGCTACCGCAACGCGGTCGTCGACCCCGACACGCTGTACGTCGCGGTGTCCCAGTCCGGTGAGACGTACGACGTACTGGCCGCCGTACAGGAGTTGAAGCGCAAGGGTGCGCGCGTGCTCGGCGTGGTGAACGTGGTGGGCAGCGCCATCGCCCGCGAGGCGGACGGCGGCATCTACGTCCACGCGGGCCCCGAGGTCTGCGTCGTGTCCACCAAGTGCTTCACGAACACCACGGTCGCCTTCGCGCTGCTCGCGCTGCACCTGGGCCGCACCCGTGACCTGTCGGTCCGCGACGGCAAGCGGATCATCGAGGGCCTGCGCAGGCTGCCCGCGCAGATCTCCGAGATCCTGGACCAGGAGGCCGAGATCGAGAAGCTGGCGGAGGCGTACGCCGAGGCCCGCTCGATGCTCTTCATCGGTCGCGTACGCGGCTATCCGGTCGCCCGTGAGGCCTCGCTGAAGCTCAAGGAGGTCTCGTACATCCACGCCGAGGCCTACCCCGCCTCCGAGCTGAAGCACGGCCCGCTGGCGCTCATCGAGCCCGCGCTGCCGACGGTCGCGATCGTCCCGGACGACGACCTGCTTGAGAAGAACCGCGCCGCCCTGGAGGAGATCAAAGCCCGCAGCGGCAAGATCCTCGCGGTCGCGCACCAGCACCAGGAGAAGGCCGACCAGACGATCCTGGTCCCGAAGAACGAGGACGAGCTGGACCCGATCCTGATGGGCATCCCCCTCCAACTCCTCGCCTACCACACGGCGTTGGCCCTGGGCAGGGACATCGACAAGCCCAGGAATCTTGCGAAGTCCGTGACGGTGGAGTAGCACACGCCTCACCAGTGAACGATCCCCTGCGTACTACCAAGCGCACAGGGGGATCGTTCTCCTAGGGGCCGGAGTCGCCCATTACCGTTCCTGAACAGCGAGCCGAACTGAGTCCTGGCTCACCGGCACGCCCCGAACGGTCTTGGGCGCACTGGTCCTCCGCATTCGCGTCCTGGTCGGCGACGCACATCCCGTATGCGGTCCGTTCCAGATGGGCGGAATCCCTCACGACCTGGCCTCGCGAACGGCCCCCTGTGTGTGCCACCAGCACACAGGAGGCCGTTCCTGCGGGAGCCGAGGTCGCCCATTACCTCGGCTCGTGGCGGCCTCAGCCGGTTGCCGTCATTCTCCGGCCGCCGTCACGCCGTCGATCACTTCGGTGTGACCGAGGCCGAAGAACAGCAGGGTGATACCGAGGGCGAGATGGCCGAGGGTCGTGATGGTGCTCCCCGCAGTGACGTCGTTGTTCACGGCGGGCCCCCTTTCATGCAGGTGCACTTGCTCGATGCGTGATGCGTGGTGCCGGGACCGTGGGGAGGGTCCGGCGACCGGTATGTACCCTTCACAAGGGCACAAACCACCTCTACGCGCGAGTAGGTTTATGCGGCGTCAGGAGGACGTCAGAACGGAGCCGACGCCCCGCCGCGCCTCGCCTCACCTGGGACGACGACGGATCACGGGATGACGATGACGGGGCGCTTCGCGCGCTTCGCGAGCCGTCCCGCGACCGAGCCGAAGATGCGCCCGACGATGCCGTGCGTGGAGCCGACGACGATCGCGTTCGCCTCGTACTCCCGCCCGACCTCCTCGAGTTCGTGGCAGATGTCGCCGCCGCGCTCGACAAGGATCCACGGCACCTCGGACAGATAGTCCGCGCAGGCGAGTTCGAGCCCGAGCACCTCGGTGCGGTGGTCCGGGACGTCGACGAAGACCGGGGGCTCACAGCCCGCCCACACCGTGGTCGGCAGGCGGTTGGCGACGTGCACGATGATCAGGCCGGAGCCGGAGCGGTGTGCCATCCCGATCGCATAGGCGAGGGCGCGTTCGCTGGACGTCGAGCCGTCGAAGCCGACGACGACGCCGTGCTTGAACGCCGGATCGCAGGACTGACGTGTTTCTTCCGCCGCATAGGGCTCGGCCGCCGTGGGGTCGACGACGGGGCGCTTGCGGTCCGCGGGATCGAAGAATTCTTGACCGGCCATGGCTGTCTCGGCGTTTGGATCCTCGTGGGTGGGACGACAGGTGCTACGGAGCTGTGTCCGGGAATCATCTTCCCAACCCCATACCCCCAAGGGTACGGCGGCACGCCTCCTCTGCCCAGATCCCGCGACGGCCGCGGGAGGGTTCCAGGGAGCATGCACGAGAGGGCGCCCGCAACGCAATGGTTGCTGCCCCGTACAGGCGGTTTGCACAGGGTTTCGACAGCGGACCAACGCGGTTCCTTCGTTCGTTGCCGCGGACCCCCGCCGCCGGGCGGATGCCGCGACCGACCGCGTGACCGGCGGCTCGACCGGCCGCGTGACCGGCCGGTCGAGCACGCGTTGAACTCGCGTAAGCCACCGCTCCAGGGAGGCCCACCGTGCCCGCACCCCAGCCCTCCTCGAGGAAGCCCGCCGCGCAGGATGCCGTCGGCGATGTGGTGCGCTGGGCGGCCTTCAGCTGCGTCCTGGTCCCCGTGGTGCTCGTCGGGTACGGAACCTCCCTGGCGGGCGCGGCCGGCACGGCCCTCGGTCTGGCGGCGGTGACCGGGGCGTGCCGGGCACTGCTGAGGCGGTCCGAGCGGTGTGCGGCGAGGCTTCGCGCCGAGGAGGGGGCACCGCGTCACGGGCGGCTTCACGGGCGGCACGGCAGGGCCGGCACGGGAGCGCACAGAGGGGGTCGGCGCGCAGGGGAAAGTACGCCGGTTGACTGACCGGTTTACGCTCACGCGCCCGCTGGTTTTCAGCCAACTTCTCGCCCCCATGCATTACTTGGCCGAAGGGGTCTTCACCCCCCGTTCGACCTGCACGGAAAGGGGCACCAAGGGGGCATGCACCCTACGGGGACCGGCCACGGAGCGAAGGCCCACTTCCCTGTACGGCCCACGAGTGCAACGCTTCGTGATCGAATGCTTCACGCCAAGTTGCCATGTCGACAATGTGCCTAGTGCTGAACTGGTCACGTAGGCACCACGGGACACAGTAGATTCGATCATGCTGTCTTACGGCGGGGGACTCGTGCAGGACCGAGGGGAAACGTGCAGGAGCGACACAACCGAGGAGCCGCGACCACCGAGGGGGGCTTAGCAGTATGAGCCACGACTCCACTGCCGCGCCGGAAGCCGCGGCCCGGAAACTTTCCGGGCGACGCCGCAAGGAGATCGTCGCGGTGCTGCTGTTCAGCGGCGGCCCCATCTTCGAGAGTTCCATACCACTGTCGGTGTTCGGGATCGACCGCCAGGACGCCGGCGTGCCCCGATACCGGCTGCTTGTCTGCGCGGGGGAAGAAGGGCCCCTGCGGACCACCGGAGGACTTGAACTGACCGCGCCCCAGGGGCTGGAGGCGATCTCCAGGGCGGGCACCGTCGTCGTGCCGGCCTGGCGGTCGATCACCGCGCCGCCGCCGGAGGAGGCGCTCGACGCACTGCGCCGGGCCCATGAGGAGGGCGCCCGCATAGTCGGGCTGTGCACCGGCGCCTTCGTACTCGCCGCGGCAGGCCTGCTGGACGGCAGGCCCGCGACCACCCACTGGATGTACGCGCCGACCCTGGCGAAGCGCTATCCGTCCGTCCACGTCGATCCCCGCGAACTGTTCGTGGACGACGGCGACGTACTGACATCGGCGGGTACGGCGGCGGGCATCGACCTCTGTCTGCACATCGTGCGGACGGACCACGGAAACGAAGCAGCCGGAGCGCTGGCCCGCCGTCTGGTGGTCCCGCCCCGGCGCAGCGGCGGTCAGGAGCGCTACCTCGATCGTTCTTTACCAGAGGAGATCGGCGCCGACCCGCTCGCGGAGGTCGTCGCCTGGGCGCTGGAGCACCTCCACGAGCAGTTCGACGTGGAGACGCTGGCGGCACGCGCGTACATGAGCAGGCGTACGTTCGACCGCCGGTTCCGCTCTCTCACCGGGAGCGCTCCCCTGCAGTGGCTGATCACGCAGCGGGTGCTCCAGGCGCAGCGGCTGCTGGAGACGTCGGACTACTCGGTGGACGAGGTGGCGGGCCGCTGCGGCTTCCGCTCCCCCGTGGCCCTGCGCGGCCACTTCCGCCGCCAGCTCGGCTCGTCGCCCGCCGCGTACCGGGCCGCCTACCGCGCCCGGCGCCCGCAGTCCGACAAATCCTCGGACTCGGACGGCCCGCCACCAGCATCGGCCCCTTCGGAGGCCGCCTCCGTGCCTCCCCAGACCCGCCGCACGGCCGCCGCCCACGCGGTGGGCTCGACGGCGTCCGTCTCCACGGACTCGGGCAAGGGCGGGTCGGACATGTACGCCCATGGCCGGCCGAGCCTGCCGGGCCAGCGGAGCGCGCCGTAGGGGTACGGCTTCAGCGGGGTGGGGCTTCAGCGGGG
>NZ_JAAKZY010000190.1 GCF_011045015.1 Streptomyces scabichelini | reverse complement strand
TAGGTGGTGGCTTGGGGCGTTGCGGTTCCAGGGGCGCCCCTTCAGGGGCGCGGGGAACTGCGCGACCAGCCACGACGGCGCTGCAGCCGACATACGGTCAACCACCCACCGTGAACCCGATCACCGCGCCCCCACCCCCCCTGCGGTGAGCGAACGGCGCACCCCCGTGCATCGCCGCCACCTCCCTCACGATGGAGAGGCCGAGACCGGAACCCGGCAGGCTGCGGGCCGCCGGGGTGCGATAGAAGCGGTCGAACACCCGGGGCAGGTCCTCGTCCGCGATGCCGGGACCACGGTCCAGGACCTCGACGCGGACGAGGCCGCCGCCCCCCGTCACCGCGATCTCGATCGACGAAACCCCGTCCCGGTCGAACTTCGCCGCGTTCTCCACCAGGTTGGACACCGCCCGCTGCAACGCCGCCGGACGGGCGTCCACCGTCGTCTCCCCGGCCGCACGGACGGTGATCTCCCGCCCCGTACGCCGTCGCGCCGCCACCGCCACGTCCTCCGCGACGTCGGCGACAGCCACCCGCTGGAGCGGCTCGGTGGCGGACTGGCCGGCCGCGAGGTCGACCAACTCGTTGACGAGGTCGGTCAGTTCGCGGGACTCATGGGCCAGGTCCGCGACCAGTTCCTCACGGGCCGCGGGCGGGAGTTCGTCGATGCGGCGGAGCATCGAGATGTTCGTGCGGAGGGACGTCAGGGGCGTACGGAGTTCATGGCCCGCGTCCTGGACGAGGCGGCGCTGGTCGTCCTCGGACTGGGCGAGGCGGCCGAGCATGCGGTCGAAGGAGCGGCCGAGCCGGGCGACCTCGTCGCGCCCCGTGACCGGTACCTGGGTGGCGAGGCGACCCGTGCGTGCCACATCCTCGGCGGCGCCCGCGAGGCGGACAAGCCGCGAGGTGATCCGGCGGGCCAGCCACCAGCCGGAGAGGCCCGCGGCGACGACGACCGCGGCCACCAACAGCACGGTCCGCCGCTGGAGTTGACGCAGCAGGTCCTCCGTACCGCTGAGCTCCTGCGCGACCTGCACGGCACCCCGCCGGCCGCCGAGCGCGACGGTCGCCACCCGGTACACCTCGTCGCCGACCTCGACGTCGCGGTGCTCCACCAGCCACCCGGCGATCTTCGCCGACGCGGCCCGACGGTCGTCGGTGCCGGCCGGCAGCGCTGGGCTGCCCCCGTCGACGACCCTCCCGTCGTGCCCCAGTACCTGCACGACCGTGCCCCTCGGCCGGATCAGGTCGGCGCGCGGCCCGTCGGTGCCGGAGGCGGCGAAGTCCTCCGGTGTCAGGGCGCTTTGGCGCACCTGGTTGCGCAGATCCTGGACCACGTCCTCGAACACCGTCTGCTGGTCCACGCGGACGAGCCGGGCGGCGGCGTCGTACGAGAGAAATCCCACGAGTACGGTCACGACGGCGGCGACGGCCGCGAAGGACACCGTGAACGTGGTCCGCAGCGAGGACAGCCGTGGTCTGGCGAACAGTCGCCGGCGCACTCAGTCCTCCCTCAGTACGTACCCCACGCCCCGCACCGTGTGGATCAGGGCGGGCGCGCCCGGCTCGTCGAGCTTGCGTCGCAGGTAACCGACGTACACGGCGAGGTTCTTGGAGCCGGGGCCGAAGTCGTAGCCCCAGATGCGGTCGTAGATCGTGGCGTGGTCGAGGACGATGCCGGCGTTGCGGGCGAGGAGTTCCAGCAGATCGAACTCGGTGCGGGTGAGCTCGATCTCGCGCGCCCCGCGCCACACGCGGCGGGCCGGCGAGTCGATGCGCAGTCCGGCGACGGTGACCTGAGCCTCGGGCATGCGTCGTTGATCCCTGGGTACACCGGCGAGGGCCTCCGTAGCGGGGGCGTCCGTACGCCGCAGCAGTGCACGCAGCCTGGCGAACACCTCTTCGACGTCGAAGGGCTTGACCACGTAGTCGTCGGCTCCGGCGTCCAGACCCGCGATGCGGTCCGCGGTCTCGACGCGCGCGGTGAGCATCAGGATCGGCGTACGGTCGCCCTCGGCACGCAGGACGCGACACACTTGGAGGCCGTCGATGCCCGGCATCATCACGTCGAGTACGAGCACGTCGGGCGGCTCGCGATGGACCTGCGCGAGCGCCTCGATACCGTCCGCGACGGCCGCGACCTCGTACCCTTCAAGGGTCAGGGCGCGTTCCAGGGCGTGGCGAATGGCGCGGTCGTCCTCGGCGAGCAGCACATTGTGGGGCACGCCACCAGTCTGCCAAGGCCCGGGATACGTAGTACCTGATGAGCAGGGGTACGACCGGGTCTCTTACCCGGTTCTCACCCCGCTGGGACCGGTGGCTTACCTCGCCCGGCCACTGTCTCCCGGGGACCAGGGCGGAGAGCCGCGACGGGGAAGGCACGCACCGCATGAAGCGTAGGAAGGCCGCCAAGCGCATGAGGATCGTGTTCCTGCTGCACAACGCTTACGCCATCGGGGGCACCGTCCGCACCACACTCAACCTGGCGTCGGCACTCGCCGACCAGCACAACGTCAAGATCGTGTCGATGTCGCGCCACCGGGACGTGCCGCGCTTCGACATCGATCCGAGGATCACGCTCGTACCGCTGGTCGACACACGGGAGGGCAGCGCGGATCTCGCGGATCTCGCGCACGCCGAGCCGGCGACCGACTACCCGTCCTCCGACAAGCGGTACAAGCAGTACAACCGGCTGACCGATGTACGGGTACGCGACTACCTGGCGGACTGCGACGCGGATGTGGTGATCGGCACCCGCCCCGGCATCAACGTCTACGTCTCCCTTTTCGCCCCGCGCCGTGCCCTGCGCATCGGTCAGGAGCATCTGCGGCACGACGCGCACGGCAAGCGGCTGCGGGCCGTACTGGCCGAGAACTACCCGGCGTTGGACGCGCTCGTGACGACGACGGAGGCGGACGCGAAGGTGTACCGGAAGCGGATGCCGCTGCCGGGCGTACGGGTCACCGCGGTGCCGAACATCGTGCCGGCGCCGCGGGACGTGGCCCCTTCCACCGGGGACGCGAAGGTGATCGCGGCGGCGGGTCGCCTCGTCCCCGGCAAGCGTTTCGACCTGCTGATCGAGGCGTTCTCGGCGGTCGCCGCGAAGGAGCCGGAGTGGCGTCTGCGGATCTATGGCGGCGGCTCCGAACGGGAACGCCTCCAGTCCCTGATCGACGGTCTGGGGCTGACCGGCCACGCCCGCCTCATGGGCCCCCGTACGCCCATCGAGGCCGAGTTCGCCAAGTCCTCGCTCGTGGTCAGCGCCTCGGACGCGGAGTCCTTCGGGATGACGCTGGTCGAGGCGATGCGCTGCGGCGTTCCGGTCATCAGCACGGACTGCCCCCTCGGCCCCGCCGAGATCATCACGGACGGCGTCAACGGCCGCCTGGTTCCGGTGGGCGACGCCCGCGCCCTCGCGGAGGCGATGCTCGACCTGATCGCGGACGATTCCGCCCGGCGGGAGATGGGGCGGGCCGCGCTGGCGAGCGCCCACCGCTACGACGCCGAGCCGATCGTGGGGCGCTACGAGGACCTGTTCAGGGAACTCCGGGCCACGCGGCGGCAGGCTCGGATCGAGGAATGGCGGCGGAGGGCTCGGCGGCTGGTTCCCGGGCGGAAGTGGCGGCGGTCGGAGCTGGCGAAGACGTGAGCCCGCGGGAGGGTCGGCGCGGGCCTGGGCCGCAGGACTTCAGCTGTACGGGCCGCTGTACTGGACTTCAGCTGTGCGGGCCGCTGTACGGGTCGCGTCCCGTCTCCGCCAGCAGCCGCTCGAACGGCGAGGCGTTCTCCGGGACCGGTACCGGGTCCGCGAACATCCCCATCGCGCGTGCCGTCGGCGCCATCTCCCCCACCGTCGCGGCGAGTTGGTCGAGCACCCTGACGGCTTCGCCGTCCGTCCGGTACTCCTGGCCCGTGGCCCGCGCCAGGTCCCACACGTGCACGGTCAGGTCGAGCAGCACCAACGACCCGACGGTCCGCGCGGGCATGTTCATCGCGCCGGTCGTGCCCTCCTCGGCCCCCGGTGCGGACCAGGCCGCCACGAGCCGGTCCACTTCGTCCGCGAACCGCTCCCTCCAGCCCGGCTCCGCACCGACGTGGTCCGGGGTCACGGTGAAGTCCGAGTCCTTCTTGGCGGCCAGCTTCTGGAACTGGACGACCACGTGGAACAGGTGGTTGACCAGGGCCTTCACGTCGTAGTCGCTGCACGGTGTGGGGTCGGCCAGCCGCTCGTCGGGCAGCGCCCGTATCACCGGCACGGCCCGCTCGCCCGCCACCGCCAGAAGATCTCCGATGGCGTACGTCTGCTGATCCTGCCGGTTCACGTCCTGGTTCGTGTCCATGCGACGACCGTACGGACACCCTGCCGTACTCCTCTTGAAAAAACGCGACGGCATACGATCCGGACATGGCCGCACCCCGCCGTGACACCCAGGGCATCCGTGACATCCAAGGGATCCGCGACACCCGGGGCATCGTGGATCCTTCCGGGCTCCTGACCCGCGTACGGTTCCGTCGCCACGAGCCCGCCGAACCGCTGCGCCGCCACGTCGAGACGTACTGGTTCATCGACTGGGACCTGCCCGAGCCCTACGCCTCCCATGTCGTCCCGCACCCGTCCGTCAACGTCAGCTTCCAGTGGGACGAGGACGAGGGGCCGCCCTACGGCGAGGTGCACGGCGTCGCGCTCGGGCTGTTCACCAGG
The DNA here is from genome assembly GCF_011045015.1 of Streptomyces scabichelini. Classification (GTDB taxonomy): domain Bacteria; phylum Actinomycetota; class Actinomycetes; order Streptomycetales; family Streptomycetaceae; genus Streptomyces; species Streptomyces scabichelini. The sequence goes on along the minus strand of NZ_JAAKZY010000190.1, from coordinate 15,069 downwards.
AAGCTGACCGGGCGGGGACGGGTGTGCGGGGCGAAGTTCTGGCCCGGCGGCTTCCGGCCGTTGGTGCCGGACGTGCCGGTGTCGCGGTGGACGGGCCGCGTACTGCCCGTCCAGGACGTGTTCGCGCAGGCCACGCCCGACACCGCGCGCACGGTCGTGAGCCCCGCCGACGACCGCGACCGGATCGCCGCGCTCGACGCCTTCCTGCTCTCCCTCGCCCCGGCCCCCGACCCGCAGGCCGACCTCGCCGCCGACCTCGTCGCCCGCATCCGCGCCCACCGCACCGTGCGCCGCGTCGGCGACTTCGCCCGCGCGGAGGGCATCTCGGTACGGGCACTGCAACGGCTCTTCGCGGCGTACGTCGGCGTCAGCCCGAAGTGGATCATCCTGCGCTACCGGATCCACGAAGCCCTGGAGCTCGCCGGCACCCAGCGGGACGTCGACTGGGCCGCCCTCGCCGCCGACCTCGGCTACGCCGACCAGGCCCACCTCGTACGCGACTTCACGGCGACGGTGGGGGTACCCCCGGCGGCGTACGCGCAAGGAATGCAGTAAAAGCCCATACCCATAACCTCCTAAGCTCCCGCAAAACCCCCGTACAAATTTCCGGGATCCAAAACTCGCTTGACCATCGGCCGACCCACCCCACACATTTATCTGCGTGACACAGATACTGCACGACGCAAAGACACCCTCACATCCATCCCCCCGCACCCGCTGGGCGATCCTGGCCGTCATCCTCACCGCCGACGTCCTCGACCTCGTCGACGCCACGATCACCAACCTCGCCGCCCCGACCATCACCGAGGATCTCGGCGGCGGCGAGGGCCTCATCCAGTGGCTCGGCGCCTCCTACGCGCTCGCCCTCGGCGTGCTGCTCGTCCTCGGCGGACGGCTCGGCGACAAGTACGGGCGCCGTCGGCTGTTCCTCCTCGGGCTCGCCGGGTTCACCGTGGCCTCGCTCGGCTGCGGGCTGGCCGTGAACCCCGAGTCGCTGGTCGTCGCCCGGCTCGCGCAGGGCGCGTTCGGCGCGCTCGTCATTCCGCAGGGCTTCGGGATCCTCGGCGCGGTGTGGCCGCGGGAGGAGATCGGCAAGGCGTTCAGCCTGTTCGGACCCGTGATGGGGCTCAGCGCGGTCGGCGGGCCGATCCTCGCCGGGTTCCTCGTCGACGCCGATCTCGGCGGACTCGGCTGGCGCCCCCTGTTCCTGATCAACCTGGTCCTCGGCGGCGCGGCCCTGCTCGCCGCCGCCCGGCTGATCCCCCGCGACACCGGCGACCGCACCGTCACGGTCGACGGCCACGGCTCCGCTTATCTCGGCGGCGCGACGCTCGGCCTGCTCGGCGGACTCATCGACGGCTCCACGAACGGCTGGACCCGCGCGACGCCCATCCTCCTGACCGGCATCGGCCTGGCCTTCTTCGCCCTGTTCTGCCACCGCCAGCGCACCGCCGAGAACCCTCTCGTCCAGCCGTCCCTGCTGCGCAACCGCGGCTTCACCTCGGGTCTCGTCCTCGGCATCGTGTTCTTCGCCGCCGTCGCGGGCCTGCTCTACGTCATCTCCCTCTTCCTCCAGCAGGGCCTGAACCGCTCCCCCGCCGACACCGCCCTCGGCCTGATCCCGCTCTCCGCGGGCATCGTCATCGCGTCCATCGCCTGCTACGGACTGATCGGCAGACTGGGGCGCCGACTCGTCCTCGTCGGACTGCTGATCACCCTCGCCGGGACCGGCGGCCTGCTCGCAGTCGTCATGAACTCCGGTACGGACACCGGCAGTTGGACCCTTGTCGCGCCTCTCCTCGTCATCGGACTCGGCATGGGCACCTGCTTCGGCACGGTCTACGACGTCACGATCGGCGACATCGCCCCGGACGAGGCGGGCAGCGCCAGCGGTTCGCTCAGCGCGGTGCAGCAGCTCGCGAACGCGCTCGGCGCGGCGGCCGTGACCACCGTGTATTTCAAGACGGCCGACGGCGGTGAGGCCCACGCGATGACCGTGAGCCTCACCGTGGTCGGCGCCGTCGCCCTCCTGTGCTGCGGCCTCGTACGACTGCTGCCGCGCAAGGCACAAGAGGGGCACAGCCATTAGAGGGCCGTCAGGTGGCGCGGGCAGAGGGCGATCAGGCGGCACGGGCAAAGGGCCATCCGGTGGCACGGGCGTCAGGGAACGAGCACGACACGTCCCCGCACGCCGCCCTCCGCCAGCCGGGCGTGCGCCTTGGCCACGTCTCCCAAGGCGTACGTCTCGGCCACGTCTCCCAAGGCGTACGTCTCGGCCACCCGCGCCGTCAGCACCCCCTCGTCCAGGAGCGCCACCAGCTCCGTGAGGCGCGCGCCGTCGGCGGTCACCGACACCGAGCCGGTCCGCACGCCGCGCACGGAGGCCGGGTGGGCGTTCGGGATGACCCCGACGTACGCGCCACCGTCGCGCACCCGCTCCAGGGCGGCCTCGCCGAGGATCGCGGCGTCGAGCACGGCGTCCACGCTGCCCGGCTCGACGGCGCCCGACGTCGTGAAGTGGGCCGCCCCCAGGGAACGTACGAACTCCTCGTCGCCCTCGCGGGCCAGAGCGGTCACGGATATCCCGCGGTGGGCGGCGAGCTGGACGGCGTAACCGCCGACCGCGCCCGCCGCGCCCGTCACCAGGAGGCTCTGGCCCTTCTGGATGTCCAGCAGGTCCAGGGCCTGGGCGGCGGCGAGGGCGTTGAGCGGAAGCGTGGCGGCGTGCACGGCGTCGACCGTGGTGGGCGTCTTGGCCACCGCGTCGGCGTCCACGATCACGTAATCGGCGTGTGTACCAAGGGACTTGCCCATGGCGACGAGGAGCGCGACCACCTCGTCACCCACGGCCCAGCTCGTCGCCGTCCCGACCGCGTCGACCGTCCCGGCCACGTCCCAGCCCAGACCGAGCCGCTTGCCCACGCCGCCGAAGCTGCCCGCGCGCACCTCCGCGTCGACGGGGTTGAGCGTGGCGGCCGCCACCTTGATCCGCACCTGACCGGCGGCCGGCTCCGGCACGTTAAGTAAGTAGGCACCTGGAGGTGCGTACGTCACCGAGAAGTACGTGGAGGCGACGAGCCATGGCGACCACGACGGCGGCACAGCGGCGTGAGCAGGCACGGATCGAGTACGACGCGTTCCTCAAGAGCTGCCCGACCAACCAGCTGCTCGCCCGCATCAGCGACAAGTGGGCCAGCCTCGTCGTCGCCGCGCTCTCCTCCGGGCCCATGCGCTACAGCGACCTCGGCCGCAAGATCGCGGGTGTCAGCCCCAAGATGCTGACGCAGACGCTGCGTTCACTGGAACGGGACGGGATCGTGGGGCGGACCGTCACACCGTCCGTGCCCGTACGCGTGGACTACGAGCTGACCCCCCTCGGCATGAACCTCAGCCGCCTCCTCGTGGCGGTGAAGGACTGGGCGGAGACGCATATAGAGGAGGTCATCGAGGCGCGGGAACAGTACGACGAGGAGGCTTCCTGAGCGGCCTTGGTGAAGTCCGGTGCGATACCGCGCGCCCCGTAAGGGGCGCGGGGAACTGCGCGACCAGCCCCCACCGGCCCGCACCCGCGGCGGAGCCGCATGTCGATGCAGCATCACCGTTCCTCCAGCGGAGCGCTCACGCCTCCGGCAGGTCGAGCTCCCCGTCCCGCAGGCGGGCGATCTGTGTCGCCGTGAACTCCACCGTCCGCCTCATATGACCGATGAGCAGGGCGAGTTCGTCGTCCTCCAGTTCCTCGAAGAGGGCGTACCAGCCGCCGCTCAGCCGCCCCCACATCCGGCTGAACTCCTCGGCCTTCTCGGGCACGGTCGCCACGAGCACGCGCCGCCGGTCGGCGGCATCCCGCTCCCGTACGACGTACCCCGCCCTCTCCAGCCGGTCCACGAGCCGCGTCGCCGACCCGGTCGTCAGCCCGGTCAGCTCGGCGATCCGCCCCGTCGTGACCGGCCCGCGCTCCAGGCTGAGCAGGTTCAGGCACTGCAGGTCCGTGGGGTGCAGCCGCAGATGGTCGGCGACGGCCTGGTTGAAGAGGGCGTACGAGGCCATGTAACGGCGCGACTCGGTGGACAGCTCGGAGAGCAGACCGCTGCGCCGCGCACCGGTCGCTTCGCTGGACATGGCGGCCCTCTTCTCTGCTGCTGCGCTCGGTCACCTGCGTCGAGCAGAAAGCGTACGACGCAGCAGTACCCGACCTTGAAGACCGACGCGTCCCTCATGCCAAGCTGCACGCATGCTCGTCGCCCGCTCCGCCGCCCTGTTCGTCCTCGCCGCACTCTTCGAGATCGGCGGCGCATGGCTGGTCTGGCAGGGCGTACGCGAACACCGCGGCTGGCTGTGGATCGGCGCCGGGGTCATGGCCCTAGGCGCGTACGGTTTCGTCGCCACGCTCCAGCCCGACGCGAACTTCGGCCGCATCCTCGCCGCGTACGGCGGAGTCTTCGTCGCAGGCTCCCTCGCCTGGGGCATGGTCGCGGACGGCTTCCGGCCCGACCGCTGGGACGTGACCGGCGCCCTGATCTGCCTCGCCGGAATGGCCGTGATCATGTACGCGCCCCGGGGAGGCAGCTGAGGCCGAAGAGGGCCAGGCTGGAAGGACGAGCTCCTGAAGACCTGAAGAAGGGCGAGGAACCATGACGGCGACGACACAGAACGAGACGCCCGTCGCGTTCGAAGGCGGCGGTACGGAGCTGCGCATGCGGGAGATCGGCGGCGACATGTCCGTCGCGTTCGTGCGGTTCCCGCAGGGCACGGACATGGCACCGGTACTCAAAGGCCAACCGGACGACCTGTGCCAGTGCCCCCACTGGGGATATCTGCTCAAGGGCCGCCTGAAGATGCGTACGAAGTCCGGGGACGAGATCTACGAAGCCGGCCAGGCCTTCTACTGGGCACCCGGGCACGCCCCGGAGGCCCTCGAGGACTGCGAGTACATCGACTTCTCGCCGACGAAGGAGTTCAACGAGGTCATCGACCACGTCAAAGCACAGATGGCATAGACAGATGACATAGCAGGTCCAAGTCCGGTCGTCCCGGTCGTCCGGTCATAGGCACATGGCACAGATGGCACAGCGGCTGGCATGAGGGTGCGGCCACCGGCCTATCCTGGCGGGGATTCGAACGCCGGCTCGCGCGAGAGAGCGCGAACCCGTACGCCCGCCCGAGGAGCAGCCCATGACCGCCCCCGCAGCCAATTCCCGTATCGCTGTCGTCACCGGCGCGAGCAGTGGCATCGGGGCCGCGACGGCGCGACAGCTGGCGGAGGCGGGCTACCGGGTGGTGCTCACGGCCCGCCGCAAGGACCGTATCGAGGCGCTGGCGGAGGAGCTCAGCGCGGCGGGCCACCAGGCGACGGCGTACGCGCTCGACGTCACGGACCGCGCGGCGGTGGACGAGTTCGCGACGGCGTTCCGCACGATCGGCGTGCTGGTCAACAACGCGGGCGGGGCGCTCGGTGCCGACCCGGTCGCGACGGGCGACCCGGCGGACTGGCGCCAGATGTACGAGACGAACGTCATCGGCACGCTCAACGTCACCCAGGCCCTGCTCCCCGCTCTGACGGCGAGCGGCGACGGCACGGTGGTCGTCCTGTCCTCCACCGCGGGCCATGCCACGTACGAGGGCGGCGCCGGCTATGTCGCCGCCAAGCACGGCGCCCACGTCCTCGCCGAGACCCTCCGCCTGGAGATCGTCGGCACCCCGGTCCGCGTCATCGAGATCGCGCCCGGCATGGTCAGGACGGACGAGTTCGCCCTCACCCGCTTCGACGGCGACGCCGAGAAGGCGGCGAAGGTCTACGAGGGCGTGGCTGAGCCTCTGACGGCCGACGACGTGGCCGACACGATCACCTGGGCGGTCACCCGCCCCTCCCACGTCAACATCGACCTCATGATCGTCCGCCCCCGCGCCCAGGCCTCCAACACGAAGGTCCACAGGGAGTTGTGATGCCCGACTCCCAGGACACGCCTGAAAAACGCCGCCTGGCCCAGGAGAAGAAAAACGAACGCTACGTCTGGTGGTACCTGGCGTACTTCCTCTTCGGCATCCACATCGTGGCGTTCGTCATGATCTACGCGGTGACACACGCGAAGTAGGCGGGAGTGCACGTGACGGGAGTGCACGTGAAATGACGGCCCGTCAGGACTCCCGCGAAGCGGCGCCGGCCTGGATGCCGTCGAGGAGGTAGCCGAGGCCGAGGGTGAAGTTCCTGTCCCAGTCGTTGCCGACGAAGGGGCCGTGGGCGGCGAGAGTGGGATAGCGGTCGCGGTTGGCCTGGAGGTGCTCCTGGGCCACTTGCCGGGCGGACCGTTCGTCACCGGTCTCCCAGGTGGCCTGCATCAGGGCCGAGCCGATGACGTAGTTCGACAGCCCGTACGCCGCGGCGGTCAGGTGGGGATCGGTGAACCCGGCCCGTAGCAGCGTGGCGTGCAGGAACTCGCTGCGGGCCAGCACGTTGGGGCCGAGCATGGGGCGGCCGAGCAGCGTCACCGACCAGGGATGGTTCAGGAGCACCGTCCGCCACGCGCCGACCAGGGCCGAGATGTCCGCGCGCCAGTCCTGGTCGGACGCCTGCTGGTCGGACGCCTGGTGATCGGATGCCTGCGGAAGGGCGACTTCGGCGAAGATCGCGTCGAGGGCGAGGTCGAGGACATCGTCCTTGGTCTTCACATGCCAGTAGAGCGTGGTGGAGCCCGTGCCGAGACGCTCAGCGAGCCGCCGCATCGTGAGTCGGCCCGCGCCTTCCTCGTCCAGCAGCGTCACGGCCTCTTCGACGATCCGGTCCCTGCTGAGCGGGGGTGCTTCGCGGTCGGCCCGCGTGGGCCGGAGCCACACGTTTCCGGCTGTTCCTGGTCCTGCTCCTGGTCCTGGTCCTGTCTGGCTGGTGTCCACGACAACGAAGCCTAGTATGTTGATCCTGTACAGGATCATTGGTCCAGTCACTGGATCAGTGGTCCAGTGAACGGCACAACGATCTGGTCAGGGACCGGGGAGGTCACGACGGGGATGGGACACGTGGAAGTGGACCAGCTGACCTATGTGCTGCCGGACGGACGGCTGTTGCTGCACGAGGCGTCGTTCCGGATCGGCGACGGAGTCAAAGCCGGGCTAGTGGGGCCGAACGGCGCCGGGAAAACCACCTTGCTGCGCCTGATCGCAGGAGATCTGCGGCCGGACGACGGCCGCGTCGTCCAGTCCGGCGGACTGGGAGTGATGCGGCAGTTCGTCGGCAGTGTCCGCGACGGCCGGACCCTGCACGACCTGCTGCTGTCCGTGGCACCCGGCCGGGTCCGGGAGGCCGCGGCGACCCTGGCACAGACGGAGTCCGCGATGGCGGCACACGACGACGAGAAGACGCAGGTGGCCTACGCACAGGCACTCTCCGACTTCACGGACGCCGGCGGTTACGACATGGAGGTGGTCTGGGACACCTGCACCACCGCCGCTCTGGGCCTGCCCTACGACACCGCCCGCGACCGCCCGGTGAACACCTTGTCCGGCGGCGAGCAGAAACGGCTCGTCCTCGAAGCCCTGCTCCGCGGCCCCGACCAGGTCCTGCTGCTGGACGAACCCGACAACTACCTGGACGTACCCGGAAAGCAGTGGCTGGAGGAGCAGCTCCGGGCCACGGCCAAGACCGTGCTGCTGGTATCACACGACCGGCAGTTGCTGGCCAACGCAGCCGACCGCATCGTGACGGTGGAGTCGCGTGGCGTCTGGGTGCACGGCGGGGGCTTCGCCACCTACGCCCAGGGACGCCAGAACCGCATCGAGCGGCTCGCGGAGCGGCGCCGCCGCTGGGACGAGGAGCACGCCAAACTCAAGCGCCTGGTGCACACCCTTCGGCAGACCGCGGCGAACAACGACTCGGTGGCCTCCGCCTATCGCGCCGCCCGCACCCGGCTGACCAGGTTCGAAGAGGCGGGCCCGCCGGAGCGCCCGCCGAAGCGGCAGAACGTACGGATGCGACTGCGCGGCGGCCGCACCGGCAAACGCGCGGTCGTCTGCGAAAGCCTGGAACTCACCGGGCTGATGCGGCCGTTCGACACCGAGATCCGGTACGGCGAACGGGTCGGCGTCCTCGGCTCGAACGGCTCGGGCAAGTCGCATTTCCTGCGGCTGCTGGCCGAGGCCGGGGATGACGACGCGACGCCCTCCGTGCGCCACGAGGGCTCGGTGCAGCTGGGCGCACGCGTGGTCCCCGGCCACTTCGTGCAGACCCACACCCGTCCCGAACTGCACGGCCGCACCCCGGCCGAACTGGTGATGAGCGGACATGCCCTGCCCCTGAACGACGCCATGGCCGCGCTCGCCCGCTACGAACTCGCCCCGGCGGCCCAGCAGCGGTTCGAGACCCTGTCCGGCGGCCAGCAGGCACGACTGCAGATCCTGCTGCTGGAACTGTCCGGAGCGACCCTGCTCCTCCTCGACGAGCCGACCGACAACCTCGACCTGGCCAGCGCCGATGCTCTTCAGCAGGGCCTGGATTCCTTCTCCGGCACCGTCCTTGCCGTCACCCACGACCGCTGGTTCGCCACCGACTTCGACCGCTACCTCGTCTTCGGCGCCGACGGCACCGTCTACGAAAGCCCCCACCCCGTCTGGCACGAGGGCCGCGTCGACCGTCCGCGCTGAGGGGGTGCCGACGACGAGACCGAGCGGTGTCGAGCGACGCTAGATGCCCACTCGCGCGACTGCTCCCGTCTCAAGGGCCGCCCAGAGAGCGCCGTCGGGTCCCATCGTGATGCCGTGCGGTTCGGACGACGGGGACGGCAGGTCGTACTCGGTGATCTCGGCGCTCTCGGTGCTCCCTGTGTTCTCGCCGGTCGTGGTGATGTGACCGATGCGGTTGGCTCCCCATTCGGTGAACCAGCAGTTCCCGGCGGAGGCCGCGACGATGGCGTGGGGCTTGGCCGTGCGGTCGGGCAGCGGGAACTCGTCGATCCTGCCGTCGTCCACCGAGAGCCTGCCGATCCGGCCCGCCGCGATCTCGACGAACCACAGGGCATCGCCGTCACAGGTGATGCCAACCGGCCCGGCTCCGGCGGTGGGCAGCGGGTGGACGGCGACGTCACCGTCGACGTTGATGCGGCCGATCGCGTTCGCCTGGTTGAGGGTGAACCACAGGGCTCCGTCAGGACCTTCGGTGATCGCCGAGGGGAAGGCGCCCTCAGTGGGCAGGGGGTACTCCGTGATCTCACCGTCGAGGCCGATGCGGCCGATACGGTCGGTGTTCATCTGCGTGAACCACAGCGAGTCCTGTGGGCCGGCGGTGATGCCGAAGGGTCCACTGTCGGGCGTCGGCACCCGAAAGGCCTGCGTCTCGCCGTCGACCGTGATGCGGCCGATCCGGTGATCCTGGGACCGGGTGAACCACAACGCCCCGTCGGGCCCGGAGGTGATGATCGTCGGCCGACAGGTCGGCGCGTCCAGGGAGTACTCCTTGAGCTCGCCGTCGACAGTAAGACGCGCGATCTGACCACTGTGGACGAAGGTGAGCCACAGGGCGCCATCAGGGCCGACCGTGACACCGTAAGGACCGGCCCGCTCCCCCGCCACGGGGATCTCCCGGATCGACGGGGCCTCAAATTGCTGCACTGCAACTCCTTTCACCGAGGAGATGTCGATCGGCCTGCGACCGGGGATGGCGCACAACGAGCCGCCCGCAGCCCTCCGTCAGCACCACTTCTCCTGGGCCTCCTTCTCCTGGACCTTCCGGTAGTCGATCACGAAGGTCCCCTACTCCCGCAGGAGTTCACCAACTTCGGCCGACATCAGAAACTCATGGTCGGCCAGCCGCCAGGGTCATTGCGTGATCACTATCTGCCCGGGTTCAGCGGGTATGGCCGAAACTTCACAGGGGTCGGCGGTAGTCGCTGATCGGAGCACCGTCACCACCCAAGCCAGGCATCCCCGATCGGGTGAATGCTCTCCTGCCGCCTGTGGGGCTGGGTGCGGGGTGTCACGCTGCGTCCGTGAACGGGTCACAGATATCGGGCATGTCGTGTCTTCGGTGAGGCGTCCCAGAACCAGATCACCCAGACGGCCTCAGCTTGTACGAGTGGAGGTTGAGGTCCGGGAGCGGGACAGCACGACCACGGAGCCGCCAAGCCAGGCGGGGGCCGACGCCGGGACCGGAGTGCGGGCGAGGTGGGGTGCGGTCACGCGCAGGGCAAAGCTGTGGCTGGTGACCGTCGTGGGGGCCGGTTTGGCAGCGTCGTTCCAGCAGCAGATCGTCGAGCTATCGTCCCATGGCGCCCATTTCGTAGGAGCGTTGTTTCACGACGACGACTCCGGCGCAGCGTCCGGCCCGGACTTTGCGGTATCCGTGGAGGCGGTCCGTTTCGACGAGGACGGGTTTTGGGCGGCGACGAGCGGTGACTTCCAGCCCAGCCCATCCCAGTCCCGCTTCCTGGCGCAGCCGATGTCCCCGGCCTCGAAGAAGTTCGATGACTTCTTTCAGTCCGCCGGGGCGGTCAACATCGGGAAGCAGACCATTCGTCTCACTCTGACCGGCCGGCGTGACCAGCAGGTGAATGTCCTCGATATTCGCCCGGTCATCGTCCGCCGCGCAAGCCCGTTGGCCGGCACGCTCTTCGCCCTGGGGAGCCAGGCGGGATCGCCCACGTTCAAGGTCATGTATGACCTGGACCGGCCCAACCCGGTAGCCCACAAGGCGGTGCTCGACGCCCATGACAAGGAACGCGACCCTGAGTGGAAGCCCGGACCGCCGTTCTTCGAAGGCACCACCATCAAGCTCCACCGTGACGAGCAGAACGTGGTGGTGCTCCGGGCTACAACGGAGCGCTTCCATGTGGCGTTCCGGCTCGACGTGACGTACATGCTCGGCGACCACAGGAAGCACACGGTGATCGACGACCATGGCCGGCCTTTCCAGGTCACCGGCGTCAGCCGCGGCCCGGACGGCCGGGAGCACTACGGGCGGGTCTTCAGCGTGCAGAGCGACTACTCGATGTGCCAGATCATGGGACCGGGTACCGACCCAGCGCGACAATGTGAAGAGGGCTGAGCGTGCACCGCGCGACTCGCCCCGTCTGGCTGATCGCCCTGTGCCCCGCCGTGATGCTGCTGCCAGGCTGCGGAGATGGGGGGAGCACGCCGCAGCCCGACCATGACCTGAAGCAGACGGCCCCGCCTTGCCCTGGGGTCAACGTATCCGGCCCCGGCGATCCGGCAGGGTCCGACCGGGTCGCGAAGTCCTATCGCGCCCTGGCTGAGCCGGTCTACAGGGCGGCATGCGTCGGCGACGACCGCCGCCTGGCCCATCTGATCGACACCGGCTCCGACGGGGCACAGCGCTTTGAGACCAACGCATGCCAGGGCTGCGACGGAGGCGAGATGGTGGCCATGTGGAGGGACGAATACCGTCTCGACCTGACCGAGCTCGCGCGACTCCTCGAAACGCCCCCACGCTGGTCGCAGGGAGGACCCACATACATCCGGGGGAATCGCCTAGCTTCCCTCAACCGAGGCTGGATCGGAGTCCCTGCGTTCTGGAGCTCCTTCTACCCCGACTGCCAGGCGGACCAGAATTGCCAGTTGGCCGCCGAGATCGCCAGCAGTCCCTGACCCAGTTGTCCCGGCTGGCCTTGTTGGTCATCCGGTGAGGCCGAGGACTGACCGGGGGCGGCGATAGTCGCGGGCGGTGTGGCAGAGGGCGACGGCAATGTCGGTGCGGCCGTCCTGTCGGTGGGTGCCGATGGCGAGATTGCGCAGGCTGACCATGGTGGGGGGCAGATGCGCGGTGCGGACCTTGGAATCGTCCTCGCAAGGTGCGGTCTCGGAGCTGACGTCGCGTCGCCAGCGCACCACTTGGAGGGCCTGCCGGGCGTCGGGGTAGTCGAGATGGGCGAAGACGGCCGTCTTGAGGCGGCGGATCTCGTGGCGGTGGTGGACGCGAGTGCGGTCGTAATCGCCGCTGCCGTGGATTGGAGAAGTGCCTCACCTAACCCACAAGGGTGAACCGGATGGATCACCCATACGGGACATGAACTCCCGATCTAGGCTCGCGCCACAACATCAAAACGACGGCCCTCGGCCGGGACCGGCATCCCAACCGAGGGCCTGACCATCAAGGAAGTAGGCCTTCCCTGTGGCTGAACGCGAGCCTAACGCGCACCAATTCACGCTGGACGACGCCCTCGGCGTCGACACGACGGGGTTCATGGACCTTGAAGACCCCAACTACGCCTACATGTTCGGCTTCTTGCAGGGCGACGGTCATCTGTACCAAGGCGCTGGACAAAAAGGCCGCTTGTCCGTCGAACTCAACATCAGGGACGTCGACCTTCTGTACAGGTTCAAGCGCCTGACGCCCTACAACAGCAGCGTCACCGAACGCGTCCGATCCACGAACTTCGCGGAAGACCACCATTCGGCGACGTGGACGCTGTGCGCCCTGGAAGCAAGAAGCAAGCTCAACCAACTCGGCCTGCCCTACGGCTGCAAGTCAAAGAAGATCACCCCGCCCCGCGTCGAGTTCTCACGCCGGGACTATCTCCGAGGCGTCATCGATGCCGACGGTTCGGTGGGCTACACGAGCCATGGCTTCCCTTTCATCTCCCTAACGACAGCGAGCACAGCCCTCGGCGCCTACCTGTGCTTCTACGCACGGAAGATCACGGGAGTCGAGCGATCGATCAAACGCAACGCCCGTGACGGGATCTACAACATCCTTTACACGAAGGAGGCGGCGCAGGAGTTGAGCACACACCTCTACTACGCGGACTGCCTTTCGCTGGAGCGCAAACAGACCGTCGCCAAGTCTCTAGGAACGTGGGTCCGTCCAGCAGGGATGGAAGTCAGGCCCCCGCGCATTCGCTGGACTCGTGACGACGACAGGATCCTGCTCAATGCCCCGACTCTGGCGAAAGCCGCCGCCGATTTGAACCGCTCCCAAAGCGCGTGCCAAGTCCGCAGCTGGAAGCTGACGCAGGGACTGGTGCCGCTACCGGACTGAACAACTCGCGTGGGAGGGTGCGGTGTTGGACCGCACCCGCCCACGCAGTAACTACCCCTTGACACAAACGAACTGCTTCAGCTTCGCCACAACCTCGACAAGGTCACGCTGCTGCTCCATCACCTGGTCGATGTTCTTGTACGCCCCCGGAATCTCATCCAGGACGCCGGAGTCCTTACGGCACTCGACACCCAGCGTCTGCTCTTCCAGGTCCCGCGTGGTGAAGCGCCGCTTCGCGGCGTTGCGGCTCATACGCCGACCCGCCCCGTGCGAGGCCGAGTTGAAGGCCTTCTCGTTTCCGAGCCCCTTCACGATGTACGAGCTGGTGCCCATCGAGCCCGGGATGATTCCGAACTCACCGGAGCCCGCGCGGATCGCGCCCTTGCGGGTGACCAGCAGGTCCATGCCGTCGTATTGCTCGGCCGAAACGTAGTTGTGATGGCAGGAGATCTCCTGCTCGAAGGTCGGCTTCGCCTTCTTGAACTCCCTGCGGATCACGTCCTTGAGGAGTCCCATCATGATTGCGCGGTTGTACTTGGCGTACTCCTGAGCCCAGTACAGATCATTTCGGTAAGCCGCCATTTGCGGAGTATCCGAGACGAACACCGCCAGATCACGGTCAATCAGGCCTTGGTTGTGCGGAAGCTTCTGAGCAACTCCGATGTGGTGCTCGGCCAGCTCCTTTCCGATGTTCCGGGACCCGGAGTGCAACATGAGCCATACAGAACCGACCGAATCAGTGCATAGTTCAATCATATGATTGCCACTTCCGAGCGTTCCCATCTGTTTCATGGCACGTTCGTGACGGAATTTGACAGCATCGGCGACCCCATCGAACCGGCCCCAGAAGTCATCCCACCCCGCAGTAGCGAACCCGTGCAGCCGCCCCGGGTCAACCGGATCGTCATGCATCCCCCGCCCCACCGGAATAGCCTGCTCAACCTTCGACCTCAGCCGCGACAGATCCCCCGGCAGATCATTCGCCGTCAGAGACGTCTTCACCGCCGACATCCCGCACCCGATGTCGACACCAACAGCCGCAGGACACACAGCCCCGCGCATCGCGATGACCGACCCAACCGTCGCGCCCTTCCCGAAGTGCACGTCCGGCATCACGGCCAGTCCCTTGATCCACGGCAGCGTGGAGACGTTCCTGAGCTGCTGCATCGCAACGTCCTCGACCGAACCCGGGTCCGTCCACATGCGGATCGGGACCCTCGCCCCCGGTACCTCTACATACGACATAACGTCCTCATTCCCCCGTAAAACAAACAAAGTTCGGGCAGCGCAAATACCGGTGGCAAGGTCTACGAAAGGGATGACCGACCGGCGTCCACGGCCGTGCGTGCGATAGACATTGTGGTCATCGGCCGCCTTCGGGCGGCAAGCGAATAAGCAGGCAGAGCGAGAGGAGCCCCCGTGCAGCGGAAGGCGTACGTATCCGGCGTCGCCGCGCTCCTCGCGGCGACGGTGACGCTGGCCGGCTGCACCGGTTCGGACGGCGGTGACGAGCCGACGGACTCGAAGCAGGGCGGCTCCGGTACGACGGCCGCCTCGGCGCAGCCCGGCCGGTACCGCACGCTCCCGGAGCCGTGTGCCGCCGTCGACCAGGGCACGCTCGACTCGCTGTTGCCGGGGATCAAGCAGGTCACGGACCAGGAGCAGCGGGAGAAGGCGTACGCGGGGACGGCGACGCTGACGTACGACACGGACCGGAAGGTCGGCTGTCGCTGGAAGGCGGAGGCGACGAGTGCGACGGATCACCTGTGGGTCGACTTCGAGCGTGTGGTCTCGTACGACAACGCCGTGAGCGACGAGAGCCGCGCGTCGCAGCTCTACGTGACGAAGGAGGTGGCGGCGGATCTGCCCGAGCCTTCACCGTCGCCGACGGACGAGCCATCGGAAGAGGGAACGGCAGAAGGAGCGGGAGAGGGAACGGATGAGCCGGAGGGTCAGGGCGAGTCCGGTTCGCCCCAGAGCCAGACCCCGACCCCTGACCCGACCCAGACCCCGGCCTCCGATGAGTCCAGCTCTCCCACCGACGACGACAGCGCGGCATCGGACCTCACCTCCACGCCCAGCTCCACCCCCGC
>NZ_JAAKZY010000018.1 GCF_011045015.1 Streptomyces scabichelini | reverse complement strand
CCCACCCGGCTGCGCCTTCCAACCCCGCTGCCCCCTCGCGGACGCGACCCGCTGCCGTACGGAGCAACCCGAACCCGAGACCCAAGACGACCGCACCGTCGCCTGCCACCGCTGGCGCGAACTGCCCGACAACCCCGCCGAGTTGTTCCTGGAGTCCGTGTGAGCCCTATGAGCCGTATGAGCCGTACGAGCGATGTGAGCCCCCTCCTGGACGTACGCGACCTGGTCGTCCGCCACGGCACCCGCACCGCCGTTGACCACGTCTCCTTCGACATCGCCCCCGGCGAAACACTCGGCCTCATCGGCCCCTCGGGCTGCGGCAAGTCATCCACCGCCATGGCCGTACTGCAACTGCGCCGCCCCGACAGCGGTGAAGTCTGGTTCGACGGCCAGGAGTTGACGGCCCTGGACGAGCGACGCCTGAGGCCGCTGAGGCAGGCGATGCAACCCGTGTTCCAGGACCCGTACGGATCGCTGAGCCCCCGCCACCGGATCCGCGACGCCATCGCGGAACCCCTGCGCGTACAAGGGAGTTGGGACCGCACGACGGGTCCCGCCCGCGTGGCCGAGCTGCTGGAGCGGGTCGGTCTTGACCCGGCCCTCGGCGACCGCCGCCCGCACGAGCTGTCCGGCGGACAGTGCCAACGCGCCGGTATCGCCCGCGCGTTGGCCTGCGAGCCCAAGCTCCTGATCCTGGACGAACCGGTCTCCGCCCTCGACCCGTCCTTGCGCGCGGGCATCCTCAATCTCCTGGCCGAACTCCAGGAGCGCCTCGGACTCGGCTACCTGTTCATCTGCCACGACATGGCACTCGTACGCCACTTCTGCGACCGTGTCGCGGAGATGCGGGACGGCCGCCTCAGCTCTTCGTAGCCCTGGCCGCCGCGGCAATGACTTGGCGCAGCCCCTCGGAGAGCTGCTCCGCACCGGGCGCGGTCTTCGGGTCGAAGGTCCACTGCGCGATCAGGCCCGTCATCAGGGTCACGTAGAACATGCCGACGGTGTCCGTGGTCTCGTCCGAGACGTCCTCCTCACGCCCGCCCATGAGCATCGGAACGAGCCCGCGTGCGGCCTCCCGCTGCGCCAGCGCCAGGTGATCGCGCACCTCGGGCATCTGGTCGCCCATGGCCAGGGCCTCCACGCTGAGGTGCCAGATCGATCCCGGCTCCCGCATCGTGCCGATGATGTTCGACCACATTCCCTGGAACCGTTCGAGGGAGCCGGGCTCGGTGGTGCTCATGGCGGTCCCGTCGCCGTCGAAGGCGTCACCCATCCCCTCGACCAGCGAGACGTAGGCCTGCGCCAGCAGCGCGTCCTTCGAGCCGTAGTGGTAGCCGATCGAAGCAAGGTTGGTCCCCGACTCCTTGACGATGTCGCGCGCGGTCGTGCGCGCGAACCCTTTGGCCAGCAGGCAGCGCTTGGCGCCTTCGAGCAGATCCTCACGGTGTCCCATACGGCCACCCTACTCCGATCCATACGACCGTCCTATACGGATGACTTACACAACCGTTCTAGACACGCGTTTAATACGCCCGTACAGTCGCCGCCATGACGAACTCGACGACTGCGACCACCGACCCCGCGCCCCTTGCCGGCCGCCGCGAATGGTTCGCGACCGGCGTCCTGATGCTGCCGCTGCTCCTGGTCGGGATGGACGTCTCCGTCCTCTACTTCGCGATCCCGGACATCAGCGCCGACCTGGAGCCCTCCGGCACCCAGCAGCTGTGGATCTTCGACATGTACGCCTTCGTGCTCGCCGGACTGTTGATGACGATGGGTTCGCTGGGCGACCACATCGGCCGCCGCAGGCTGCTCCTGATCGGCGCGGCGGCCTTCGGCGCGGCCTCGCTGGTGGCGGCGTACGCGAACAGCGCCGAGACGCTGATCGCGGCCCGCGCGGTGCTCGGCATCGGCGGGGCGACGCTGATGCCGTCGACGATGGCCCTCATCCGCACGATGTTCACGGACCAGGCCCAGCGCGCCAAGGCGATCGGCCTGTGGTCAGGCGTGATGACGGCAGGCATCGCGCTCGGCTCGGTGATGAGCGGCTTCCTCGTCCAGCACTTCTGGTGGGGCTCGGTCTTCCTGGTGAATCTGCCCGCGATGGTCCTGCTGCTGATCCTCGGCCCGATCCTGCTCCCCGAGTCCAGGGACCCGGCGCCGGGCCGCTTCGACCTGCTGAGCGTCCCGCTGTCCATGGCCGCCGTACTGCCGGTGATCTACGGCCTCAAGGAGATCTCCTCGGAAGGCTGGAACGTCCGCTACGTCATGTCGGTGACCGTCGGCCTGCTCTTCGCCGCACTCTTCGTCCACCGTCAGCGCACCACTGCCTCGCCGATGATCTCGCCCGAACTGTTCCGCGGCCGTGGCTTCGCCCCCGCCGTCTCGCTGAACCTGCTCGCCATGTTCGCGATGATGGGCTCGGCGTACTTCACCACGCAGTACCTCCAGTCGGTCCTCGGCAAGAGCTCCATGGAGGCCGCGCTGTGGGGACTGCTGCCGTCCGCGCTGGTCGGCGTCGCCGCGCCGCTCTCCGCACAGATGGTGCAGCGGGGCGTGAACCGGGCGTACGTGGTCTCCGGCGGCTTCGTGCTCGCCGCTTGCGGATACGGGATGCTGACCGCCGCCGGTACGGACTCGCTGTGGCTGGTGCTGGGCGGGGCCGCGGTCATCGCCTCCGGGATCGTCGTCGTGATGTCCCAGACGATGGACCTGGCGCTGAGCACCGTGCCGGTGGAGAAGTCGGGCACCGCGTCCTCGGTCCTGGAGACCGGCACGGAGTTCGGCGGCGCGCTGGGCATGGCGGTCCTCGGCTCCATCGGGGCGGCGGTGTACCGCCACGACATCCCGGCCTCGGCCCCCGACGCGGCCCACGAAACCCTCGGCGGCGCCCTGGCCGTGGCCGGTCAGCTGCCCGGCCGGACGGGCGAAGCCCTGGTGACGGCGGCCCGCGAGGCCTTCACCAGCGGCATGCAGGCGGCGGCGATCGCCGCGACGGTGCTCCTACTGGGGGCGGCGGCGCTGGCATCGGTGACACTGCGGTGGGTGCGGGTCCGTGACACGGAGGCCTCGGAGTCCGAGTGCGACAAGGTCCTGGTCTGAGGCAGTTCCCCGCGCCCCTTTAGGGGCGCGGGGCTGTTTCAATTTGCGGCTCCGCCGCGCGGGCGCGACCAGCCACGACGAACCCGCAGCGTGGAACGGCGCTTTCAGCCCGTCCGGCGCATGAGGACAAGGCCGCTAGGCCGAAACGGGGGCCTGGGGGCGGAGCCCCCAGCTGGCGGGCACCTCACACAAGGTTGACCGACCGAGCCGACGTCGCCCCGATCTCTTCCGCCAGCTCATTGAGCACGTTCTGCGGAACCGTGTCGTCCACCGTCAGGATGGCCAGCGCCGTGCCACCCAGGTCCGTACGAGCGACCTGCATGCCCGCGATGTTGATGCCGGCCTCGCCGAGGATGCGGCCGAGGGTGCCGACGACACCCGGGCGGTCCACGTACTTGAAGACGACCATGTGGTCGGCGAGGGCGAGATCCACGTCGTACTCGCCCACCGCGACGATCTTCTGGTGGTGCTTCGGGCCGGCCAGCGTGCCGGA
Source organism: Streptomyces scabichelini (assembly GCF_011045015.1). GTDB lineage: Bacteria > Actinomycetota > Actinomycetes > Streptomycetales > Streptomycetaceae > Streptomyces > Streptomyces scabichelini. The sequence continues at coordinate 77,048 of NZ_JAAKZY010000018.1, read as the reverse complement.
GACCGACACCTCCTCGCCGTCGCTGAGCGTGCCGCGCACGGTCACCACATTGCGGTGGTCCGGCGACTCCGAGCTGGTCGTCAGCCGCACCTCGACGCCGCGCTCCTGCGCGAACAGCGGAGCGTTGACGTACGACACGGTCTCGTCGACGACGTCCTCGAACACGCCCTTGAGCGCGGAGAGTTCGAGCACCTTGACGTCGTGCTGGGTGATCTCGCCGTACACCTCGACATCGAGGCGGACCGCGACCTCGCCCGCGAGCGCGGTGAAGATGCGGCCGAGCTTCTCGGCGAGCGGCAGACCCGGCTTGACGTCCTCGGCGATGACGCCGCCCTGGACGTTCACGGCGTCCGGGACGAGCTCACCGGCGAGGGCGAGGCGTACCGACCTGGCGACGGCGATACCGGCCTTCTCCTGCGCCTCGTCCGTGGACGCACCGAGGTGCGGGGTGCAGACGACCTGGTCGAACTGGAAGAGCGGGGAGTCCGTGCAGGGCTCCTTCGCGTACACGTCGAGGCCCGCGCCCGCGACGCGGCCCTCCTTGAGCGCCGAGTGCAGCGCTTCCTCGTCGACGATCCCGCCGCGCGCGGCGTTCACGATCCGCACCGACGGCTTGACCTTGTGCAGGGCGTCGTGGCCGATGAGGCCGAGGGTCTCGGGGGTCTTGGGCAGGTGCACGGTGATGAAGTCCGAGACCTCGAGCAGCTCGTCGAGGGACAGGACCTTCACGCCCATCTGCGCGGCCCGCGCGGGCTGTACATAGGGGTCGTAGGCGACGACCTTCATGCCGAAGGCCGACATGCGCTGCGCGACGAGCGCGCCGATGCGGCCGAGGCCGACGACACCGAGGGTCTTCTCGGCCAGCTCGACGCCCGTGTACTTGGAGCGCTTCCACTCGCCGTTCTTGAGCGCGGAGTTGGCCTGCGGGATGTTGCGCGCGGTGGCCAGGAGCAGGCCGCAGGCGAGTTCGGCGGCCGTGACGATGTTGGAGGTCGGCGCGTTGACGACCATCACGCCGGCCTTGGTGGCGGCGGAGACGTCGACGTTGTCCAGGCCGACGCCGGCTCGTGCGACGACCTTGAGCTTGCCGGCGGCGGCGATGGCCTCGGCGTCGACCTTGGTGGCCGAGCGGATCAGGATCGCGTCGACCTCGGCAATGGCCGGGAGCAGTTCGGCTCGATCCGCTCCGTTGCAGTGCCGGATCTCGAAGTCCGGGCCCAGGGCGTCGACAGTCGCGGGCGACAGCTCTTCAGCGATGAGTACGACAGGTTTCGAGCTCACGTGAGTCCTCACATGTCCAATGCGGACGGCCGTCCCGACGGCCGCATGCGGTGGAGGGTTGCTAGCCGCGTGGAAGACGCACGACGCTGTGGGCCTGACGCGTATCTAGTGCAGCAGTCTAGTGCCGCTCCGGAGGTCATCCTGCGCCTCCACGGAAGGATCACCCGTCCGTGGCTGTACGCCGTGGACAAGGTGTTACCCAGGGTTGGGCAACGGGGGCCGCAGCGACATCGCTGCGGCCCCCGTTCCATGACCTACGCCTCGTCGTCGTTGACCCACGACATGAGCTTGCGCAGCTCCTTGCCGGTGGTCTCCAGGAGCGACTCGGCGTCCGCCTTCTTGTACTCGTTGTACTTCTTCAGACCGCCGTGGTACTCGGCCATCCACTCGCGCGCGAAGCTACCGTCCTGGATCTCCGCCAGGACCTTCTTCATCTCGGCCTTGGTGGCGTCCGTGATGATCCGCGGGCCGGTGACGTAGTCGCCCCACTCGGCGGTCTCGGAGATCGACCAGCGCATCTTCTCCAGGCCGCCCTCGTACATCAGGTCGACGATGAGCTTCAGCTCGTGCAGGCACTCGAAGTAGGCGATCTCCGGCTGGTAGCCGGCCTCGGTCAGCGTCTCGAAACCGGCCTTGACCAGCGCGGCCGTACCACCGCAGAGGACGGCCTGCTCGCCGAACAGGTCGGTCTCGGTCTCCTCGGTGAAGGTCGTCTTGATGACGCCGGCGCGGGTGCCGCCGATGCCCTTGGCGTACGACAGCGCCAGCGCGAAGCCGTTGCCGGTCGCGTCCTGCTCGACGGCCGCGATACACGGAACGCCGCGGCCCTCCTCGTACTGACGGCGCACCAGGTGGCCCGGGCCCTTGGGGGCGACCATGCAGACGTCGACGTTCGCCGGGGGCTTGATGAAGTCGAAGCGGATGTTCAGGCCGTGGCCGAAGAACAGCGCGTCGCCGTCCTTGAGGTTGTCCTTGATGGACTCCTCGTAGACCTGCGCCTGGATCGGGTCCGGCACCAGGATCATGATCACGTCGCCCTCGGCGGCGGCCTCCGCCGGGGTCACCACGCGCAGCCCCTCCTCCTCGGCCTTCGCCTTGGACTTGGAGCCCTCGTGCAGACCGACGCGGACGTCGACACCCGAGTCACGCAGCGACAGCGCGTGGGCGTGGCCCTGGCTGCCGTAGCCGATGACCGCGACCTTGCGGCCCTGGATGATGGACAGGTCGGCGTCAGCGTCATAGAACAGCTCGGCCACTTTGGGTTCTCTCCTTGTGTGCAGGTGTTGCGTCCCACCGTATGACGGCGGGCGGAAGGGAAGTTCCGGGGTCTCGGAATGCGGGCGGCCGATGGGCACCGACCGCCCGTTTCCGGTCGTACATGAATCCTCTACGGCACTGTCGTACGTGATTCCTCTACGACGCTTACGCGGAGCGGTCCAGCGCGCGCAGCGACCGGTCGGTGATCGAGCGGGCGCCGCGGCCGATGGCGATCGTGCCGGACTGGACGAGCTCCTTGATGCCGAACGGCTCCAGCATCTTGAGCATGGCCTCCAGCTTGTCGCTGCCGCCGGTGGCCTCGATGGTGACGGCCTCCGGGGAGACGTCCACGGTCTTGGCGCGGAACAGCTGGACGATCTCCACGATCTGGGAGCGGGTCTCGTTGTCGGCGCGGACCTTCACCAGAACGAGCTCCCGCTGAACGGCCGAGCCCGGCTCGAGTTCGACGATCTTCAGGACGTTGACAAGCTTGTTGAGCTGCTTCGTGACCTGTTCGAGCGGCAGGTCCTCGACGTTCACCACGATGGTGATGCGGGAGATGTCGGGGTGCTCGGTGACACCGACGGCGAGCGAGTCGATATTGAAGCCGCGGCGGGAGAACAGGGCGGTGATCCGGGCGAGGACACCGGGCTTGTTCTCGACCAGGACGGAGAGCGTGTGCTTGGACATTTCTCTGTGGTCTCTCTCGCTCAGTCGTCTTCGTTGTCGCCGAAGTCGGGGCGGACGTCCCGGGCGGCCATGATCGTGTCGTTCGAGGTGCCGGCGGCGACCATCGGCCAGACCATCGCGTCCTCGTGGACGATGAAGTCGACGACGACCGGACGGTCGTTGATCGAGTTCGCCTCCTCGATGACCTTGTCCAGGTCGTCCGGGGACTCGCAGCGGATCGCGTGGCAGCCCATGGCCTCCGACAGCTTCACGAAGTCGGGGACGCGGGTGCCGGAGCTGGGCTGCTTGCCGTCGGCCTCGGGGCCGGAGTGCAGCACGGTGTTGGAGTAGCGCTGGTTGTAGAAGAGGGTCTGCCACTGGCGGACCATCCCGAGGGCGCCGTTGTTGATGATGGCGACCTTGATCGGGATGTTGTTCAGGGCGCAGGTGGTGAGCTCCTGATTGGTCATCTGGAAGCAGCCGTCGCCGTCGATCGCCCAGACGGTACGGTCCGGCCGGCCGACCTTGGCTCCCATGGCGGCCGGGACCGCGTACCCCATCGTCCCGGCGCCGCCGGAGTTCAGCCAGGTCGCGGGCTTCTCGTACTCGATGAAGTGCGCGGCCCACATCTGGTGCTGGCCGACGCCCGCCGTGAAGATCGTGCCCTCGGGGGCGAGCTGCCCGATGCGCTCGATGACCTGCTGCGGCGAGAGCGAGCCGTCGTCGGGCTGGTCGTAGCCGAGCGGGTAGTTGTCGCGCCAGCGGCTCAGGTCCTTCCACCAGGCGCTGTAGTCGCCGGTGTTCCCCTCGCTGTGCTCCTTCTGCACGGCCTGGATCAGGTCGGCGATGACCTCGCGGGCGTCACCGACGATCGGCACGTCGGCGGCGCGGTTCTTGCCGATCTCGGCCGGGTCGATATCGGCGTGGACGATCTTGGCGTACGGGGCGAAGCTGTCCAGCTTGCCGGTGACGCGGTCGTCGAAGCGGGCTCCGAGGGCGACGATCAGGTCGGCCTTCTGCAGCGCGGTGACGGCGGTGACCGAACCGTGCATGCCCGGCATTCCCACGTGCAGCGGGTGGCCGTCGGGGAATGCGCCGAGCGCCATCAGGGTGGTGGTGACGGGCGCTCCGGTGAGTTCTGCGAGGACCTTCAACTCGGCGGTCGCGCCGGCCTTGATGACGCCGCCGCCGACGTACAGGACGGGCCGCTTGGCCTGGGTGATCAGCTTGGCGGCCTCGCGGATCTGCTTGGCGTGCGGCTTGGTCACCGGGCGGTAGCCGGGCAGGTCCATGGTCGGCGGCCAGGTGAAGGTGGTCTTCGCCTGGAGGATGTCCTTGGGGATGTCGACCAGGACCGGTCCCGGGCGGCCGGTGGAGGCGATGTGGAACGCCTGCGCGATCGCCCGGGGGATGTCCTCCGCCTTGGTGACCAGGAAACTGTGCTTGGTGATCGGCATGGTGATGCCGACGATGTCCGCCTCCTGGAAGGCGTCCGTACCGATCGCCTTGGACGCGACCTGCCCGGTGATCGCGACCAGCGGCACGGAGTCCATGTGCGCGTCCGCGATCGGAGTGACCAGGTTGGTGGCGCCCGGCCCGGACGTCGCCATGCACACCCCGACCTTGCCGGTGGCCTGCGCGTAACCGGTGGCCGCGTGGCCGGCGCCCTGCTCGTGGCGGACCAGCACATGACGCACCAGCTCGGAGTCCATCATCGGGTCGTACGCCGGAAGGATGGTGCCGCCGGGAATGCCGAATACCGTCTCGGCCCCGACCTCCTCGAGAGAACGGATGAGGGACTGCGCACCCGTCACGTGCTCGGGCGCGGACTGCTGCCCTCCGGAACGGGGCCGCGGCTGCGGATGGTGGGCCCCGGTGGCCTGCTCGGTCATCGGCATTCTCTTCTCGATGCTGAGGGTTTTTGCGAAGTTTGTGCGATGTTCGACTGGTACTGGTGCAACAAAAAACCCCTCGTGCCGTGAGGCAAGCGAGGGGAGCGCGCCGGGTGCGGTCGCTGGGAGTTCCGGTTCATCGATCCGGTCGTTCCCAGCTCAGCCGACGCGCTTTCCAAGTACGAGAATTCGGGTGCGCATGGATCAGACCCTCTCTCCGGCGCACTCCGCGTGTCAAGTGGGTGGGACGGGAGTCTCATCATGTGAGCGCAGGGCCGTCCCAGTGGCGTACGCCCCCGGAGAGCCGCCAACCGTATAAGCAGCCGAGCCTCCACCTGCGTACATCCCGGCCACTCCGGTCACGCCGCCGCTGACGAAGACCGGCTCGGCCGGGCTGCCGGGCACGGGGTAATGGCCGGAAGCGAGCGCGCGGCGCAGCCGGACCTCGTCGAGCGGTTCGGAGAACGCCATGCCCTGTCCGTGGGTGCAGCCCATGTCGCGCAGGGCGACCACCTGCTCGGGCAGGTCCACGCCGTCGGCCACCGACTGCAGCCCCAGATCACCGGCGATACGGAGCAGCCCACCGGTGATCTTGTGCAGCCGGGCCGACTCGACGACGCCCTCGACCAGGCCGCGGTCGAGCTTCAGTACGTCGATGGGGAGGCGCCGTAGCGCGGCGATCGCCGCGTAGCCGCTGCCGAAGCCGTCCAGGGCGATGCGGACGCCGACGCGCCTGAGCGCGCTCAGCCGGCGCTCCAGCTCGTCCAGGGAGACCCGGGGGTCGATTTCGGCCAGTTCGATGACCAGGGCGCCGGAGGCCAGACCGTGCCGGGTCAGCAGGGCCTCGATGGAGCTGAGGGGCATCGACCGGTCGAGCAGCCGGCGGGCGCTCATCCGGACGGCGACGGGCACGGGGAGCCCGGTGGCGCCACGCTCGGCGGCCTGCTCGATGGCCTCCTCGAGGATCCAGCGGCTGAGCTCGGCGGTGCGGTCGCTGTCCTCGGAGACCCGCAGGAAGTCGGCGGGCGTGAGCAGTACGCCCTGGGCCGAGCGCCAGCGCGCCTGCGCGACGACCGTCGTGATCCGGCCGGTGTCGAGACAGACCACGGGCTGGTGCACCAGGGCGAACTCGCCGTCGTGCAGGGCGGCCCGCAGCCGGGTCGCGAGCGCCGCCTTCCGTACGACGTCCTGCTGCATCTGTGGCGCGTACAGCTCGACGCGGCCCTTGCCCGCGGCCTTGGCCCGGTACATCGCCAGGTCGGCGTTGCGCAGCAGCTCGCCCGCGCCGAGGCCCGGCTCGGCGAAGGCGACGCCGATGGAGGCGGCGACGCGGACATCGTTGCCGTCGATGGAGTACGGCTGCGAGAGCTTGACACGGAGCCGGTCGGCGAGCTCGAAGATGTGGCGCTCACGGGCGGTCCGGTCGCGGGTGCCGTCACCGACGATGAGGGCCGCGAACTCGTCGCCGCCGAGCCTGGCGGCGGTGTCCCCCTGACGCACGGCGTCCTGGAGTCTGCGGGCGGCCTGGACGAGCAGCTCGTCGCCGGCCTGGTGCCCGATCGTGTCGTTGACGGCCTTGAAGCCGTCGAGGTCGATGAAGAGAACGGCGGTGCCGCGGTCGGAGGAGCGGCGGCCGGAGAGCGCCTGCTGGACGCGCCGGGTGAACAGGGCGCGGTTGGGCAGGTCGGTGAGCGGGTCGTGCTCGGCGTTGTGCTGCAACTGGGCCTGCAGGCGCACCCGTTCGGTCACGTCGCGGCTGTTGAAGATGAGGCCGCCGTAGTGGCGGTTGACCGTCGACTCGACGTTCAGCCAGCCGCCGTCGCCGGACCTGAAGCGGCACTCGATACGGGTCGTGGGTTCCTCGGTGGGGCTGGCGGCGAGGAAGCGGCGCACTTCGTGCACCACGCAGCCCAGGTCCTCCGGGTGGATGATCGAGGCGAGTTCGCAGCCCTCGAGCTCCTCCGCGGGCCGCCCGTAGACCCCGGCGGCGGCCGGGCTGACGTACTGGAGGACGCCGTTCGGCGCGGCGATCATGATGACGTCGCTGGAGCCCTGTACCAGGGAACGGAAGTGGTTCTCCGTCTGGGCCAGTTCCTGGGTGAGGGTGATGTTGTCGAGGAGCATGATGCCCTGGCGCACGACGAGGGCGAGCACGACCGTGCCGCCGGTGATGAGCACCAGGCGGTCGACGCTGCGGCCGTTGAGCACGTTGTAGAGAATGCCCAACGTGCAGACGGCGGCGGCCAGATAGGGCGTGAGCGCCGCCAGCGAACCGGCGATGGGCCGGTTGGCCGGATACCGACTGAGACCTCCTTCCTGGAGGGGCACGTGGGCCGGTTGTTCCGGCACGGGCGCCGCTTGTCCCTGTCGGGGCCCTGGCACGTAGCCGTACACCACGCGCGTGTGCCCCTCGTCTTCCGTCTGTCCGTGTCGCGCCCCCACCCAGGGGGCGTAGGCGAGCAGGAGCGAACCGGCGAACCAGCCGGCGTCGAGCAACTGCCCCGAGCGATAGTCGTTGTGCAGCAGTGGCGAGGTGAACAGCGCGTCGCACATCACCGTCAGGGCGAGGGCGCCGATCGCGGTGTTCACCGCGGAGCGGTTCACCGACGAGCGCCTGAAGTGCAGTGCCAGCACCATGCTCACCAGAGCGATGTCCAGCAGGGGGTAGGCGAGCGACAGCGCGGTGTGCGCGACACTCGATCCCTCGGCCTTGGCCGCCTGGGCGAGCGCGAGGCTCCAGGAGAGGGTGAGCAGCGAGCCGCCGATGAGCCAGGCGTCCAGGGCCAGACAGATCCAGCCGGACTTGGTCACCGGCCGTTTGGCGAGCACGAGCAGTCCCACGATGGCCGGCGGCGCGAAGCACAGGAAGAACAGGTCGGCGTAGCTCGGACTGGGTATGGGGCGGGCCAGGACGACCTCGTACCAGCCCCAGACGAAGTTGCCCGCGGCGGCCATCGTGGACGAGAGCGCGAACAGCAGCCATGCGGGTCGAAAGCGGCTGCGGCCTTTTCTGGCGCTGAGGAAGCAGGAGACGGCCGCGGCGGCGGCCGCCGCGCTCAGTCCGAAGTCGCCCATGATCAGCGCGAGCGTCTGCGAGCCCCAACTGAACGCGGAACCGATGGCGTATCCCGCGCACACCAGGGCCAGTACCAGTTGCGGGACCAGGCTCGTCCCGCCGCCGGCGACCGGGCGGCGGGCCAGCAGCGCCCCCTGGGAGCTCACTGTGTCTCTCCGGTCCGTGCCGCCCCCGAGTCCCTCTGGTCCCGGTGCGCCGAAGGGGATCCCCCCACCCGAGCCGTGCGAAGCCGGTTGGAGGATGAGGGCGCGTGCCGCCTGCGACCACTGTGCCTGCGGTGGTGGGAGCAGCTGTGGCCGCTTCTGCGTGGTGCGTGCCAGGGTCGCCGTCGGCGGCCCCGCCGCGTCGGATCGTTGGTCCATAGGCCGTGCATCGCCCGTCGCCCCCCTCACATTCCGCTGTCTCTCGTCCCCGGCGCCGTACGGTGCGCGGCGCATCCCCTGTCGGGACGATACACCAGTCTCGTCACTCAGGGACATAGCCTCTCTACGCTCCGTGACGACCAGGGGCGATAAGCGAACCGACCGCGTTCAGGGGACTGCGGAGGGTGGCCGCGGAGGCTAAGCGCCCGTCGTAAGGACCACGTTTCGCATCGGCTCCTGGTTCACGAACCGGTTGAGCTGGTCCACCAGGAGCCGCTTGGCGCGCGGGAAGAACGCGGACGTCGGGCCTCCCACGTGTGGACTGATGAGTACGCCCGGCGCATGCCACAACGGGTGCCCCTTGGGCAGCGGTTCAGGATCGGTGACGTCGAGGGCCGCCCGGATCCGGCCACTTTCCAGCTCGGCGAGGAGCGCCTTGGTGTCGACGACACCGCCGCGGGCGACGTTGACCAGCAGCGCACCGTCCTTCATCCGCGCCAGAAAGCCGGCGTTGACCAGACCCCTCGTCTGCTCCGTGAGGGGCGTGATGAGCACCACGACGTCGGCGTCTGGCAGAAGTTCGGGCAGTGCGGTGATCGGATGCACGGGACCGCGCTCCGTCTCACGTGCGGAGCGCGCGACGCGCGCCACCCGCGCGACCTCGAAGGGCGCGAGCCGGTCCTCGATCGCGGAACCGACCGAGCCGTAGCCGACGATCAGGACGGACTTGTCGGCGAGCGCCGGGCGGAACCCGGACCGCCACTCCTCGTGCTCCTGCCCGCGGACGAAGTCGGGGATGCCCCGCAGCGAGGAGAGGATCAGCGTGAGCGTGAGTTCGGCCGTACTGGCGTCGTGCACTCCGCGCGCGTTGCACAACTGCACGCCCTTGGGGAGCAGTCCGAGGCCCGGCTGGACGTGGTCGATTCCGGCCGACATCGTCTGCACGACCCGCACGGACGTCATTTCGGCCATCGGGCGTACCGAGACCTCGCTGCTCTTCATGTAGGGCACGACATAGAACGCGCAGTCGGCGGGATCGGCGGGAAAGTCCTGCTCACCGTCCCAGAAGCGGTAGTTGAGGCCTTCGGGGAGGCCGTCGATGTCGGCTGCGTCGAACGGGAGCCACACTTCGGAAGTCATGCTCAGGAGGCTAGGCGAAGCATCAACAGACGCAGAGGTTAGTTTGGGGGGCCAGGAAAGGGAGGGCACTGCCAGGTGGAGCGCAGGACGATCGGGGCGGCGGCGCTCGAGGTGGGGGCTGTCGGCCTCGGGTGCATGCCGATGAGCTGGGCGTACTCGGCTTCGCGGCAGCGGGGCGACGAGTCGCTGCGGACCCTGCACACGGCCCTCGACCGGGGCGCGACCCTCCTCGACACCGCCGACATGTACGGGCCGTTCACCAATGAGCTGCTGGTGGGCAGGGTGCTCAAGGAACGGCGCCCGGATGCCTTCGTCTCCACCAAGTGCGGGCTGCTGGTCGGCGAGCAGCACATCGTGGCCAACGGCCGTCCCGGGTATGTGAAGCGGGCCTGCGACGCCTCACTGCGGCGGCTGCAGACGGACGTCATCGACCTGTACCAGCTGCATCGCGCGGACCCCGAGGTGCCGGTCGAGGAGACCTGGGGCGCGATGGCGGAACTCGTGACGGCGGGGAAGGTACGGGCGCTGGGGCTGTGCGCGGTGGGCGCCCGCTCCGGTCGCCGCTCCGGGGCACGCCTGCACGACGGAACGATCCGGCAGCTGGAGCGGGTGCAGCAGGTTTTTCCGGTGAGCGCGGTGGAGGCCGAGCTGTCGGTGTGGTCGCCGGAGGCGCTGGACGGGCTGCTGCCGTGGTGCGAGGCGCGCGGCGTCGGCTTCCTGGCGGCGATGCCGCTCGGCAACGGCTTCCTGACCGGGACCCTCACGCCCGGCGAAGGCTTCGAGCCCGACGACGTACGCGCCCGGCATCCCCGCTTCACCGCCGAGATGATGGCCGCGAACCAGCCGATCGTGGCCGGTCTGCGCCGGATCGCGCGGCGGCACGGGGAGGAGACCGGTGAGGAGGTCACTCCGGCGCAGGTGGCGCTCGCGTGGGTGCTCGCGCAGGGCCGGCACGTGGTCCCGGTGCCGGGGGCCAAGCGGGAGCGCTGGGCGGCCGAGAACGCGAGGGCGGCCGGGCTGCGGCTGTCGGCGCGGGATCTCGCGGAGGTGGCGGAGCTGCCCTCGGCTCAGGGGTCCTGGGAGTGAACGTCGAGCAGCGGCGGTCCGTGGAATGAGCGAGGGTGGTCTGGGGACTGCGGTGGTCTGGGGACTGCGTAATGGTCCCAGGAAAGCTCTCGCCGTAATGCGCGTCCGGATCTCGTCGCATTTCGCGTCCGGAGATCGGGAACCTGTGAGGCGCTTGCGGTGTATGAAAAGTAGAACCTGCCGCGTCGAAGGGATCCTGATCGTGCAACGTCGAGCTGTGACGGCCGTGTTGGCCGCAGCCGCGCTCCTTCTGACGGCCGGGTGCTCTTCCGGCGACGAGGAGGGGTCGGACGGCGGAGCGAACGCCTCCCCGAGCCGTACGGAATCGGGGTCCTCGCCTCCGGAACAGGCGGCCGAGGACTCTCCGCCCGCGAAGGGCTCGGTGGAGGTCGTACGGACCGTCACCGAGGGGCTGAACACTCCGTGGGGCCTCGCGCCGCTGCCCGACGGCGACCTGCTGGTGTCCTCGCGGGACGAGGGGACTATCACCCGGGTCGACGGAAAGAACGGCAAGAAGACCGAGGCCGGCACGGTGCCGGGCGTCGCCCCCGCAGGCGAGGGCGGCCTGATGGGCCTCGCGCTCTCGCCGGAGTACGCCTCGGACCACATGGTCTACGCGTACTTCACCTCGGAGTCGGACAACCGCATCGTGCGCATGCTGTACGACGAGAAGAAGCCGTCCGGTGAGCAACTGGGCGCGCCCGACACGGTGTTCAGGGGCATCCCGAAGGGCACGAACCACAACGGCGGGCGGATCGCCTTCGGCCCGGACAAGATGCTCTACGCGGGCACGGGCGAGCGGTACGAAGCCGAGCTGGCCCAGGACAAGAACTCCACGGGCGGCAAGATCCTCCGGCTGACCCCGGACGGCGAGCCGGCTCCGGGCAACCCGTTCGACTCCCCCGTCTACTCCTACGGCCACCGCAATGTGCAGGGCCTGGCCTGGGATTCCAAGCAGCGCCTGTGGGCGTCCGAGTTCGGCCAGAACACCTGGGACGAGCTGAACGACATCAAGCCGGGCGACAACTACGGCTGGCCGGACGCCGAGGGCAAGTCCGACGACTCCAAGTTCCACGACCCGATAGCCCAGTGGGGCGTGGCCGAGGCCTCCCCCAGCGGCATCGCCTACGCGGAGGGTTCCATCTGGATGGCGGGCCTGCGGGGCCAGCGACTGTGGCGCGTCCCCCTGAGCGGCACGGAAGCCGCGGCCGACCCACAGGCATTCCTGGAGGGCGAGCACGGCCGCCTGCGCACGGTGGTCTCCGCGGGCGGCAACAAACTGTGGCTGGTGACGAGCGAGACGGACGGCCGAGGATCCCCGGAGGACGGGGACGACAAGATTCTTGAACTGGAGGTGAAGTAGGCGGCAGCCGCCCTCAGCTCTCGGGCGGCTCCGTGGACGGCTGGGGCTGTGCCTGCGCCGGCAGGCGTACGACCACCTTGCCGGAGGTCAGGTCTATCGGCCCACGTCCGGGATCACCGTCGTTGAGGTCCACGCGCGTCAGCTCCAGCCGCTTGCGCTCGTCGTCGGTGTGCTTGCGGCCTGGTGCGAAGAGCTGCTCGATCATGTTGAACACGGTGCCTCCTCGGGCCCGGGGTCCTTTTCAGCGTAAGCCTCACCCTGCGGCTCGAGCAGTGGATGTATCCGGCGGGAACAGTCGTAGCCGGTGGGCCAGTGCCGCTGCCTCACCCCGGCCGGAGACGTTCAGCTTGGCGAGGATGTTGGAGACGTGGACGCTGGCCGTCTTCGGGGAGATGAAGAGTTCCTCGGCTATCCGGCGGTTGCTTCGGCCTGCGGCAACGAGGCGGAGGACGTCGCGCTCACGGCTGGTGAGCCCCAGCGCCTCGACCGGGTCGACGGGAGTGAGGGCCGACCGCTCCGGACCCTCCGGGGGGAGAGTCAGGGTGAGGCGGGCGCGCCGGGCGAGCAGGGCGACGGACTCGGCGAGCGGGCGGGCGCCGAGGTGCTCGGCTACGGCGGCGGCCAGGCGGAGGAGCTCGGTGGCCCGGTCACGCTCGCCCTCTCCGCCGGCGGTCAGCAGGGACTCGGCGAGACGGAGGCGGACGCGGGCGAGGTCGTAGGGGCGCTCCAGCGGCTCCGCGGCGGCCACGACCTCGGACCAGTCGGCAGGAGTGTCCCGGCCTTCGGCACGCAGCAGCTCGGCGCGCACCCAGCGCTCGTACGTCTGCCAGACGGGCACGTTCGTGGCGACCGGCTTGGCGCTCCGGCGGATGCGCTCCAGGAGCTCGGCGCGGCCCGGTTCCGCGACGGGCAGCCCGCGCGCGTCGGCCTCCGCGGTGGCGGCGGCCAGCAGCAGCGGCCAGCCGAAGTACTGGGTCCCGGGCGGGAGGCCGGCGTCCAGGGCGCGGTCGAGTTCGGCTCGGGCATCGAGGATGCGGCCCTCGGCGGCGGCCAGCCCGATGGCGAGGCGGGCGAGCGGCAGGACGTTCTGCGGCATGAGGTCGTGGGTGCCGCAGTAGTCGCGGGCGGCGGCCAGGTGGCGGCCTGCCTCGGCGAGGTTCCCGCGGGCGAGCGCGACGTCGGCGAGGCGGGAGGAGGCGCCGGCGAGCGGTTTGGCGCTCGGGGCGGCGTGCTGCGCGTTCGTCGCGGCCTCGGTGGCCTCGTCCCAGCGGCCCAGGGAGAAGAGTGAATCGGCGAGGTTGTCCCACACCCAGGACTGCGACTCCAGCAAGCCTCTTTTTCGTGTGAGTTCGACGCCTTCCCTCAGGATGTCGACGGCTTCCCGGGAGCGGCCGAGGCTCTCGAGGTGGGACGGCAGGTTCACATAACTGCGGCCCATGACGGCGGGCAGTCCGAGTTCGACGGCTCGGTCCCGGACCTCGTACACCTCGGCGAGTCCGGCCTCTATGTCGCCCGAGTCGACCATGAGTCCGCCCAGGGTGAGGCGTGCGTTCAGCTCGATGTCGCGGGCGCCCACCATGCGCGCGTACTCCACGGCACGCTGGGCGTCCGTCAGCGCGTCGGAGCCCGGCGTGTGGAGCATGGACCAGTTGGCGACCACCGCCAGGACCTCGGCGTGCACCTGCGAGGGCGGCAGACCGCGTACCAGGCGCTGGGCGGTGCCGAGTTCCTTCCAGCCGTCACCGCGGCCCTGTGCCTGCACCAGACGGGAGCGCTGGACCCAGAACCATGCCTCGCGCAACTGGTCCGCCTCGTCCTCCAGCAGGTGCAGGGCCCGCTTGGTGATCTTCAGGGCGCGCTCGCGCTCCCCGCAGAACCGGCCCGCAACGGCGGCCTCGGCCATCAGGTCGAGGTAGCTCAGCGGTGCGGTGGCCGGGTCGCAGCCGCTGGGCGGATAGGCCTCGGTGTAGTCGACGGGACGCAACTGCGCGCGCACGGCGTCGGGAGCCGTGTCCCACAGCTCCATCGCCCGCTCCAGGAGCCGCAGTTGCTCCGAGTAGGCGTGCCGGCGGCGGGCCTCCACGGAGGCGTCGAGGACGGCGGGCAGGGCCTTGGCCGCGTCGTGCGCGTGGTACCAGTAGCTGGCCAGGCGCGCGGCGCGCTCATCGGCCGGTACGAGCGTCGGGTCGGCCTCCAGGGCCTCGGCATACCGCCGGTTGAGGCGGGAGCGCTCGCCGGGCAGCAGGTCGTCGGCGACGGCCTCGCGCACCAGGGAGTGGCGGAAGCGGTAGCCGTCCCCGTCGGGTGTCGCTAGCAGGATGTTGGCGCCCACGGCGGCCCGCAGCGCCTCGATGAGGTCGTCCTCGGAGAGCTGTGCCACGGCGGCGAGCAGCGCGTACTCGACGGTGGAGCCGCCCTCGGCGACGATCCGGGCGACCCGCTGAGAGCTCTCGGGCAGGCTCTCGACGCGGACGAGGAGAAGGTCCCGGAGGGAGTCGGTGAGGCCGGTGCGGCAGCCCTCGTGGGAGGCGACGGCGAGTTCCTCGACGAAGAACGCGTTCCCGTCGGAGCGTTCGAAGATCTCGTCGACCTGGGCGGGGTCGGGCTCGCGGGCGAGGATTCCGGCGATCTGGCGGCCGACCTCGGCGCGGCTGAAGCGGCCGAGTTCGATACGGCGGACCGTGCGCAGCCGGTCGAGCTCGGCCAGCAGGGGGCGCAGTGGGTGGCGGCGGTGGACGTCGTCGGCGCGATACGTGGCGACGACGACGAGGCGGCCGCTGCGCAGCGTACGGAAGAGGTAGGCGAGGAGGTGGCGGGTCGAGGCGTCGGCCCAGTGCAGGTCCTCCAGGAGGACGACGACTGTGCGGTCGGCGGCGACGCGCTCCAGGAGGCGGACGGTGAGTTCGAAGAGGCGGGCCATGCCCTCCTCGTCGTGCCGCCCCCGCGAGGTGTCGCCCAGCTCGGGCAGCAGCCGGGCCAGCTCCTCCTCCTGCCCGGCGGCCGCGGCCGCCAGCTCGTCGGGCAGTTGCCGGCGCAGGGCGCGCAGTGCGGTGGAGAAGGGGGCGAACGGCAGCCCGTCGGCGCCGATCTCGACGCAGCCGCCGAGCGCCACGACGGTGCCGCCGCGGACGGCCGCGGTGGCGAACTCCTCGATGAACCGGGTCTTTCCGACGCCGGCCTCGCCGCCGACCAGCAACGCCTGCGGCTCGCCCGCGGTAGCGCGGGCGAGTGCGTCGTTCAGCGCGTCCAGCTCGTCGGCGCGACCGACGAACACCGGACTGACGGACCTGGTCTCCACAACGCCGAGCATCGCACAGGGGTCTGACAGTGCGGCAGCGATTATCGGCGCCCCGGCCGGCCGCGGGAGGTTCGCCCGGCCGGGTGCCGGGAGTCCCCCAGGGCTCCCGGCACCTTCCCCGGCCCGCATCACGCCGCGCGTGCGAAGCGGTGGCGGCGCGGCCCCTGGCGGTTCACCTGCCCTTCGGCGTCGTCCTTCGCGGAGCGGCGGGCGGCACGGCGGGCGCGGACGGCCGCACGCGCCTGACGGTAGTTGTCGGCCTCGCGGATCATCTCGGCGGAACGGAACTGCTGGCGCTCGTACTCGAACATCTCGTACCCCTCATGAAGAGTCGGTTTCGGGCCTCGCTTGGTGTGATGCCTCAACCTTCGTCTCCAAGGGGGGTGCGCCACATCGGGAGAGTTCCGCATCTTCCACGCGGGAGGGGCCTTAGGTCTGCCGTAAGTGGCTCACGGCGGACCTAAGGCCCCTCAGGACGTGCGGTTTTCGCGTCGGCGGTTCAGCCGCTCGCGGAGGGCAGGGAGAGCAGGACGTCGGAGTACTTCAGGGCGGCCAGCAGCAGCCCGATGACGCCGAGCGAGACGCCCGCCCAGGCCACCGACTTGACCCACGGCGCCTGCACCCGGTCCGGGTTCCCGAACGCGGGCCTGACGAGCACCACGACGCCGGTGATCAGCGCGGCCAGCGCGAAGAACCCGGCGACCAGCGCGTTGGCGTTCCAGGAGTCGCCGTAGACCTGCTTGATCTGCTCGCCCACGCCGGCGTTCTGCGCGGTCTCCAGCTGGCCGTACAGGGAGTCGCGGGCCTGTGCCACCGTGCCGACCCAGCTGCCGGTCAGCGAGACGATGCCGAGCCCGGCGGAGACGACGGCGGCGGCACCCTGGCCCACAGCGGAGCCGCTGGTGGCCACGCCGGCGCTGTCACCGGAGTCCTGGTCTGCCTGCTCGTCGTCCTCGTACGCCTCGTCGGCCTGGTCCTCGGCCGTGCCGTCGTCCTTCGTGAGCTGCACTTCCTCCTCGTCGCGCTGTGCCTCGGTGCCGGTGTCCACTCCGGCCTCGTCATCTGTCTTGGTTCCCATACTCCGCACCGTACGGACGCTCTCTGAGAGGTTTCTTAATGATCGTTTTAAGCGGTACGCGCGCGTGCCGCGCGCCATTCGGCCGCGAGTACGGACCACACTTCGAGGTCCTGACGCTCGCCCCGGTACGGGAAGCTCTCCCGGAGCACGCCATCGCGGCTCATGCCCAGCCGCCGCGCCACGTTGATGCTCGGTTCGTTGGCGGACGACGCCTGCCACTCCACACGGTGGATACCGCGTACGTCAATCGCCCAGTCGATGAGGAGCCGCATGGCGCGCGTGACCAGTCCGCGTCCCGCGGCGGCCGGCTCCAGCCAGCAGCCGACCTCGCAGGTGCCCCGCTCGGCGTCGAAGTGCAGGAACAGCACACCGCCCACGAGCTTCCCGTCCAGCCACAGCCCGTGCAGGCTGCCGGTGTCGGCGGCGCGCTGGTCGGCGTACGACTGGAGGAGTTCCCGCGCGGAGTCGGCGTCGGTGGCCTTGGCTCCGAACGGGATGTGCTGCCCGACGAACTCCCGGCCCCGGTCCAGGTGGGCGAGGAACTCCTCGGCGTGCCAGGGCTCCAGGGGCCGCAGTTCGGCGCCGTCGTCACCCAGGGATATCGCGTACATCCTGCTGCCGCTCCTTCACGAGTACGTCCATGAGTGCGCCGTCGCGCGCACCGGGAATCGTCGCATGGGAGGAGCTGGCAGGACTGGCAGGACTGGCAGGACTGGCAGGACTGGCAGGGCTGGACTCGGGCGCTTCGATGCTGATGCGCGGCAGGCGGCGGCCGAGCCAGCGCGGCAGCCACCAGTTGGCGCCGCCCAGCATGTGCATCAGGGCGGGCACCAGGAGCGTACGCAGGACGAAGGCGTCGAGCGCGACCGCGGCGGCGAGCGCGATGCCGAACATCGCGATGACGCGGTCGCCGCTGAGCACGAAGGCGAGGAAGACCGAGATCATGATCACGGCGGCGGAGTTGATCACCCGGCTGGTCTCGGCGAGGCCGACGCGGACGGCCCGCCGGTTGTCGCCGGTCTCCAGCCATTCCTCGTACATCCTGCTGACCAGGAAGACCTGGTAGTCCATGGAGAGTCCGAAGAGCACCGACACCATGATCACGGGCAGGAACGGTTCGATCGGGCCCGCGCTGCCCAGGCCCAGCAGTTCGCTGCCCCAGCCCCACTGGAAGATCGCGACGACGACGCCGAAGGCGGCGGCGACGGCCGCGACGTTCATCGCGGCGGCCTTCAGGGGTATCCCGATGGAGCGGAAGGCGAGCAGCAGCAGGATGCAGCCGAGTCCGATCACGACGCCCACGAACAGTGGCAGCTTGCCGATGATGACCTCGGCGAAGTCGTCGTAGCCGGCCGTGACCCCGCCGACGTGCAGGTCCAGCGAGGTGTCCGTCTCGGCCCGGGGCAGCACGTCGGTGCGCAGCCGGTCGACGAGGTCGCTGGTCTTCTCGGACTGCGGCGAGGATTCCGGAATGACGGTGAGGTAGGCGGTGTCGCCGCTCGTGTCGTACGTCACCGGGGTCACCGAGGCGACTCCGTCGGTCGAGCGGAGTGTGGCGTCGAGGTTGTCGAGGGCGAGCTGGTCCTGAGCGCTGTCGACATCGGTGACGAGGGTCAGCGGGCCGTTGACGCCGGGGCCGAAGCCGTCGGCCAGCAGGTCGTACGCCTGGCGGGTGGTGGCGGTCTCAGGGTGGTTGCCCTGGTCCGAGGTGCCGAGGTGCAGGCCGAGCGTGGGCAGTGCGAGTACGGCCATGACGGCGAGGGCGACGACTCCGAGGAGTTTGGGGTGCCGTTCGACAAAGGCGGACCAGCGGGCGGCGAGCCCGGTGGGGATCTCCGGTTCGGGGCCGTGTTCGTCCAGGCGGCGGCGCTCGCGGCCGCTGAGGGCGCGCATGCCGATGAAGGAGAGCAGCGAGGGCAGCAGGGTCACGGAGGCCGCGACGGTGAGCAGCACGGTCAGGGACGCGGCGATCGCGACGCCGTTCAGGAAGCTGAGCCGCAGGATGAGCATGCCGAGCAGGGCTATACACACCGTTGCGCCCGCGAAGACGACGGCGCGCCCGGTGGTGGCCACGGCGTTCCGCGCGGCCTCCGCGACCGGCAGCCCGCGCTTCAGACCGCGCCGGTGTCTGGTCACGATGAACAGCGCGTAGTCGATGCCGACGCCGAGGCCGACCAGCATGCCGAGCATCGGCGCGAAGTCGGCGACGGTCATGAAGTGCCCGAGCAGCACGATCCCGGCGTACGCCGTGCCGACGCTCACCAGGGCCGTGGCGATGGGCAGCAGCGAGGCGGCGAGCGAGCCGAAGGCGAGGAAGAGGACCACAGCCGCGACGACCACGCCGACGACCTCGGCGATATGGCCGCCCGAGGACTCGGTGAGCCCGATGGCGTTGCCGCCCAGCTCGACCTGGAGACCGTCCGTCTCGGCATCCTTGGCGGTGTCGACGACGGCCTGGACGTCGGCCTTGTCGACGTCCTTGGCCTGCTCGTCGAAGGTGACCGTGGCGTAGGCGGTGTGCCCGTCGGCGCTGATCCGCCCGGCGCTCTGGCCGGCGTACGGGTCGGTGACGGAGGCCACGCCGGGCAGGTTCTCGATCTTGTCGAGGGTGCGGGTCATCGTCTGCTCGATGTCGGCGGCGCGTACGGAATCCGCGTCACCCGCCGCGTCGGAGCCGGTGTGCCAGACGATCGTGTCGCTGTCCCCGCCGAGGTCGGGGAAGCTCTTCTGCAGCAGCTGGGCGGCACGGCCGGATTCCGTGCCGGGCACCTTGTAGTCGTTCGAGTAGGCGGATCCGGCGACCGCGGCGACGACGGTCGTACCGCCGAGCGCGAGGATCCAGAGCAGAACGACCAGAAGACGGTGCCTGACACACCAGCGTGCGAGTGCTGCCACGAACGAGCTCCCGTGGGGGGATTGTGGATCTTTACCGGGAACCGCCCGCAAAGAACACATGAGCAATACGTGGACAACTCTTGCAGGCCGTAGAGATCGATAGCCGATTTCGTGGACTTACTCACAGAAATGCGAGGGACTTCACAACACAGTTGTGTGAACCCCCTCGCATTTCCCGCCACCCACCCCATGCGGCGAATATCAACCGGATACGCTCCCGCGCGGCAGATAGCCGTGCAGGAACGCCCGCACCCCCGAGCGCACCAGCTCGTCCCGCTTCTCGTCCGGCATCGGGATCACGCCCCCGTATGTGCGATCGCTGATCTCGGACCCGGTCAGCAGGATGAAGTGGGTCGCGGCCCGCTCCGGGTCCGGGGCGTCGAGCAGCCCCTCCTCGGCCAGTTCACGGAACCGGGCGGCCACCAACTCGAGCGCGCGGTCGGGGCCGGCAGCCCGCCAGGCGTCCAGGAGCTCCTGCGGAATGTGGCCGACTTCGGCCCGCAACTGCCGTACGAGGGCGAAGTGGTCGCGGTACTGGTACATCGGACTCATCCAGGCGTGCGCGAAGTCGACGAGGTCGGCTTCCAGGTCCGTGACCTTGTACAACCGCCGGTCGATGGCGTCGACATGGGCCCGCAGGATCTCCTCGGAACCCTCCACGACGACGACGCGGAAGAGCTGCGCCTTGCCCTCCGGGAAGTGGTTGTAGATCGTCCGGGTCGAGACCCCCGCCTCCTTGGCGATGGAGTCGATGCCGGCACGTGTGTAGCCGTCGCGCCCGAAGACCCGGCGCGCCCCCCGCACGATCGCCTGCCGCTTCTCGGCGAGCCCTTGTCTCACGCGTCCTGCCCCTTCCTGCCTGTCGCCTGTCACGGTAGCCGGACCAGGAAAGTTACAACACTCGTTGCATTCATTGCCATGAGCGTTGTACTTTTCTCGGCATGACGAACTCCTCCGCTTCCCCGAACCTGTCCAACGCCCCCCTTCGTGTCGCCGTCCTGACCGGTTCCATCCGCGAGGGCCGCTTCGGACCCGTGGTCACCGACTGGTTCCTGCGGTTCGCCGCCCAGCGCGGCGATCTCGAACTCGACCCGATCGACCTCGCCGACCATCGGCTGCCCGACGTCGTCTCCCCCGCACCCCACCCCGAGGCCGCCGCGGTCACGGAACGCCTGGCGGCGGCCGACGCCTTCGTGGTGATCACGCCCGAGTACAACCACAGCTTCCCGGCGCCCCTGAAGAACGCCATCGACCTGCACTACACGCAGTGGCAGGCCAAGCCGGTCGGCTTCGTGTCGTACGGAGGGATGGGCGGCGGTCTGCGCGCGGTCGAGCAACTGCGGCTCGTCTTCGCCGAGTTGCACGCCGTGACGATGCGGGACTCGGTCAGCTTCCACAGGGCGGGGGAGAACTTCGCGGAGGACGGCTCGCTGCTGCGGCCCGACATCCCCGAGGGCGCCGGCAAGGGCATGCTGGACCAGCTGACCTGGTGGGGGCGTACGTTGCGAGCGGGCCGCGCCGCGGCACCGTACGGCGCGCGATGAGCGCCACGCTGCCGACGGAGACCGGGAGTTCACCGGTCCCCGCCATACCCCGGAACGTCCTGGCCGTCGCGGGCGTCGTGGTCCTCGGCTCGTTCATGACGGTGCTCGACATGACCATCGTCAATGTCGCCCTCGGCCATCTGTCACGCGCCTTCGACGCACCGCTGTCCGTGGTCCAGTGGACGGTGACCGGCTACTCGCTCGCGCTGGCGACCGTCATCCCGGTCACCGCGTGGGCGGTGGGCCGGTACGGCGCGAAGCGGGTCTTCCTCACCGCCGTCACGCTCTTCACCCTCGGCTCGGGGCTCACGGGCCTTGCCTGGAACGCGGGTTCGCTGATCACCTTCCGGGTGCTCCAGGGACTCGGCGGCGGCATGATCGTGCCGGTCGCGATGACCGTGGTCCTGCGCGCCGCCCCGCCGGAGCGCAAGGGCACGATGATGGGCATCCTCGGCATCCCCGTCCTCATCGGCCCGATGGCGGGACCGATCCTCGGCGGCGTCTTCACCGACGCGCTCTCCTGGCGCTGGATCTTCTTCGTCAACGTCCCCGTCGGCGCCCTGACCCTGCTCCTCGGCGCCCGCGTCCTGCGCGGCGACGACGAGCGGCTCCACCGCCCGCTGGACCTGGCCGGTCTGCTGACGCTCTCCCCGGGCCTCGCCGCCCTGCTGTACGGACTGACGCTGGGCGGTGAGCGCGGCGGCTTCGGCGACGCCGGGGTCGTCGTCCCGATCGTCGTGGGTACGGCGCTGGTGGCGGCCTTCGCGGTACGGGCGCTGCGGGCACCGCATCCGCTGCTCGACCTGCGGCTGCTGAGCAGGGCGTCGTTCGGCCGGGCGGTGGCGACGATGGTTCCGTTCTCGGCGGCGTACTTCGGTTCGATGATCCTCGTACCGCTGTACTGGCAGCAGGGACGCGGCCTGTCCGCGACGGAGGCCGGGCTGCTGATGGCTCCTCAGTTCCTGTTCAGCGGCACGGTGATGCAGTTCTCCAGCCGTATCTCGGACCGTGTCGCGACCCGAGCGATCGTCGTGCCCGGCATCCTGGTCGCCGCCGCGGGCTTCCTCGCCTTCGCGGTTCAGGCCGGGCCGGACACCCCGTACTGGCGCCTGGTCGCCTCGCTCGCCGTCATGGGCACCGGCGTCGGCATGACCAACATGCCGGTCATGGCCTCGGCCACACGCGGCCTCGCGGACAGCGAAGTCGCCGCCGGCAGCACGGCGTTGAACATCATCTCGCAGATGGCCGCGTCCGTCGGCACGGCGCTCGCGGCCCTGCTGCTGACGGCGACGGACGGGTTCCGTACGACGCTGCTGTGCGGGGTGGGGTTGATGGCGCTGGCGTTGCCGATGGCGCTACGGCTGCCGAACCGCCGGCCCTGAGTCACAGAAACGCCGGTCGGGCTGGGGTGTTCCAGCCCGACCGGCGTTCAGACGTGCGCCCCGTAAGGGGCGCGGGAACTGCGCGACCAGCCACAGACGGTCCGCAGATTCCGGACCGCACTTCCAGCGGAGCGCTCAGCCCTCGACGCCCAGCTTCTCCAGGATCAGTTCCTTGACACGGGCCGCGTCGGCCTGGCCCCGCGTGGCCTTCATGACCGCGCCCACCAGCGCGCCCGCGGCGGCCACCTTGCCGCCGCGGATCTTGTCCGCGATGGCCGGGTTGCCGGCGATGGCCTCCTCGACGGCGGCCGTCAGGGCGCCCTCGTCCGAGACGACCTTCAGGCCGCGCTTCTCGACGACCTCGTCCGGGGTGCCTTCGCCCGCGAGAACGCCTTCGATGACCTGACGGGCCAGCTTGTCGTTGAGGGAGCCCTCCTTGACCAGCGTGGTCACACGGGCGACCTGCTCGGGCGTGATCGGCAGTTCGTCGATCGGGCGCCCCGACTCGTTGGCGTTCCGGGCCATTTCGCCCATCCACCACTTGCGCGCCGAGACCGAGTCGGCACCCGACTCGATCGTGGCGGCGATCAGGTCGACCGCGCCCGCGTTCAGGATCGACTGCATGTCGTGCTCGGAGATGCCCCACTCCTCGCGCAGCCGGTTGCGGCGCACCCGCGGCAGCTCGGGCAGGCCCGCCCGCAGTTCCTCGACCCACTCGCGGGTCGGAGCGACGGGAACGAGGTCCGGCTCGGGGAAGTAGCGGTAGTCCTCCGCCTCTTCCTTCACGCGGCCGGAGGTCGTGGAGCCCGTGTCCTCGTGGAAGTGGCGGGTCTCCTGGATGATCGTGCCGCCGCTGTTCAGGACGGCGGCGTGCCGCTGGATCTCGTACCGGCAGGCACGCTCCACCGAACGCAGCGAGTTGACGTTCTTCGTCTCGGAGCGCGTGCCGAACTTCTCGGTGCCGTTGGGGCGCAGCGACAGGTTCACGTCGCAGCGCATCTGGCCCATCTCCATGCGGGCCTCGGAGACGCCGAGCGCCTTGATGAGCTCGCGCAGTTCGGCGACGTACGCCTTGGCGACCTCGGGCGCGCGCTCCCCCGCTCCCTCGATCGGCTTGGTGACGATCTCGATGAGCGGGATGCCGGCGCGGTTGTAGTCGAGGAGCGAGTGCGAGGCGCCGTGGATTCGGCCCGTCGCGCCGCCCACGTGTGTGGACTTGCCGGTGTCCTCCTCCATGTGGGCGCGCTCGATCTCCACACGGAAGATCTCGCCGTCCTCCAGCTGGACGTCCAGATAGCCGTTGAAGGCGATCGGCTCGTCGTACTGGGAGGTCTGGAAGTTCTTCGGCATGTCCGGATAGAAGTAGTTCTTCCGGGCGAAACGGCACCACTCGGCGATCTCGCAGTTCAGCGCGAGACCGATCTTGATCGCGGACTCGACACCGGTCGCGTTCATGACCGGGAGCGAGCCGGGCATGCCGAGGCAGGTCGGGCAGGTCTGCGAGTTGGGCTCGGCGCCCAGCTCGGTCGAACATCCGCAGAACATCTTGGTCTTGGTGCCGAGTTCGACATGGACCTCCAGGCCCATGACGGGGTCGTACGACGCCAGCGCGTCCTCGTACGACACCAGGTCAGTCGTGGTCGTGACAGTCACGGTGAACTTTCCCTCTCAGCCCAGCAGGACGTCGTCGTCGCCCAGCCGCTTCAGCTCGCGGTAGAGCAGTGCGAGGCCGGTGACGACACCGGCGGCGGTCACCACGGCGTCGACGAGCCGGAGTGTGTCGTTCTCGACGCGGGCCTTCTTGATCTGCTTGGCGACACCGATCGCGCCGAACGCGGTGGTGGCGATGGACAGGTACGTGCCGGACTTCGACTTCTTGAAGCCCTTGGCCTTCGACAGTGCCTTGCTCACAGCGACGGAGCCTCCTCGATCAGCGGGTGACCCCAGCGTTCCACGAACGCGGCCTCGACCGCGGCGCCCACCTTGTACAGGCGGTCGTCCTGCATCGCGGGGGCGATGATCTGCAGACCGACCGGGAGGTTGTCCTCCGGCGCGAGGCCGCAGGGCAGCGACATGGCGGCGTTGCCCGCCAGGTTGGTCGGGATGGTGCACAGGTCCGCGAGGTACATCGCCATCGGGTCGTCGGCACGCTCGCCGATCGGGAAGGCGGTGGTCGGGGTCGTCGGCGAGACGATGACGTCGACCTGCTCGAAGGACTTCTCGAAGTCCCGCGTAATGAGCGTACGGACCTTCTGGGCGCTGCCGTAGTACGCGTCGTAGTAGCCGCTCGACAGGGCGTACGTGCCGAGCATGACGCGGCGCTTGACCTCGTCGCCGAAGCCCGCCTCGCGGGTGAGGGAGGTGACGTCCTCGGCGGAGCGGCTGCCGTCGTCGCCGGTGCGCAGGCCGTAGCGCAGGCCGTCGAAGCGGGCGAGGTTGGAGGAGCACTCGGACGGCGCGATCAGGTAGTACGCCGACAGGGCCAGGTCGAAGGACGGGCAGTCCAGCTCGACGATCTCGGCACCCAGCTCCTTGAGGA
Source organism: Streptomyces scabichelini (assembly GCF_011045015.1). Lineage (GTDB taxonomy): Bacteria > Actinomycetota > Actinomycetes > Streptomycetales > Streptomycetaceae > Streptomyces > Streptomyces scabichelini. The sequence goes on along the minus strand of NZ_JAAKZY010000018.1, from coordinate 52,186 downwards.
GCGCGACCGACTCGTCGAAGCGCTGCACGACACCGGCCTGGTAGCCCTCGCCGCGGAACTGCTTGACGACGCCCACGCGCATGCCCGCCACGCTGCCGTTGCGGGCGGCCTCGACGACGGGCGGTACGGGCGCGTCGATGGAGGTCGAGTCGAGGGGGTCGTGACCGGCGATGACCTCGTGGAGGAGGGCCGCGTCCAGGACCGTACGGGCGCAGGGGCCGCCCTGGTCGAGGGAGGACGAGAACGCCACCATGCCGTACCGGGACACGCCGCCGTACGTCGGCTTCACGCCGACCGTGCCGGTGACGGCGGCGGGCTGGCGGATGGAGCCGCCGGTGTCGGTGCCGATGGCGAGGGGCGCCTGGAAGGAGGCGAGGGCGGCGGAGGATCCGCCGCCGGAGCCGCCGGGAATCCTGGTCAGGTCCCACGGGTTGCCGGTGGGCCCGAACGCGCTGTTCTCCGTACTGGACCCCATGGCGAACTCGTCCATGTTGGTCTTGCCGAGGATGACGACGCCGGCGGCCTTCAGCTTCTGGGTGACGGTGGCGTCGTACGGCGGAATCCAGCCCTCGAGGATCTTCGAACCGACGGTGGTCGGGATCCCCTCGGTGGTGAAGATGTCCTTGAGCGCGAGCGGCACACCGGCGAGGGGACCGAGCTTCTCACCCTTGGCCCGCTTCTCGTCGATGGCACGGGCCTGGGCCAGCGCCCCTTCCCGGTCGATGTGCAGGAAGGCGTGCACCTTCTCGTCGACGGCCTCGATACGGGCGAGGTGGGCCTCGGTGACCTGCACGGCCGTGAGCTCGCCCGCGGCGATCTTCTGCGCGATCTCGGCGGCGGTCAGCTTGATGATGGTGACGTTACTGTCCGTCATGTCGGATTACTCCTCCCCCAGGATCTGAGGCACCTTGAAACGCTGCTGCTCCTGGGCAGGGGCACCGGAGAGCGCCTGCTCGGGGGTGAGCGACGGACGGACCTCGTCCGCGCGCATGACGTTCGTCAGCGGCAGCGGGTGGGAGGTCGGCGGTACGTCTTGGTCGGCGACCTCGCTGACGCGGGCGACCGCGCCGATGATGTCGTCCAGCTGACCGGCGAAGTGATCGAGCTCTTCGTCCTTCAGCTCCAGACGCGCCAGCCGTGCGAGGTGAGCGACCTCCTCGCGCGTGATGCCAGGCATGCAGCGATCCTCAGGGGTGAGTGTGTGTGGTTTGGCCCAATCCTATGGCGCGGGCGCGGGTGCCCGCGCACGGGTTTCTCTCACACACCATGCAGAGGCACCCGCCCGTGGTCGCCGACGCCGGCGAACCACCGTAAGAAGACCCGCACCCGGCAACTGTCCGTCACGGGTGGTGCCGGACCGCCACCGTCCCTCGCCCTCAGTTGATGACCCGCCCAGGATCGTCCGCCGCGGCCGCGGGCAACGCCGCCCTGGGCCGCTGCCAGCCGCGGGACCCGCGGGCCCTGAGCCATGCGGTCGTCTCCTCGGCGGGCATGGCGGCGGCGACGAGCCAGCCCTGAACTGCGTCGCAGCCAAGATCCCGAAGCCGCTCCCACGTCTCGTCGTCCTCCACGCCCTCGGCGACGACGAGAAGCCCCAGTGAATGAGCGAGATCGACGGTGCAGCGAACGATCTCGGCATCCTCCGTGTCGACGGCCAGCCGGGCCACGAAGGACCGGTCGATCTTCAGCTCGCTCACGGGAAGCCGGCGCAGGTGCACCAACGAGGAGTACCCGGTGCCGAAGTCGTCGAGCGACATCTTCACGCCGTGCCCGGTCAGCGCGGCCAGCGTGTCCGCGGCCCGCTGCGGATCCTCGAGCAGCACATGCTCGGTTATCTCCAGCTGCAAGGCCCCCGCGGGAACTCCGTGGCGGGCGAGCCGCGCCGCGACCGACCCCGCGAACCCGGGCGTGTGCACATCCCGCGGCGACACATTGACGGCCACCGGAACATGCAGTCCCTGCGCCCGCCACCGGGCTACCTGCCCGAGCGCCGTCTCCAGCACGTACTCGGTGAGATGCGGCATCAGCCCGGACGACTCGGCGATGGCTATGAACTCGTCCGGCGGCACCTTCCCCCGCTCGGGATGCACCCACCGTACGAGCGCCTCGAGCCCGGCCACCTGCCCGTCGAACCGCACCTTCGGCTGGTAGTGCAGCTCGACGTCCCCGGCGTCCAGAGCCCGGCGCAGATCCCCCAACAGCCCGAGCCGGTCAGGGGTGTTGGAGTCCCGCTTGGACTCGTACACCTCCACCCCCGTACGGTCCCGCTTCGCCTGGTACATCGCGACGTCCGCCCGTCGCAGCAGCCCCTCCGCGTCCAGCGCGTGGTCGGGGAACACGGCGAGCCCGGCACTGGCCTCCAGGACGAGGGTGAGCCCGTCGAGGTCGAGCGGTGAGCCCAGCGCGGCGACGAGGCCCCGGGCGACCCGTGTGGCGGACGTCGTCGAGTCGGCGACGGGCAGTAACACGGCGAACTCGTCACCACCGAGCCGCGCGGCCTCCGCTCCGCGCGGCAACGCCAGCCGCAACCGATCCGCTATCTGCAACAGCAGCCTGTCCCCCGCGAGATGCCCCAGCGTGTCATTCACGGACCGGAAGCGATCCAGGTCGATCAGCATGAGTGCGGAACGCGCACCGATCCGCTCGGCATCGTCCAGCGCCGTCCATGTCCGTTCGAGGAGCCACTGGCGGTTGGGCAGCCCCGTGAGCGGGTCGCGCAACTGCTCCTCGGCCCGGGCACGGGCTATCCACAGACTGAAGTCGAGCGCTATGAGCGGGATCGAGAAGAGCGGCAGCAGGATGGGGAGGGACATCGCGACGACGCAGATCAGCGGGGCGATACCGAGCAGCGCCACGGCGACGAGCCCCTGTCTGACCAGGGCCGTACGGGCGACCGTCGGCACACCGGCGCGGGGCGCATGGAGGTACCAGAGGAGCGCGCGCGTCACCGCGAGATACGCCACCGCCACCAACACCACCTCGGGCGCGGTGTAGACGGTCCAGGTCTCCGGGTCCCAGGGCTTCTCCACGGACGGGACCCGGCCGAACACGGCCAGCACCAGCGCACCGCCGCCGATGCCGAGAATGTCCACCGCTCCGTGCAGCACGCCCTGCCGCCAGCGATGGCGGCGGGCGATGCCGACGAGTACGACGACGGTCAGGCTGACCATTCCGGCGGGCACCCAGCCGTACAGCAGCAGAACCGCGAGTGTGAGGGCCGCGCCGGAGCCCGTACCGCCCCACCAGCGGGCACGGCCGAGCGCCACCAGATGGCCGACGATGATGCCGACCAGCACGGCCAGCGACCAGCCGGCGGAACCGGACGGAAAGAGCGCCTGATGCCCGGTGAATCCCCGGAAGAAGCCCGCGCCCAGGACGAACCCGGCCGCCGCGACGACCGCCGTGGGCAGCGTGGGCCAGAACGACTGCCGCTCGGATTCATGACCGGGCATGCCGTGCCCCGAGCCGGTGCTCACCTGGCCCTGCCCGCGCGCGTCCCCGCCGGGCCCGTGCCCGTCCACCGCGGTGCGCTGTCCGGCGGCGCTCAGGGACGACCCCCATCGCCGCATACCGGTCACCCAGCGCGGGCGCAGCCGTGAGTCCGGGGCGGCGCTCTCGGTCGAATCCATTCCCGTCCCTCTCACAGCCGGCGGTGCCCACGCCACGCGGCCCGATGCCCGACACACCCTCAACGGCACCGCGTCTGAAAACCCTTCCCTCACTCTTGACGAGCAGGGAATGCCCCAACCGCAGCTGGGCACGGCAGGCGCACATCTCAACAGTAGGCCGCAGAAGGCTTCTACGGGCAGCGGTCGTCCACGGTTGCCCGAATGCGACCCGGCCTCCCGTATGCATCTGGTATGCGCCGATCGGGTGGCCTTCAACCGCTACTCCTCGGTCGGAAGCGCGACTTCAGCAGCCGCGTCCGGTCCTTGTTCGAGCAGAACGACAAAGCCCTCCTCGTTCAGAACCGGCACTTTGAGCTGCATGGCCTTGTCGTACTTCGATCCAGGATTATCGCCAACGACTACGAATGAAGTCTTCTTCGAAACCGAACCGGTTACTTTCGCGCCCCGGCTTTGAAGTTGCTCTTTCGCAACGTCCCGCGTGTGATGTTCGAGCGTTCCGGTGACGACGACGGTGAGCCCTTCGAGCGGGCGCGGTCCCTCGTCCTCGCCGGAGCTCTCTTCCGCCATCCGGACACCGGCGGCCCGCCACTTGCGCAGGATCTCCTGATGCCAGTCCACCCCGAACCATTCCTTGAGGGAGGCGGCGATGATCGGGCCGACGCCCTCGGTGGCGGCCAGCTCCTCCTCCGTGGCCTGCTCGATCCTGTCGATCGAGCGGAACCCGCGGGCCAGCGCCTCGGCCGCGACCGGCCCGACATGACGGATCGACAACCCGGTGAGCACCCGGGCGAGCGGACGGCTCTTGGCGGCGGCGATGTTCTCCAGCATGGCCAGCGCGTTCTTCTTGGGTTCGCCCTGCTGGTTGGCGAAGACCGTGGCGATCTTCTCCTCGCCCGTTTTCGGGTCCCGCTTCGGCAACCCGCTGTCCTGGTCGAGGACGTACGCCTTGATGGGCAGCAACTGCTCGATGGTGAGGTCGAAGAGATCGCCCTCGTCCTGCAGAGGCGGCTCGGCCGGCTCCAGAGGCTTGGTCAGCGCGGCGGCGGCGACATAGCCGAAGTTCTCGATGTCCAGCGCCTTGCGTCCCGCCAGGTAGAAGAGGCGCTCGCGCAACTGGGCCGGGCACGTACGCGCGTTCGGGCAGCGCAGGTCGACGTCGCCCTCCTTCATCGGCCGCAGCGGCGTACCGCACTCGGGGCACTCGGACGGCATCACGAACTCCCGCTCGCTGCCGTCGCGCAGGTCCACGACCGGGCCGAGGATCTCCGGGATGACGTCACCTGCCTTGCGCAGCACCACCGTGTCGCCGATGAGGACGCCCTTGGCCTTGACCACGTCCTGGTTGTGCAGCGTCGCGAACTCGACCTCGGAGCCGGCGACGGTGACCGGCTCCACCTGGGCATACGGCGTGACGCGGCCCGTGCGGCCCACGCCGACGCGGATGTTGACCAGCTTGGTGTTGACCTCCTCCGGCGCGTACTTCCACGCGATCGCCCAGCGCGGGGCCCGCGAGGTCGAGCCGAGGCGGCCCTGGAGGGGGATCTCGTCGAGCTTCACGACGACGCCGTCGATCTCGTGCTGCACGGAGTGGCGGTTGTCTCCGTAGTACGCGATGAACTCCCGTACGCCGTCGAGGTCGTCGACCACCTTGCTGTACGGGGTCGTCGGCAGGCCCCATTCGCGCAGCAGGTCATAGGCCTGTGAGAGCCGGTCGAGTCCGTCGAAGCCCTCTCTGGCGCCGATGCCGTGCACGACCATGTGCAGCGGGCGGGTGGCGCTGACGCGGGGGTCCTTCTGACGAAGTGAACCCGCCGCCGCGTTGCGCGGGTTGGCGAAGGGCTTGTCGCCGCCCTCCACCAGACGCGCGTTGAGCTCCTCGAACTTCTCCATCGGGAAGTAGACCTCGCCGCGGATCTCCACGAGGTCGGGGATGCGATCGCCTCTGAGGCGGTCCGGGACCTCGGCGATCGTGCGTACGTTCGGCGTGATGTCCTCGCCCGTGCGGCCGTCGCCGCGGGTCGCCGCGCGTGTGAGGCGGCCGTGCTCGTAGGTGAGGTTGACCGCGAGGCCGTCGACCTTCAGCTCGCACAGGAAGTGGTGGTCGGACGTGCCGACCTCCTTCGCGACACGGTCGGCCCAGGCCGCCAGCTCCTCGTCGTCGAAGGCGTTGTCCAGGGAGAGCATGCGCTCGCGGTGCTGGACGGCCGTGAACTCCGTTTCGTACGCCCCCGCGACCTTCTGGGTCGGCGAGTCGGGGGTGCGGAGCTCGGGATACTCGTCCTCCAGGGCCTCCAGGGCGCGCAGAAGCCGGTCGAATTCCGCGTCGCTGACGACCGGCGCGGCATTCACGTAATACCGGAAGCGGTGCTCCTCGATCTGCTCAGCGAGCTGCGCGTGCTTCTCCCGTGCCTCGGCGGGCACGGGCCCCGCAGCCGAGGCAGTCTGAGCAGTCTGTGCGTCCTTGTCGCCGGCCACCGTATTGTCCTCCCGTTACTCTGGGTTGTCCGCGAGGGATCTCGCCGCCTGGACGCAGTGGGCGAGCGCCCGGCGCGCGTACTCGGGGGAAGCGCCCGCGAGCCCGCACGTCGGAGTGACCGTGACCGCCTCCGCGAGAAGCCCCGGATTCAGCCCCAGCCTGCGCCACAACGTCCTGACACCCATGACGCTACCGGCAGGGTCTGACAATGGGCTGTCCGTGCCCGGCACGACGCCTGCGAACAGCTTCGTGCCTCCTTCCACTGATTCCCCGATCGCGTCGTCGTCACGCTCGGTGAGGAGCGTGAAGTCGAAGGAGATCGCCGCGGCTCCGGCCCGGCGCAGCAGGGCGAACGGAACGTCGGGGGCACATGTGTGCAGGACGACGGGCCCGCCGTCCTGCACACCGACGACGTCCCGCAGCGTTCCCTCGGCGACCTGGCGGTCCACGGCCCGGTGGGTGCGGTAACCGCTCGCGGTCCTCACCTGGCCGCGCAGCACGGAGACGAGCGAGGGCTCGTCGAGTTGCAGCACGATCTCGGCGCCGGGCACCCGCCGCCGTACGTCCTCCAGATGCGCCCGCAGTCCCTCGGCGAGCGATCCGGCGAGATCCCGGCAGGCACCGGCGTCGGACAGCGCCGACTCGCCGTTCTTGAGCTCCAGGGCCGCCGCGAGCGTCCAGGGCCCCACCGCCTGCACCTTCAGCGGCCCCTCGTACCCCTGCGTGAACTCCTCCACCGCGTCGAGATCCTGACGGAGCCAGGCCCTGGCCCGCCGGGTGTCCCGCCCCGGCCGGTCCCCGATCCGCCATCCGCTGGGCTCCACGCGCGCGTACAGCTCGACCAGCATCCCGGCGGTCCGCCCGATCATGTCGGCGCCGGGCCCCCGGGCGGGCAGCTCCGCCAGATACGGCATCCCGGTCTCCGGCCCCTCGAAGGTCCCGGTCACGGTCTTGGCGGTCTCCCGGGCGTCCTCGCCCGGCATCGACCCGATCCCGGTCGCCGGGCCGGGCCTGAACTCGCTGTTTTCGCTCACTCGGGAAGTGTCGCTCACCCCGGAAGCGTACGGAATCCGTACGGAATCGTCGTGGCCCGGGTCAGCGCCCCGGCCGCACCGTCAGGTCGTTGACCTCCGCGTCCCGGGGCAGGTCCAGGGCCATCAGGATCGTCGTCGCCACCGACTCGGGGTCGATCCACTTCGAGGGGTCGTACTCCTTGCCCTCCTGCTGGTGGACCTTGGCCTGCATGGGGCTCGTGGTACGGCCCGGATAGACCGAGGTGACGCGTACGCCGTTCGCGTGCTCCTCGTGGCGCAGGGAGTCGGCGAGGGCCTTCAGACCGTGCTTGGAGGCGGCGTACGCGGACCATTCGCGGCCGGCGTTGAGGCCGGAACCGGAGTTGACGAAGATCACATGCCCCTGGGCAACGCGGAGTTGGGGCAGGAAGTGGCGGGTCAGCTCGGCGGGCGCGATCAGGTTGACGTTCAGCTGGTGGCGCCAGGTCTTGGGGGTCAACTCGCCGACCGGGCCTAGGTCGATGACGCCCGCGATGTGCATGAGCGAGTCGACCCGGTCGGGCAGCGTCTGGTGCGAGAAGGCCCAGGACAGCCGGTCCGGATCCGCGAGGTCGCCGACCAGGGTCCTGGCCCCCGGGAACTCGGCGGCCAGCTCCTTCGCGCGGCCCGCGTCGCGCGCGTGCAGCACGAGCTCGTCCCCGCGCGCGTGGAGGCGGCGGGCGACGGCCGCGCCGATGCCGGAACCGGCCCCGGTGATCACATGTGTAGCCATGCCCGCCATGCTCGCATCACTGGTTTCCGACCGACTCCTCCAGGTACGCCAGCGCCCCCACCGGCTCTTCCGCGAAGAACACCAGCTCGGTCAGCGGAACCGGCAGGAAGCCCTCGTCCTCCATCCGCCGGAACTGCTCCTTGAGACCGTCGTAGAAGCCCGCCGTGTTGAGCAGCACCACCGGCTTGGTGGTGTGGCCGTGCTTCTTCAGCTCCAGGATGTCGGTCGCCTCGTCCAGCGTGCCGGTCCCGCCGACCATGATCACCACCGCGTCGGCCTTCTCCAGAAGCAGCGCCTTACGCTCGGCGAGGTCACGCGCGACGATCATCTCGTCGGCGTCCGGCCGCGCCTTGGCCGCGAGGAACTCCACGGAGACACCGAGCAGCCGTCCGCCCGCCTCCTGCACGCCGTCGGCGACGACCTTCATGAGTCCGACGTCCGAACCGCCCCACACCAGGGTGTGCCCGCCCTTGCCGAGCAGTTCGGCGAACTCGCGGGCGGGGCGCGTGTAGCGCTCGTCGAGGTCGGCGGCCGAGAGGAAGACGCAGATGTTCATGGCTTCACGGTACGGGCAGCATCTGACACCGCGTGGGCCGTTGCGGTCACTCGGAGCTTCGACTGGCGGTGCGGAAGCGCCTCCCAGTCGTCCATGAAACGGGCCGAGAGGCCATGCTTCGCGGCCAGTTGGACCAGCGTGTCGGTGCGGTAATAGAAGTCCTCGTGCAGCACCTGGTGTTCTCTGCCCTCGGTCCGGTCGAAGGTGAAGTCGAAGAACCCGCCGGGCGCGAGGACACGCCCGACGTGGGCGAGGCACTGCTCGATGACGTCCGGCGGCGAATGAGAGAACACACTGTGCGCGTGCACCACGTCGAAGCAGGCGTCGGGCAGGAAGGCGAAGGTCAGATCGTCCGTGAGCGTCAGATGGGGCAGCTTGGCCTGGAGGCCTTCCCGTACGACGGTGTCCTGGGCCGCGATCAGGATGTCCGGCGAGATGTCGATCCCGTAGTAGTTGCCGCTCTCCAGGTAGTCGATGAACAGCCGCCCGGCGCGCAGGTTCCCGCAGCCGATCTCCAGCATCCTGTGCTGCGGCTTCAGTCCGTGCCGCACCAGGTAGTCGAACTGCATCCGGCCGATCTGTGTCCACCGGTCGCGTGACGGGTTGTGGCCCACCGCCGCTTCGGTGCTGCGCGCCGCGTCGGAGGCCATGACAGCCCGGTAGTACGCGACGTGGTCGCGGTATCTGAGCCGCAGCCAGGCGTCACGCGCGGCCCGGCGGGCGTACACGGGCACCTTCTCGGGGTGTCGCAGCGCGTAACGCACCTGATGGGCAAGGCTCTTGCGGTTGCGGGTCAGGCGCGTGGCTCCCATGAGGACCTCCGTCGGGAAGAAACCAGGGAAGAACACGACAGCAGCCTGCGCTGTATCCGGTGAGACCGCTACCCGAGGAGACGGAACGTGACCGCAGGCCACCGCATCACCATCGAGCAGGGCACCGAGCACGTACGCGTGGTGCACGACGGGCAGGTGCTCGCGGAGAGCACACGCCCGCTGCTGCTGCGCGAGACGGGTTTGCCCGTACGCTACTACCTCCCCATGGAGGACGTACGCGTCGATCTGCTGACGCCGTCGGAGACCCACACCCACTGCCCGTTCAAGGGCGACGCGTCCTACTGGTCACTGCCGGACGCACCCGACCTTGTCTGGACATACCCCGACCCGAAGCCGGAGGTCGCGGAGATCAAGGACCACGTGTGCTTCTACGAAGTAGAAGTCATCTGACCGATGAATTCCGGGCCGCCCGGCAGCCCACACAGTCGTGGAACTGTTCAAGCGCACGCGCGCGGTACCGCGCGCGTGCGCCCAGCCGGCTCAGCCCACCGCTGTCGTCGCGCGCGTGGTCGTCGCGATCGTCGCCGACCCCACCACGCGCGTCCCGTCGTACAGCACCACCGCCTGCCCGGGAGCAACGCCCCGGACCGGCTCGGCGAAGGTGACCTCCAGCGCGCCGTCGACGAACTCCGCCGTGACCGTCGTCTCGCCCCCGTGGGCGCGCAACTGCGCCGTGTACGTACCCGGTCCTGTCGGGGCCGCGCCGCACCAGCGGGGCTTGATCGCCGTCAGGGCGCTGACGTCCAGAGCCGCCGCCGGGCCGACCGTCACCGTGTTGTTCACCGGCGAGATGTCGAGGACGTACCGCGGCTTGCCGTCCGGGGCGGGAGTGCCGATACGGAGCCCCTTGCGCTGGCCGATCGTGAAGCCGTACGCACCCTCGTGCGTGCCGACGACCGCGCCGGACTCGTCCACGATGTCGCCCTCGGACTTGCCGAGCCGGCCCGCCAGGAAGCCCTGGGTGTCGCCGTCGGCGATGAAGCAGATGTCGTGCGAGTCCGGCTTCTTGGCGACGGCGAGGCCCCGGCGCTCGGCCTCGGCGCGGATCTCGTCCTTGGTCGTGACCGTGTCACCGAGGGGGAACAGCGCGTGCGCGAGCTGGCGGTCGTCGAGGACTCCGAGGACGTACGACTGGTCCTTGGCCATGTCGGAGGCCCGGTGCAGTTCGCGTGTGCCGTCCTCGTTCACGATCACCTTGGCGTAGTGACCGGTGCAGACCGCGTCGAAGCCGAGGGCGAGGGCCTTGTCGAGCAGGGCCGCGAACTTGATCTTCTCGTTGCAGCGCAGGCACGGGTTCGGGGTGCGCCCGGCCTCGTACTCGGCGACGAAGTCCTCGACCACGTCCTCGCGGAAACGCTCGGCGAGGTCCCAGACGTAGAACGGGATGCCGATCACGTCCGCGGCGCGGCGGGCGTCGCGGGAGTCCTCGATGGTGCAACAGCCGCGCGCGCCCGTGCGGAACGATTGCGGGTTCGCCGAGAGGGCGAGGTGGACACCGGTCACGTCGTGCCCGGCCTCCGCGGCGCGGGCGGCGGCGACGGCGGAGTCCACGCCGCCGGACATGGCGGCCAGTACGCGGAGGGGGCGAGGGCGCTGCGAGATCTCAGTCATAACCCTTCAAGGGTAAGGGTCCGCGGGAACCGGAGCCCGCGAGTATCCGTTGGAGAGCGCATGGGCGAGACGAGCAGCCACAGGGCAGCAGGGGACGCGGACCGGCGCATCGGGCGGCGGGCGCTGCTCATCGGTGGCGTCGCGGCCGCGGCGGGCACCGCCGCGCTCGCGTGGGACGACCTGTCTCGCATGTGGTGGCGCATGCCCGGCATGGAGAAGCCGCGCAAGACGGGCGCGGTCGACTTCCGCGGCGCCCGCTGGGTGGCAGCCTCGTCGGCGAACTGGCGGATGGCGGACCGTCCCGAGGACTACGTCATAGACCGCGTGATCATCCATGTCACGCAGGGCAGTTTCAACAGCGCGGTGAAGGTCTTCCAGGACCCGGGGCACGGCGCGGCCGCGCACTACATCGTCCGCAAGGACGGCCACATCACGCAGATGATCCGCGAGCTGGACGTGGCCTTCCACGCCGGGAACCGCGACTACAACGAACGCAGTGTCGGCATCGAGCACGAGGGCTTCGTGGACCGGCCGGAGGACTTCACGGACGCGATGTACGCCGCGTCGGCACGCCTGACGGCACGGGTGTGCGCCCGCTACGACATACCGGTCGACCGCGAGCACATCATCGGCCACGTCGAGGTGCCGGGCACGGACCACACGGACCCGGGGCCGCACTGGGACTGGGACCGGTACATACCGCTCGTACGGAAGGCGAGTACGGCACAGGCGTCAGCCGCGCCGGAGGCAACCGCACAGGCAGGCCGGAAGGCCGGCTGAGTCAGCTGAGGCCGGCTGGACCACCCGGCTGAGACCGGCTGGCCTGCTCAGCCGAGGCCGGCTGGCCTGCTCAGCTGAGCCCCGCCGTCCGAGCCCGTTCCACCGCCGGGCCGATCGCCCGGGCCACCGCTTCCACGTCCGCCTCCGTGGAGGTATGGCCGAGGGAGAAGCGGAGGGTGCCGCGGGCCAGGTCCGGGTCGGTGCCCGTGGCGAGCAGCACATGGCTGGGCTGGGCCACACCCGCCGTGCACGCCGAGCCCGTGGAGCACTCGATGCCCTGGGCGTCCAGGAGCAGCAGCAGCGAGTCGCCCTCGCAGCCGGGGAACGTGAAGTGGGCGTTCGCGGGAAGGCGGCCCTCGCCGACGGGGTCGCCGCCGAGGATGGCGTCCGGGACGGCCTTGCGCACGGCGTCGACCAGGTCGTCGCGCAGCCCGCCGATCTCGCGGACGAACCACTCGCGCTGCTCGGCTGCGGTCCGGCCGGCGACGGCGAACGCGGCGACGGCGGGCACGTCCAGGGTGCCGGAGCGGACGTGACGCTCCTGGCCACCGCCGTGCAGGACCGGTACGGGGGTGTACTCGCGGCCGAGGAGCAGCGCGCCGATGCCGTACGGGCCGCCGATCTTGTGGCCCGAGACGGACATCGCGGCGAGCCCGGAGGCGCCGAAGTCGACGGGGAGCTGGCCGAAGGCCTGGACCGCGTCGGCGTGCAGCGGGATGTCGAACTCGGCGGCGACGTCGGCGAGTTCGCGAACCGGCATGACCGTACCGATCTCGTTGTTCGCCCACATGACCGTGGTGAGGGCGACGTCGTCGGGGTTGCGTGCGATGGCCTCGCGCAGGGCTTCGGGGTGGATGCGGCCGTACGGGTCGACCGGGAGGTACTCGACCGTGGCGCCCTCGTGTTCGCCGAGCCAGTGCACGGCGTCGAGGACGGCGTGGTGCTCGACGGGGCTGGCCAGAATCCGGGTGCGGGCCGGTTCTGCGGCGCGGCGGGACCAGTACAGGCCCTTCACGGCGAGGTTGTCGGCCTCGGTGCCGCCGGAGGTGAAGACCACCTCGCTGGGGCGTGCGCCCAGGGCTTCCGCCAGGGTTTCGCGGGCTTCCTCGACGGTTCGCCGCGCGCGGCGGCCGGCGGCGTGCAAGGAGGAAGCGTTGCCAGTTGCGCTCAGCTGGGCGGTCATTGCCTCGACCGCCTCCGGGAGCATCGGGGTGGTCGCGGCGTGGTCGAGGTATGCCATGGTGGGCTCAATTCTAGAGCCCGCTATTTTTTGGTTCGGTCGGGCTGGAGGCTTTACCGGTAGCCGGTACGTGGCACCGAGTGCGCCTTGCCTTTGCTGCGGCCGGACCGTTCAGCGAGGGAGCCCGGCGTTGTCGGCTGTGCCCACCCTCCCCCGTCGCCCTGCGGCACGCCGCCGGCAGGGCGGCGTGCCGGCGGCAGCCCTCAGTTGCCGAAGCTCCACGACATCGTGCTGTCCGCCGACATGAACGCCGCGAGGACCAGGAGATCGGCGACGCCCAGGCCCAGGCCCAGGTAGGCGCGGCCGCGCCGCGTGGTGTCGCGGTGGAGGGCCATCGATGCCAGGACGATGGCGGTGGGGCCGAGGAAGACATTGAAGACCAGCAGGCCGACGAGGCCGAGGATGAAGGACGCCACAGCCATGCCGTCGGCGTCGCGACGGGCGGCGTGGCGGCGCTGGGGCGCGGCGGTGGTGAGTTGCATGAGTCTGCTCCCAACAGGCGGAGAAACGCGGTCAGTTGGTGGTGTGTCGCCGATGCGAGTGACGCTCGCGGACCGCGAAGACGGCCAGCCAGATGCCGATGACCGCGGCGGCGACCAGCGTGAAGGAGAGCGGCGCGTGGGCCACGGGGCCCAGGATGACGCCCAGCAGCAGGAGTGCCGCTACGAGGAACAGCATGTGAATGCCTCCCGTTGACGATAAATCGGTGAACGGTTGTAGTTACACTTGTTCACTGACTTCCCAGTCTAGCGCGTCCCATGACTTCACAATTGACAGAGAACAGTTGTTAACTGCATGGCATGAGTCACACCCTCGGCGTCCGACAGGCCCAGAAACAGAAGACGAGGCAGGCGTTCCTGGACGCCGCGTTGGGTCTGTTGGAGGAGCAGAGTCTCAGCAGCCTGGGCCTGCGCGAGGTCACCCGGGCCGTGGGCGTCGCCCCGACCGCCTTCTACCGGCACTTCCACTCGACGGCGGATCTCGGCGTGGCCCTGGTCGAGGAGGCGCTGGGCAGCCTGCACCCGATGATCGCCGGCACGGTGTCCGCGGCCGGCGACGGCGACGAACGCATAGAGCGCGCCGTGGACCTGATCGCCCGTCACGTACGCGAGTACCCCGCACACATCCGCTTTATCGCGCGCGAGCGGAATGGCGGAGTCCAGCAGGTCAGGGCCGCGATCGCGGCGCAACTGGACCGGTTCACCGACGAGGTGAAGACCGCGCTGGCCCAGCACCCGGAATCGGCCGGGTGGAGCGACGACGACCTGCTGATGCTCGCGGGCCTGTACGTCGACCAGATGCTGATGACCGCCTCCAACCTCCTGGAGGCGTCCCCCGAGGAGCAGGACCGGGTCACCCGGGTGGCAACCCGCCGAATGCGCCTGATCAGCATCGGCCGCCGGCACTGGACAGGGTGACGAAAGGGCGCGTACGAAGCTGTCGTACGCGCCCTCAGCCGGGCCAAAGTGCGCCTCAAGCGACCACGCTGACCAGGGGCTTCACGCCGGCCCCGGGCTGACCCGCTGGTACAGCTCCGCGACAGAGGCCGCCACCCCGGCCAGTTCCTCGCGCACCTCGGGCGGGGAGATGACCTCCACCCGGTCGGCGAACTGCAGCAGCTGGCGGGCCTCGCCGACGAAACCGAACGTCAGCCGCGCGGTCACCCACTCGCTGTGTCCGTCGTCGTCCGGCAGCGCCGCCAGGGAGGAGGCGAGCAGGCGCTCGAACATGTCGAGCCGGTCGCGCCGCACCCGTACCGTGACGTCGAGCCCGTCGGGCCGCTCCTCGACCTGGCGGCGCAGCACCTCCCAGGCGTCGGCGAGTTCGACGCCCGGCCGGCGCCGCACCGGCTCGTCCAGCAGCCGTGCCGACCGCACCCGGTCGGCGCGGAAGAGCCGCGGTTTCCCCCGCCGGTCGGCGACCAGGTACCAGATGCCCCCCTTGGAGACGAGGCCGTAGGGCTCGACGGTGTACGTCCGCGTCTCCTTCTCGTCGCTGTGCCGGTACGACAGATGAAGGCGCCGGTCGGCGAACACCGCTTCCTGGAGTGTGTCGAGGTCGACCGCCCTCAGCGGCCCGCCCTTCCAGCGTGTGGCGTCGACCAGGATGCGGCGGGAGGTCACCTCGGCGGCCGGGCGGTGCGGGACCGGCAGCGCGGCCATCACCTTGCGCAGCGCCGAACCGAGCGCCTCGTCGAGACCGAGCGCGGCGTGCGCGCCCTGCGCGGCGAGGATGAACAGCGCGCGGGACTCGTCGGCGGTCAGTCCGGTGACGTCCGTACGGAACCCGGCGAGCAGTTCGATGCCGCCGTGCCGCCCGCGTTCGGCGTACACCGGGACTCCGGCGGCCGACAGGGCCTCGACGTCGCGGTAGATCGTACGGACCGACACCTCGAGCCGGTCGGCGAGTTCACGGGCGGGGACGCGGCCGCGGGTCTGCAGGAGCAGCAGGATCGACAGCAGGCGGTCGGATTTCACGGCACCAGGATCCCGCCGGGCGGGAAGCCGTGGCAAATGCTGACGGCAGCTGTCAGGTTATCCGGCGATGCTCCATCCACCGACACGCACGGACATCCCGGAGAGGACCGTCATGACCACCGACCCCCGCCCCTTGTTCGCCCGCGCCGCCGAGCAGGCCGCCGCGCTGGTGAAGACCGTACGCGCCGATCAGCTCGACGGCCCCACGCCCTGTACCGAGTTCGACGTGCGCACGCTGCTGAGCCATCTGGCCGGCAGCACCCGCCGCCTCGCGATCGTCGCCGAGGGCGGCGACGCGCTCGCCGTACGGCCGTTCGTCGACGACGTGCCGGACGACGGCTGGACGGCCGCGTACGACGAGGCCAGGGCGCGTGCCCTCGAGGCCTGGGCGCCCGACGACCGCCTGGACACGGTGATGCGCATGCCGTTCGGCGAGATGCCCGGCCGCAACGCCCTGTCCGCGTACGTCCTGGAGACGGTCGCCCACACCTGGGACCTGTCCGAGGCCCTGGGCCGCCCCCTCGGACTCGACCCGGAACTGGCCGAGTTCGCGCTCGCCCTCGCCCGGCGCATGCTGCCCGACGGGCAGCGGGACGACACCGTCCCCTTCGGCTCGGTCCAGCCGGTCCCCGAAGGGGCGGATGTCTACGGGCAGTTGGCGGCCTGGCTGGGCCGCAGGCCCCTCACGCCAGCCTGACCCGCGCGAGCTGCCGGGACTGTGCCACCAGCCGGTCCGCGCTGTCCCAGACCTCGGCGTCCTCCTCCAGGAAGCCCCCGGCGAGATTGCGGGTGGTGATCGACACTCGCAGCGGGCCCGGCGCCGGACGGCACCGTATGTGCACGGTCAGTTCGACCGTCGGCACCCAGCCGGAGATCCCGAGCTCGAAGGCGGTGGGCGGCAGCGCGTCCACCGCCAGGAGCAGCGAGAACGGGTCGGCGTCCCGGCCGTCCGCGAGCCCGAACCAGGCCCGCATCTCGCCCTTGCCGGACGGCGATCCGAGCGCCCAGCCCAGGGTGGAGGGGTCGAGCTTGAGCATCAGCCGGTCGGTGATGGCGGAACTGCCGGGGACGGGAGCCGGCGAATCGGCAGGACCGAAGCACTGCTCCAGGGGCGGAATCACGGGCGGCTTCGCCGATGTCCGTACGTCGTCGGGGAGCGCGTCGAGATCGCCGTACGAAGCGAGGACGCGGATCCGTTCGGTCTCCCGGCCTTCGTCGTCGTACTGGAACAGGGACGCCTGGCCCGTCGACAGCGTGCGACCGGTCCGTACGACATCCGTGCGGACGACCGCCGGGCCCGGCTGAGACGCCGTCAGGTAGTGCGCGGAGATCGTGAACGGGTCGCCGTGCGGCAGGGCGTCCGCGAGCGCGCGGCCCAGAACGGCCAGCAGGTAACCGCCGTTGACGGCGTTGATGATCGTCCAACCGGCGGACAGGTCGATGTCGTAGACGCCGGGTGCGCGCAGGGTGACCGCGGTGTCGCGGTCGAACTCGCTGTCGCCGATCGTTGCCTGTACGAGAGCTGCTTCTGACATGGCTGAACGGTACAACAGAAAATTACTAAGCAGTAGCTTTGGGCGTTTCAGCCGCGTGACATCTCACACCGCTGACACGGAAGCGGGAGAGCGCAGGTGCGCTCTCCCGCTTCCGTGATGGTGCGGAAACTACTCCTTGGGGGCCTTGGAGTCCTTGGGAGCCTCGGATTCCTCGGAGGCCGTGGCCGCCGCCCGAGCCTTCTCGGCGGCGTCCGCGGCCACCACCGCGTCCGGCACCAGCTCGACCGCCTCCTTGGCCGCCGACAGCAGCACGGTGTCCTGCGGTGCCTGGTCCGCCGCGTTCTCCGGGTGGTGGCAGGCCACCTGCTGACCGGTCTTCAGCTCCAGGAGCGGCGGCTCGACGGTCGTGCAGATCTGCGTGGCCTTCCAGCACCGGGTGTGGAAGCGGCAGCCGCTCGGCGGCGAGATCGGCGAGGGCACATCGCCCTTGAGCAGGATGCGCTCGCTCTTGGCCGCCCGGCGCCGGGGGTCCGGGATCGGCACGGCCGACATCAGCGCCTTGGTGTACGGGTGCATCGGCGCCTTGTAGAGCGACTCGCGGTCCGCGAGCTCGACGATCTTGCCGAGGTACATCACCGCGATACGGTCCGAGACATGGCGTACGACGGACAGGTCGTGCGCGATGATCACGTATGTCAGGCCCAGCTCCTGCTGGAGGTCGTCCAGCAGGTTCACGACCTGCGCCTGGATCGACACGTCCAGGGCGGAGACCGGCTCGTCCGCCACGACCAGCTTCGGGCTGAGCGCGAGCGCACGGGCGATGCCGATGCGCTGGCGCTGGCCGCCGGAGAACTCGTGCGGATAGCGGTTGTAGTGCTCGGGGTTGAGGCCGACGACCTCCAGCAGCCGCTGGACCTCCTTCTTGATGCCGCCCTCGGGCGTGACGCCCTGGAGCTTGAAGGGGGCCCCGATGATGGTGCCGATCGTGTGACGCGGGTTCAGCGACGAGTACGGGTCCTGGAAGATCATCTGGACGTCACGGCGCATCGGGCGCATGCCGCTGACGCCCAGGTGCGTGATGTCCCGTCCCTGGAACTCCACGGTGCCCGCGGTCGGTTCGAGCAGCCGGGTGATCAGCCGGCCCATCGTCGACTTGCCGCAGCCCGACTCGCCGACGACGCCCAGGGTCTCGCCGGACTTCACCTCGAAGTCGATGCCGTCCACCGCCCGCACCGCGCCGACCTGCCGCTGGAGCAGGCCCTTGCGGATCGGGAAGTGCTTCTGGAGCCCGGTCACCTTCAGCAGGGTCTCGCCGGGGGCGGCGTCCTTGGTGAGGGTCGCGCCCGGGGCCGTCTTCGGGCCCGGGCCGTCGCTCTCTGCGGATGTGGTCACTGCCGCGTCCTCGGGTTTCTCACTCACAGCTTGGGCGCAATCTCTTCGGTCCAGATACGCTCCCGCTGCTCCTGCGTCATATGGCAGGCGGCCCAGTGCCGGCCGCCGACCTCGGCCAGCTCGGGGCGGACCGTGCGGGTGACGTTGTCCTTGGGGACGTCCGCGTACGGGCAGCGCGGGTTGAAGGCGCAGCCCGACGGGATGTTGATCAGCGAGGGCGGGGAGCCCTTGACCGGGATGAGCCGCTCCTGCTGCTCACGGTCGAGGCGCGGCATCGAGCCCAGCAGGCCCCAGGTGTAGGGGTGCCGGGGCTCGTAGAAGACCTTCTCGGCCGGGCCGCGCTCGACGCAGCGGCCGCCGTACATCACCAGGATGTCGTCGGAGAGCTCGGCGACGACGCCCAGGTCGTGGGTGATGATGATGACCGCGGAGCCGAACTCCTTCTGCAGGTCCCGGATGAGGTCGAGGATCTGCGCCTGGACGGTCACGTCCAGGGCGGTCGTCGGCTCGTCCGCGATGAGCAGCTCGGGGTTGTTGACCAGCGACATCGCGATCATCGCGCGCTGGCGCATCCCGCCGGAGAACTCGTGCGGGTAGCCGTCGACCCGCTTGTCCGGCTGCGGAATGCCCACGCGGTCGAGCATCTCGATCGCGCGCCGCCGCGCGGTCTTCTTGTCGACGTCGTGGTGGATGCGGTACGCCTCCACGATCTGGTGGCCGATCGTGTAGTACGGGTGCAGCGCCGACAGCGGGTCCTGGAAGATCATCGCCATCTCGCGGCCGCGCAGCTTGCGTACGTGGTCGGGGTCGGCGGTGAGCAGTTCCGTGCCGTCCAGCCAGATCTCGCCGGAGATCTGCGCCTTGCGCTTGCCGTACTGGCCGGTGGTGTGCAGGCCCATGATGCCGAGCGAGGTCACCGACTTGCCGGAGCCGGACTCGCCCACGATGCCGAGGGTCTTGCCCTTCTCCAGCGAGAAGCTCAGCCCGTCGACGGACTTGACCAGGCCGTCGTCGGTCGGGAAGTGCACCTTCAGGTCGCGGACTTCGAGGAAGGCGGACGGGGCGGGCGAGTCCTTGACGGGCTCGCCCACGGCCGCCCCACTCTTGCTGAGTTCGGTCATGCGAGCCTCACTCGGGGGTCGATCACGGCGTACAGAATGTCCACGACGAGGTTGGCGACGATCACCGCGAGCGAGGTGATCAGCGTGACGCCCAGGATGACGGGCAGGTCCTTGTCGCTGATCGCCTTGAGCACGGCGGCGCCGAGGCCCGGCAGGCTGAACGTGGTCTCGGTCAGGATCGCGCCGCCGATCAGGGCGCCGAGGTCCATGCCGAGCATGGTCAGGATCGGCGTCATGGTGGAGCGCATGGCGTGCTTGCCTATGACAACCGGCTCACGCAGGCCCTTGGCGCGGGCGGTGCGGATGTAGTCCTCGCCCATGATCTCCAGCATGGTGGCTCTGGTGATCCGGGCGTACATCGCCGCATAGAGGAAGGCGAGGGTGATCCAGGGCAGGATCATGCCGCCCAGCCAGCCGGTGAAGCTTTCCTCGATGGGGACGTACTGGGCGTCGATCCAGCCGAGTCCGTAGCTGAAGATCGCCAGCGACAGCAGGCCGGTGAAGTAGATGGGGAGCGAGACGCCGCCGAGGGCGACGACCATCGCTCCGCGGTCCCACAGGGAGCCGCGCTTGAGCGCGGAGAGCACACCCGCCGCGACACCGAAGATCAGCCACAGTACGGCGGCACCGAGCGCGAGGGCCAGGGTCACTGGGAAGCGGTCGGTGAGCACCGGCCAGATGGCCTGCTCGTTCTTGAAGGAGTAGCCGAAGCACGGCGCCCCGCACTCAGTGACGTCCCCGCCGCCCGTGTACGTGCGTCCGACGAAGAGTCCCCTGAAGAACTCCCAGACCTGGACGAGGATCGGATCGCCGAGGCCCAGCTTCTGGCGCACGCCCTCGAGAGCCGCCGGGTCGGCCTGCTTGCCGACGAACATCGTGGCCGGGTCCACGCCCGCCCACCGGGGGACGAGGAAGAAGATGCAGAAGACCACCAGGATGATGACCACCAGCATCACTGCGGCGGCGAAGAGCCGCCTGATGAGGTAAGCGAGCACTGCTCTCGGCCCGGCGGCGGGGCCGCGGGCCACCGGAGGTCTCCCGGTGGCCCGCGGTTCACGCCGCGCCGGCCTTCACCTGCCTTTCGTGCCGTATGGCGGGTGCGCCGGTCGGATTTACTTCTTCAGACCCAGGTTCACGAAGTCGTACTGACCGCTGTAGTTGTCGGTCGTGTAGACGTTCGCCAGGTTGTTGCTGCGCCAGTTGAGGAACTTCTCGAAGACGAAGGGCAGGTAGTAGCCGCCCTCCATGACCTTGTGGTTGATCTCCGAGGCGATCTGCTCCTTCTTCGCGTCGTCCAGCTCGGTGACGTAGTCGGCGAAGAGGCCGTCGATGGCCTTGTCCTTGATCAGGGCGAAGTTGTTGTTGCCGCTCTCAAGGATGTACTTGCTGCTCCACAGGGGCAGACCGTAGCCCTGGACGGTCGGGAAGTCCGGACCCCAGCCCATGATGATGATGCCGTAGCCCTTCTTCACCACGTTCGAGGGGCTGCCGATGATGCCCGTGCTCTGCGCACCGTCGTACTGGTCGATCTCGACGTCGATGCCGATCTTCTTCAGCGACGCCTGAAGGGACTCGGCGGTGGCCACCTCGACCGGCTTGTTGTTGCGGACCGCGATGGTGGTCTTGAAGCCGTTCGGCTTGCCGCAGGCCTTCAGCGCTTCCTTGGCCTTGGCGACGTTGCCCTTCTTGTTCGCACCGGCCATCTCGTACGGGTCGTACTTCTGGCCCTCGGCGCCCGGCACGGACGGCGGCAGCATGTTGGTGCCGATGTCGCCACCGGCGACCGGGCCGCCGCGGGCGGTCTGCAGCGACTCGTGGTCGGCGCCGTAGATCACGGCCTTGCGGCACTCGATGTTGTCGAACGGCTTCACGCTCTGCGGGAACACCGCGTAGCGGATGTAGCCGGAGACCGGGTTGTCCAGATTGCCCTTGTGCTCCTTCAGGGCGGTGGTGCGACCCTGCGGGGACATACCGGTCTGGTTGATGTCCAGGTCGTAGTCGCCGTTGATCAGACGCTGGTCCATGTCATTGGCGTTGGTGAACAGCGTCAGCGAGATCTTGTCCGGGTACGCCTTGCGGACCGGGTCCGAGGCCTGCTTCCAGTTCTCGTTGCGGACCAGGACCAGCTTCTTGTTCGGCGTGTACGACTGGAACTTGTACGGGCCGGACGAGAACGGCTTCAGGCCGTACTTCGACTTGGTGTCCTTGTCCTGGCGGACCGGGGCCGCCGAGGCCATCGCGAGGACGTCCTCGAAGTCCGAGTTGGCCGCGGGGAGATTGAAGACGATGGTCTTGTCGTCCGGCGTCTCGATCGCCTTGAGACCCAGCTTGTCCGGGGACGTGTCCTTGTAGGGGCCCTTGTACTCGCCCTTGGGGTCGAGCATGTCCTTCAGATAGACGGGACCGCCGGACAGCACGTCCTGTGCCCACACGCGCTCGATGCCGTACTTGACGTCCTTGGAGGTGATCGGCTTGCCGTCCTCCCAGGTCACCCCGTCCCGCAGCGTGTACGTGTACGTCTTGCCGTCGTTGGTGATCTTCCCCGTGCTGGTGGCGAGGTCGGGGGTGACCTCGGCGCCCTTGGCCCCGGGCTCCGTCTTGCCGGTCACCAGAGTGCGGCTGTAGTACCGCATGAAGTTCCAGGCGAAGCCGTAGTAACCGCGCGTGGTGTCCCACGAGTCGGCGTCCTGGACGCCGGCGAACTTCAGCTCGCCGCCCTTCTTGGCCTCGGACGCCTGCGCGACCTTGTTGTTCGCGGCGTCGAAGCCGGCTGCGCCGCCGTCCGAACCGTTGTCGTCGTTGCCGCCGCCGCACGCCGCCGTGGCCAGCAGCGCGGCGACCACGCCTGCGGCGGCCACGGCCTGCTTACGCCGCCCTGTGGTGCGTTGGGTAGTCACTCGGATCCTCCGTGTGTGTAGCGGCCCGTCGACGTGACGGGCCCTGGGGGTACGGCAGTTCAGCGAGACCCCTTCGGGTCCAGCGCATCGCGCACGCCGTCGCCGAAAAGGTTGAAGGCAAGCACGGTGATGAAGATCGCTACGCCCGGGATCACCATGTACATGGGGTCCGAGTCGTAGTAGTCGATCGCGCTCGAGAGCATTTGTCCCCAAGAGGCCGTGGGCGGCTTCACGCCCACGCCCAGGAAGCTGAGTGCCGCTTCGGTGAGGATGTTGGTCGGGATCATCATCGTCGTGTACACGATGATGGGCGCGACGAGGTTGGGCAGCAGCTCCTTGAACAGGATGTACAGCCTCCCCGCCCCGAGACTGCGGGCGGCCTCGACGTACTCGCGCTCGCGCAGCGAGAGCGTCTGGCCGCGCACCACGCGTCCGACATAGGGCCAGCCGAAGAAGCCGATCACCAGGATCATCACGAAGAGGCGTACGCCCGTGCCGGTGAGGCCCAGCATCTCGTTCGGCATGACCGAGACCAGCGCGATGATGAACAGCAGCTGCGGGAACGCCAGCAGACCGTCCATCACACGGCTGATGACCGCGTCCAGCCAGCCGCCGAAGTAGCCGGCGAGCACACCGAGAACGGTGCCGAGCACGACCGCGAC
Source organism: Streptomyces scabichelini (assembly GCF_011045015.1). Taxonomy (GTDB): domain Bacteria; phylum Actinomycetota; class Actinomycetes; order Streptomycetales; family Streptomycetaceae; genus Streptomyces; species Streptomyces scabichelini. The sequence continues at coordinate 29,231 of NZ_JAAKZY010000018.1, read as the reverse complement.
CAGGGCGGACAGGAAGCCGACCAGGAGCGAGATACGGGCGCCGTAGACGACCCGCGCGAACACGTCACGCCCGTTGACCGGTTCGACGCCGAAGGGGTGGTCCGCGCTGATGCCGCCCCAGGACCCCTTGGGGGTCGAGAAGAGGGGGTCGATCAGGTCCTCGTGGTGCGTCTCGGGGTCCTGCCCGACCAGGTCCGTGATCACTGGTGCGAGCAGCGCGATCGCGATCAGTACGAGCACCACGATGCCGCCCGTGAGGGCCAGCTTGTCGCGCTTGAGGCGCTCCCAGGCGATCCGGCCGAGGGAACGCCCCTGGACCGCCTTCGCCTCGGCGGAGCCGGCGAGCACCGCCTCCTCGGCAGCGCTCGGGGCCGCTTCCGCGGTCGGCTCGTGCAATGGTGCCGTCATTGTGGCAGCGACCCCTCTCAACCGGCGGTAGCCGGCCCCCACATGCCGCTTGTAAGCGGCGTGATCAGTCCGTCGTACAACAGGGGCGAACACCCCCGAAGCCGGAGTCTTCAACGGTTCAGCGATCTGTTGCCAGACCTGGCGGTGAATGGATGCCTAAACGTGATGCTGTCTGGGGGGTTCCGTTATCCGAACGGCGGGTAACGAGGTGCGGACACGGGACAGTTGATACGCAAGGGTCACACGCTCCGTTTACCCGCGTAGATCCGGACAATAAACCCGAAAGGGACCGGGTGGCAATGCGGTTGGGTGCGGCGGGTTCAGTGACGCTGTTTCAGCGCGGGTTCAGCGCGGGTTCAGTACGCGTCCGGGTAGCCGTAACCGCCCGCCACAGGCGCCTGGGCGGGTGCCGCGTGGGCCTCGCGGTCGTAGAACGGGCGCGCGTTGGCCCGCATCCACATGGCGACCGGGTCGTACTCGTCGGACATCGCGACGGTCGACACCGGCAGCCCGTCCGGCACGGCGCCGATGGACTGCTGCATCATCGCCCGGACCGAGTCCACGGCGGGCGGGCTCGTGTCGTACACGTCGAGGCCGATGGCCAGATAAGGCGCCCCGAGTGCGGGCTGCACCCAGGCGCGGCGCAGCGAGCGCACGGCGGCGGTGCGGTGCGCGTTCTGCGCGAGGAAGGCGTAGAACTGCGGGAGCTCGATGCCCGGCTCGGCCATCCGGAGAGGGCCCGCCGGCTGCCGCTCCAGGCCGGTGGCGATGCGGCGCAGATCCAGCCAGGGGATGCCGACGCCGCCGCCGGGCGCGTGCGGGTTGAGCCACAGGCCGTAGTGGTCGGGGTAGAGGGTGCGGGCCACGTCGAGGCCGTCGACGACCTCGTACGAACGGTTCCAGCCACTGGCCGACAGCTCCTGCGCGGAGGTCACGCAGGGCGCGTAACTGAAGCCCTCGACCTCCATGTTCCCGTACTGGGCGTCGGGTGAGCCGGACTGGCCGTGCCAGAGCAGCATCCAGACCTGGCCCGCCGAGGGCGTGGCGAGCGCCCGCAGGAGCGCCTCGTAGGCGTCGTAACGCCCGGGCGTCACCTGGCGCAGCATGTGCTCGACCTGCCCGGCCGCGATGCCGCTGGCGCTCACCTGTACCGCCCCTTCGTGAAGTTGACCCGGATATGAAACCAGCTTAGGCGCTCCGCTGGGAGAGCCGTTTGGAGCTCGGGGCTCCATGTAGTTCCGCGGACTGCGGGTCGAATGTGGCTGAGCGCGCAGTTCCCCGCGCCGCTCTAGTAGCCCTGTTGGTAGAACGGGCGCACCTTTTGCCGCAGCCAGGCGCATACCGGATCCTGGGCCGCCGCGTCCAGGAAGACGGTGTTCACCGGCCACTTCACCGGCGCTCGGCCCAGGGCCCGGCCCAGCGCGTCGAGCGGAAGCGCTCGGGCACCCGCCTCCCACGAGGTCAGTTCCACGCCGATGAACAGGACCGGGTCGGCGGTCTCGATGGCGGCGAGGCAGCGGCGGGCGCTGAGCACGACGCCGGTGCCCGCGAACTCGGACGACGCGGCGGCCAGGAAGTCCACCGGGTCCTCCTGCCAGTCGGGCTCGAACAGCCGGACCCGGCCGCCGCTCACGGGACCGTCCAGCTCGGTCCGCCCGGCCCGGCACAGCTCGGCGACGGCGGGCGGCGGCAGCGGTACGCCGACCGTGCCGTCCGGGTTCACCGCGATGCCCACCTGCGGCGGCAGTCCGCGTGCGAACTCGACGGCGGGCGCGATCGTGTACGACATGTGGTCGCCGACGATCTGCCGGAACTGCTGCGCCGAGCTGAAGACCGGGACGTACGCCTGTCCGTCGAGCTCCATGGTGGGCAGGCCGAGCGGGCCGCTGTGCGGGCCGCCGCCGTTCGGCAGCGGCACCCAGAGGAAACTGCGCCCGAGGACCTCCACGATCCGGGCCCCCGCCGAGCGCCCTGCGGGATCGGGGATGCCGAGGGATGCGGCGAGCACCTCCTCCAGCTCGTTGGCGGGCCAGCCGACGTGCGGATGGGGGTGCGCCTGTGCCGGGATGTCCATCTGCCTCTACCACCTGCTCGAAAACCACTGCCGCGGCAGCAACCGCTGCGCGGAAAACCCTAGCGCCCGCCTGAGCGCACTTACCGAAGTCCGGTGCGCTCCCGCGCCCCTAAAGGAGGCCGCAGGCCTTCCTTTAGGGGCGCGGGGAACTGCGCGACCAGCCACAACGGACCCGCAGCGTCAAACCGCCTCACCCAGCGGAGCGCTCAGTCACCGAAGTCGATCCGCCGCAGCACGTCCGCCGCGGCCCGGTCGATGAGCACGGCCGAGCCGCAGCCCTCCGGCAGGTCGCCCTTCTCGACGGAGCGCAGCAGCCGGGCCACCGCGGCGCGGTGCCGGGCGAAGGCGTACCTCGAGACGCCGCGGCCGCGCTCGCGCTGGCCGTCCAAGGCCGTGTCCGGCGGGACGTCCAGCAGCAGCAGGTGCAGGGTGCCGCCCCTGCGCCTGGCCTCGCGGGCGATCCAGTTGCGCACCCAGGCCTGTGTGCCGCAGTCGTGCACGACGACGCCCTCGCCGGAGCGCAGGGCGCGGCGCAGTCCCGTGTAGTGCGCGAGGCGCACGAGGGGGCGGTAGACCGCGTACGGCAGAAAGCGCGGCATCCGGCGGTCCCAGCGGTCACGTGTGTCCTGCGAGTCGATGCGGGCGCCCGTCACGGCGCGGCGCATCAGGGTCGACTTGCCGCTGCCCGGGAGTCCCGTGACCACGACGAGGTCGGCCGCGCCGAAGCGGAGGCCGTGCGGACTGTGTCCCGCGCGCTCCCGCAGATCGCGGACGACGGGCGCCGGGAGCGGGCCGCACGCCTCCCTGGTCGGGACAGCGGGCTGCTCGGGCAGTGCGACTGCCGCACTCGTCGCGTACGCCGTGGTCCTGTTCACGCTGATTGTCCTCCCCTTGGGGTCGGGAGACCCATCCCCGTCGAGTGTAAAGAGAAGGTAATGCGCGAGACCCCTCGTTTCTGTTCTTGGTCTGCCACAGGCCCGTCACAGATCACTGTGGACGCCTGTGAACACTGTGCGGCCCCTGTGGAGGACTCCCCTGCCGCGCCGGTCCGATGCGTGCAATGATGTGCGCGCCAACTGCATACCGGCCGCTTGAATCCGCGCGGGAGAGTTCCGGAGACATGTACACGCACGTGTACGGGTTCCCGGGCGCCGAAGGAGCAAGTCCCTCCCTTGAATCTCTCAGGCCCCGTTACCGCGCGGGCGAGGCACATCTGAAAAGCGAGCCGCTGACCGGTGGCTCCACCCAAGGTGCAAACCATCGACCCTTCAGGTCATGGTGAACCTCTCAGGTTCGATGACAGATGGGGAGGAACGACCTCGCCGTCATGCCTTGGGAGCCCCACCGATGAGCAGTAACACGCCCGTTGAACCACGCCGCACCGCCCTCGATTCCCTGCATCGCTCGCTCGGCGCGACGATGACCGACTTCGCCGGCTGGGACATGCCCCTGCGGTACGGCTCGGAGCGCGACGAGCACATCGCCGTACGTACGAAGGCGGGTCTCTTCGACCTCTCCCACATGGGCGAGATCACGGTCACCGGGCCGCAGGCCACCGCGCTGCTCGACTTCGCGCTGGTCGGCAACATCGGGGGCGTGAAGGTGGGCCGCGCCCGCTACACCATGATCTGCCGCGAGGACGGCGGCATCCTCGACGACCTGATCGTGTACCGGCTCGCCGACACCGAATACATGGTGGTCGCGAACGCCTCCAACGCCCAGGTGGTTCTCGACGCGCTCGTGGAGCGTGCCGAGGGCTTCGACGCCGACGTCCGGGACGACCGCGAGGCGTACGCCCTCCTCGCCGTCCAGGGCCCCGAGTCCCCCGGCATCCTGAAGTCGCTGACCGACGCGGACCTGGACGGCCTCAAGTACTACGCGGGCCTGCCCGGCACGGTCGTCGGCGTCCCTGCCCTGATCGCGCGCACCGGCTACACCGGCGAGGACGGCTTCGAGTTGTTCGTCGCCCCGGCCGACGCCGAGCAGCTGTGGCGGGCGCTGACCGAGGCGGGCACCCCGGTCGGGCTCGTCCCGTGCGGCCTCTCCTGCCGCGACACGCTGCGTCTGGAGGCGGGCATGCCGCTGTACGGGCATGAGCTGAGCACCTCGCTGACGCCGTTCGACGCGGGGCTCGGCCGGGTCGTGAAGTTCGAGAAGGAGGGCGACTTCGTGGGGCGCGAGGCGCTCGCCGAAGCCGCCGACCGCGCCGCGAAGAACCCGCCGCGCGTCCTCGTCGGCCTGATCGCCGAGGGCCGCCGCGTCCCGCGCGCCGGATACGACGTCGTCGCCGACGGCAAGGTCATCGGCGAGATCACCTCCGGCGCTCCCTCGCCGACCCTCGGCAAGCCGATCGCGATGGCGTACGTCGACGCCGCGCACTCCGCGCCCGGCACGCCCGGCGTCGGCGTGGACATCCGGGGCAGCCACGAGCCGTACGAGGTCGTGGCGCTGCCGTTCTACAAGCGCCAGAAGTGACACAGGGCACATCCGCCCAGCTCACCACCGACCTCCGCGTCATAAGCACTGTCATCAGCACTCCCCCGCGTACAGGAGAATTCAGGCCATGAGCAACCCCCAGCAGCTGCGCTACAGCAAGGAGCACGAGTGGCTGTCGGTCGCCGAGGACGGCGTCTCGACGGTCGGCATCACCGAGTTCGCGGCCAACGCGCTCGGCGACGTCGTCTACGTCCAGCTCCCCGAGGTCGGCGACACGGTCACCGCAGGCGAGACCTGTGGCGAGCTGGAGTCGACGAAGTCGGTCAGCGATCTGTACTCGCCCGTCACCGGTGAGATCACCGAGATCAACCAGGACGTCGTGGACGACCCGGCACTGGTGAACACCGCCCCGTTCGAGGGCGGCTGGCTGTTCAAGGTACGCGCCGCCGAGGAGCCGAAGGACCTGCTCTCCGCGGACGAGTACACCGAATTCTCCGGCTCCGACTCCAGCTCCTGAAGGACTCCTGACTGATGTCGCTTCTGAACCAGCCCCTGCATGAACTCGACCCGGACGTCGCCGCCGCCGTCGACGCCGAGCTGAACCGTCAGCAGTCCACCCTGGAAATGATCGCCTCCGAGAACTTCGCTCCGGTCGCGGTCATGGAGGCCCAGGGCTCGGTCCTCACCAACAAGTACGCCGAGGGCTACCCGGGCCGCCGCTACTACGGCGGCTGCGAGCACGTCGACGTCGTCGAGCGGATCGCCATCGAGCGGATCAAGGAGCTCTTCGGCGCCGAACACGCCAACGTGCAGCCGCACTCGGGCGCCCAGGCCAACGCCGCCGCGATGTTCGCGCTGCTCAAGCCAGGCGACACGATCATGGGCCTGAACCTCGCCCACGGCGGGCACCTGACCCACGGCATGAAGATCAACTTCTCCGGCAAGCTCTACAACGTGGTCGCGTACCACGTGGACGACGAGACCGGCCAGGTCGACATGGCCGAGGTCGAGAAGCTGGCCAAGGAGTCCAAGCCGAAGCTGATCGTGGCCGGCTGGTCGGCGTACCCGCGTCAGCTGGACTTCGCGGCCTTCCGACGGATCGCCGACGAGGTCGGCGCGTACCTGATGGTGGACATGGCGCACTTCGCGGGCCTGGTGGCGGCGGGGCTGCACCCGAACCCCGTCCCGCACGCCCACGTCGTCACGACCACCACCCACAAGACGCTGGGCGGTCCGCGTGGTGGCGTGATCCTGTCGACGGCGGAACTGGCCAAGAAGATCAACTCGGCCGTCTTCCCGGGTCAGCAGGGCGGTCCGCTGGAGCACGTGATCGCGGCCAAGGCCGTCTCCTTCAAGGTCGCGGCCTCGGAGGAGTTCAAGGAGCGCCAGCGGCGGACTCTGGAGGGCGCGCGGATCCTCGCCGAGCGCCTGATGCGGGACGACGTCACCTCGGCCGGTGTCTCGGTACTGTCCGGCGGCACGGACGTCCACCTCGTCCTCGTCGACCTGCGCCACTCCGAACTCGACGGGCAGCAGGCCGAGGACCGCCTCCACGAGGTCGGCATCACGGTCAACCGCAACGCCGTCCCGAACGACCCGCGCCCGCCGATGGTCACCTCCGGCCTCCGCATCGGTACGCCCGCCCTGGCGACCCGCGGTTTCCGGACCGAGGACTTCGCCGAGGTCGCGGACATCATCGCCGAGGCGCTGAAGCCCGCCTACGACGCGGAGTCCCTGAAGGCCCGGGTGTCCGCTCTGGCCGACAAGCACCCGCTGTACGCCGGCCTGAAGTAGTTCGTACGTTCCGTACGGATTCTCGTACGTTCCGTACGGATTCTTCGGGGCACCACGCACACTGGAGGCACGTGCGCGGTGCCCCGGCTCATGTTCCACCCCGGTTCCACCCCGTTGTGAGGAGTCACCGTGGCCATCTCGGTCTTCGACCTTTTCTCGATCGGCATCGGTCCGTCCAGCTCCCACACGGTCGGCCCGATGCGCGCGGCACGGATGTTCGCCCGCCGCCTGAAGAACGAGGGCCTGCTGGCCCCCACCGCCTCGATACGCGCCGAACTGTACGGGTCCCTCGGCGCGACCGGGCACGGCCACGGAACCCCGAAGGCGGTGCTGCTCGGCCTGGAGGGCGAGTCCCCGCGAACGGTCGACGTGGAGACGGCGGACGAGCGGGTGGACGCGATCCGCTCACAGAGCCTCCTGAAACTGCTCGGCGAGCACCGGATCCCCTTCTCCTTCGACGACGACCTGATCCTCCACCGCCGCAGGACTCTGCCGTACCACGCGAACGGCATGACGCTCTGGGCGTACGACGCTTCGGGCGCCGAACTCCTCTCGAAGACGTACTACTCCGTGGGCGGCGGCTTCGTCGTCGACGAGGAAGCGGTCGGCGCGGACCGGATCAAGCTCGACGACACAGCGCTGAAGTACCCGTTCCGCACGGGCGACGAGTTGCTGCGCCTGACGAAGGAGACGGGCCTGTCGATCTCCTCCCTGATGCTGGAGAACGAGCGGGCCTGGCGGACCGAGGACGAGGTCCGCGAGGGCCTGCTGGCCATCTGGCGCGTGATGCAGGCGTGCGTCTCACGCGGCATGTCCCGCGAGGGCATCCTGCCCGGCGGCCTGAAGGTCCGCCGCAGGGCGGCCATGTCGGCACGCCAACTCCGGGCCGAGGGCGACCCGTTGGCCCACGCCATGGAGTGGATCACGCTCTACGCGATGGCCGTGAACGAGGAGAACGCGGCGGGCGGCCGGGTCGTCACCGCCCCGACCAACGGCGCGGCGGGCATCATCCCGGCGGTCCTGCACTACTACATCAACTTCGTGCCCGGCGCGGACGAGGACGGCGTGGTCCGCTTCCTGCTGGCCGCCGGAGCCATCGGCATGCTCTTCAAGGAGAACGCCTCCATCTCCGGTGCCGAGGTCGGCTGCCAGGGCGAGGTCGGCTCGGCCTGCTCCATGGCGGCGGGCGCGCTCGCCGAGGTCCTGGGCGGCTCTCCCGAACAGGTCGAGAACGCCGCCGAGATCGGCATGGAACACAACCTCGGCCTCACCTGCGACCCCGTCGGCGGCCTCGTCCAGATCCCCTGCATCGAACGCAACGGCATGGCCGCCGCCAAGGCCGTGACGGCGGCGAGGATGGCCATGCGCGGCGACGGCTCCCACAAGGTGTCCCTCGACAAGGTCATCAAGACCATGAAGGACACGGGGGCGGACATGAGCGTCAAGTACAAGGAGACGGCACGGGGCGGGCTCGCGGTGAACATCATCGAGTGCTGAGCCCGCGGAGACGATTGCGGAGATGATTTCTCAACCCGCCGAGATTGACGTCGATCACTCGTGCGAGGGTGGGGACCGGTGAAGTAAGGGAAAAAGCAAGGTAGTTGCTGGTTCCCTGGCTCACGCTTCCCTCTCCCCCACCGCACGGAGGTCCCCCCATGCTGCGCGGCATCGATGTCAGCTCCCACCAGTCGTCCTCGTTCGACACCGACGGCCTGTCCTTCGTCTTCGTCAAGGCGACGGAGGGTCGTTCGTACGTCAACCCCAAGCTCGGCGCCCAGGTGAGGACCGCCCGCGATGCCGGCTGCGTCGTCGGCTTCTACCACTTCCTCTGGCCCGGCAACCTCACGGCCCAGGCCGAGTACTTCGTCAGCAAGGCCCCGGAAAAGGCCGGCGACATCCTCGCCGTCGACTGGGAGACGACGAGCGAGGGCACCCACGCCAGCAACTCGGAAAAGGACCGCTTCATCCGGAAGGTGAAGGAACTGCGGCCCAATCACCGGGTGATCCTCTACGCGAACAGAAATTACTGGCTGAACGTCGACACGACCTCATACGCGGGCGACGGCCTCTGGATCGCCGACTACGTGACCGCCGGCAAGCCCCGCATCCAGGCCAAGTGGCGCTTCCACCAGTACACGGACAATCCGCTGGACAAGAACGTGGCGGATTTCGCGAGCAAGGCCGCGCTGAAGGAATGGGCCCAGGGCGGCTAGACCCGCACCACGATCTTGCCCGTGTGCCGGTTGCTCTCCATCAGGCGGTGGGCCTCCTGGATGTCGTCGAGGCCGTCGAAGACCTCGGCGATCACCGGCCGGAGACCGCCGTCGCGCAGGCCGGCGTTCAGGAAGGCCGTAGAGCGGCGGCGTCCGCCCGGAGTCGTGGTGCGGGGGAAGTTCGCGTACGTGTGGAGGGTGAAGGGCCAGGTCCAGGGGATCTCGGCGAGGCGTCGGTCGAGCCAGCCGTAGACGACGATCGCGCTTCCGTCGGCGAGGACGTCGCCGAGTGGGCGGAAGGCGGGGCCGCCGATCGCCCCGCCGACGAGCTGGTCGGCGGCTCTGTCGGATCCGTCGGTGGGTGGGCGCTGGGCGCGGTCCACGGCGATCCGGCGCATCCGTGGACGGTGGAGGAGCTGGGCGCGCTCGGCGGTCTGTCCCGAGCGGCGTTCGCCCGCCGGTTCACCACGCTGGTGGGCCGCTCCCCGCTCGCGTATCTGACCTGGTGGCGCATGACGACGGCGGGCCTCCTGTTGCGCGAACAGGACGCCCCGCTGCGCACGGTGGCCCAACGCACGGGCTACACCTCGGAGTTCGCCTTCGCCAAGGCCTTCAAGCGGGAGTACGGGGTGGCACCGGGCCAGTACCGGAGACGGGCGTCCTAGGGGCTCCGCGGTAGAGGCGCTCGACCGGGATTCCCGGCCGAGCGCCTGCGTCGACTGTGCGCCGTCAGAGGGATCAGACCTTGGCGGGCGTCCGCTTCTCCTCGGTGGGCGCGCCCTCCGTGAGGCCCAGCCGGCCGTGCACCGCGCGCAGCGGCTTCGGCGCGTACCAGGCCGTACGGCCGAGGAGGCGCATGGCCGCCGGTACCAGTACCCCGCGTACGGCCACCGCGTCGATCAGGATCGCCAGGCCGCTGCCGAGCCCGAACATCTGGATGAAGCTGACCTGAGCCGTGCCGAAGGCGAAGAAGCTCACCGCGAGCAGCCCGGCGGCCATGGTCACGATTCGACCGGTGTGCGAGAGCCCGCTGGTGACGGCGGTCTCCGTGTCGGCGCCCGCGTCGTGCAGCTCCTTGATCCGGCTGGTCACGAAGACCTCGTAGTCCATGGACAGGCCGAAGGCGATGCAGAACATGAGCACCGTCATGGAGGTGTCCATCGGCTGCGGAGTGAAGCCGAGCAGGGAGGACAGATGGCCGTCCTGGAAGATCCACACCATCACGCCGATGGCCGCGGTGAGGCTGACGGCGTTGAGGACCAGCGCCCGCAGTGGCTGGACCACGCTGCCGGTGAACAGGAAGAGGATGAGAAACGTGGTGCCCGCCACGAGAGCGATGGCGGCCGGGAGCCGGTCGGCGATCGAGTCCTTGGAGTCGACGAGCCGCGCGTCGGTGCCGCCGACCAGCGTCTCCGTCCCGGCCGGCGGATCCACCGCCCGTACGTCCTTGACCAGGCCCTGGGCTTCGTCGGACTTGGGGGTGAGGCCGGTGACGACCGTGATCCGCTGGGCGTCGGGCCGGCCCAGTGCGGCATTCGCGGGGCCTGGCGGGGTGGCGCGGCCCTCACTGAACGTGCCGGCGGACGTCTCGACCCGCACGGCGCCGTCGAGCCGCGACAGCTCGGTCGCGTACGAGCGCAGCCCGTCCGCGGCCACGGGCCCGGTCGTGACGATCTGCACCGCCGACTCGTCGCTGCCCGTGAAGTCGCGCTGCACCGTGGTGGCGACCTGCCGGCTCTGGGCGCTCTCCGGCAGCACCCGCTCGTCCGGCGTGCCGAAGGTGACACCGAGCAGCGGACTCGCGGCGAGCAGCAGGATCCCGAGGACCGGCAGCGCGGTCAGCGCGGGCCTGCGCATGACCGTGCGGGCCAGCCGGCCCCAGAAGGGCGCCTCGGCGCTGCGTACGGTCTGCGCCCAGGGCAGGCGGCCGCTGTTGACCCGGTGGCCGAGCACGGCGAGCAGCGCCGGGACGACGAGCAGGGCACTGACGGCGGCGATGACCACCACGCCGATGCCCGCGTAGGCGAAGGAGCGCAGGAAGAACTGCGGGAAGACCAGCAGGGCGGCCAGCGCGGCGGCGACGGTCGCCGCCGAGAAGACGATGGTCCGCCCGGCCGTCCGTACAGTGTGCCGGAGTGCCTCGGGAACGTCGGCGCCCTCCGCGAGGTGCTCGCGGAACCGGCTGATCATGAGCAGGGCGTAGTCGATGCCGAGGCCGAGGCCGAGGGCGGTGGTGAGGTTGATCGAGAACACCGACACGTTGGTGATGCTGCCGAGCACATAGAGCTCGGCGAAGGTGCCGACGATCGCGATCAGCCCGATGACCAGGGGCAGCAGCGCCGCGACGATGCTGCCGAAGGCCATCACGAGCAGGATGAGGATCAGAGGCACGGCGATCGTCTCGGCCAACGCGAGGTCCTTGGCGACCTGGGTGGGAACTTCGTCGCCGACCGCGGCCTCTCCGCCGGCCTGCACGGTCAGCCCGTTCCGGTCGCCGGTGTACGCGTCGATGAGCGCCGAGGCGTTGTCCCCCTGCTCGGTGTCGTCGCCCTTGACGTGGGCCAGCACCAGCGCCGCGTCGCCGTCCCGGGAGGTCAGCGTGGCGGCGCCGGTGTCCCAGTACGAGATCACGTTCGCCACGGTGGGCTCGCCCTTGAGCTCCGAGGTGAGCGTGCGGCCCGCGCGTTCGGCGGCGGGAGAGCCGAGGTCGCCGTCGTCGGCCCGCACCAGCAGGACCAGATTGGTCTCGCCGCCGAACTTCTCGTCGATGAGCTCCTGGGCGTGGGTCGAGGGCGCGTTCGGATCCTCGAAGCCGCCGCCCAGGAGCTTGCCGAACGCCCCGAAGCCGATGGCCCCCATGGCGACCACGGCCAGCACGGTCAGTGTCAGTACGAATCGGCCCCGGTGGAGGGCCAGCTCGGCAATTCGATCGAACATGGTGATCGCCCCCAGATGTTTATGCTGTTAACATTGACGATGACACAGGATGTTAACGGCGTCAACTTCAGCTTTCGAAGAAGGATGGAGTTTTCGGGCAGGATGGAGTCATGGGACCGATCACTGGCGGCAAGACCCGCTACCACCACGGCGATCTCCGCAACGCGCTGATCGGGGCCGCCGTGGAACTCGCGGCCGAGGGCGGCCCCGAGCGGGTCGTCCTGCGCGAGGCGGCCCGCAGCGTCGGCGTGTCACCCACCGCCGCGTACCGCCACTTCAGCGGCCAGGGAGATCTCCTCCATGCCGTGAAGGTCCGCGGCCAGCAGGCGATCGCCGCGTCGATGGCCAAGGCCGTGGCTGCGCTGCCCCAGCTCGACGACCCCGGGGAGGAGGCCGTTCGCAGGACCGAGGCGATCGGGCGCGGGTATGTACGGTTCGCGATCGAGCACCCGGGGCTCTACCGCACCGCCTTCTGCCGCACGACCCCGGAGGAGGCCGACGACTTCACCGGCCTCGAGGCCCCCGACGACAGGCCGTCGCTCGCGGCGTTCGTGGAGCTCTCGGACACGCTCGACGCGCTCGTGGCCACGGGCCGGATGCGGCCGGAGAACCGGCCCGCGGCCGAGGTCGCCGCCTGGTCGGCCGTCCATGGCCTCTCGCTGCTCATCCTCGACGGCCCGCTGGCCCGCCTCCCCGCCGACCAGCGCGACGCGGTCGTCGAGCGCACGCTCACGACGATCGTGGCGGGGCTTGTCCGCTGAACGCTCCGCTGGAAGAACGGTGATGCTGTGTCGATATGCGGCTCCGCCGCGGGCGCGGGCCGGTGAAGGTGGGTCGCGCCCCTTACGGGCGCGGTACCGCCATCACGGGCGAACCGTGGTCTCTGAACACGGCGTACGAACCAGCGGTGAGCTGTGCTTGGTGATCACAGCGTCTGCCGCGTCCGGCTGATCACCCGCTGAGCGTCGGCGCCGAAGACTGCGGACTTGCGGAGCGTCTTCCAGACCCGCATGTACGTGGTGACGCTGTCCTGGTCGTCCAGCCAGAGTTCCGCGTGCCAGTCCTCGGCAATGACGAGCCTGTCATCCAGCACCCAGAACCCGTTGGCGGCCGGGATCTTCAGCGGAGCGCCCAGGGGGATGATTCCGATTTCCACGGTGTCAAGACCGACGACACCTATGAGCCGGTCGAGCTGGGCGGCGAGAACGGAGGGCGGGCAGAGCTGGGCGTGAAGTGCCGCCTCCCACATGAGGACGCGGAACTTCTTGCCCGATTCGTAGAGCCATTCCTGACGCTTCAGTCTGGCCCGGACCGCCTCCTCGGTGTCGCGCTTCGTGCCGTGCATGTCCGCGTACCGCAGGAAGAGGTGCCGTGCGTAGTCGGCGGTCTGCAACATGCCTGCGACAACGGCCTCTTCCCAGGCATGGATGACGGCGGACCTGGAGACCTCCGTGTTCCAGGTCTCCTGCACAGGCCGGTGTCCCACGGCCAACTGCCGCCGCCATGACCGGATGTGGGACTCGAAGCCTCTCAGCCGACCTTCCAGCTCGACGTACGCTTCCGGCTGTCCGACGCCTTCCGCCCAGGCCCGGAGGTCTGCCGGTGTCGCGGTCTGCTGCCCGTTCTCCAGCTTGTAGATCTTCGAGTGCGCCCAGCCGAGACGCTGAGCGAGCTGTGTGCCGGTGAGCCGTCCTTCAGGGCACCCGAGCCGCAGGGCTCTCAGCCGTGCTCCCAGGGCTTCCCGAGCCTGTTGAAAGTCCGTGCTCACCGGTCACATTTCACTGGTCGGTCGAAGCCACCTGGGCGGCGAACTGGTCGTAGGGAACGGCGTGATGCATCGCGGCGTCGCGCACCTGGCAGCACCTCGGCGGGCTCCGTGATCACCTCGACGTTGAGCAGAACGTCCGCCTCGTCGAAGTGCAGGAGTGCGACCAGGCGCGAGTCAAAGATCCACCAGTCCTCGGCGGGGAGGCACAGCCGGTCGAAGTCCGCACGCCACAGGTTCCGTACGTCCTCACCGGTGGCCGCGTTGCACTTCGCGTAATCCAGGAGGAACAACTGCCCCTGGGTGGGCGGGTCGTCGACGACGCGGACCCTGCCGACCGTCTTCCCGGCCGCTGTCTAACGGAGGATGTTCCTGCACCAGTCGCTGTCGAGGTCGCAGGGAGCCGAGCCGGTCTCCGTGAAGACGCGGTAGTCGTCGTCACGGTCGGACGCGTAGCCGCGCCGTGTCTCCAGATGCCACGCCGAGTGCTCGAACGTCTCGAAGAGCTTGCCGAACTCTTCCAGGTCGATCAGCTTGGGCACGCGGGTGACCTCCTTGGGTCCGTGGTTCACGAGGAGTTCGCGCGGTACGGCCACCGCAGCGTCCGACGGGCCGAAGTGCTGCAACTGGGCGATGTCCTCGGGATCGGTGACCGGCGCCCCCTGAACGATGATCTCGCCCGAGTCGATGTCCTCGTGCACGGCGGGACATGCACCATTCTTGCTGTCCGTCCCGTTGAAGCGCAGTCGACGCGGCATCTGGTCGCCCCTCTCGTTCGCGATGGCCTCCAGCATCACCGGGCCTGGGCGCCCCGCACCACACCGCACGGAGCGCTGCGTGAGAACTTACGCGAACAAGTCGTCGCAAAGGGAGAACATTGCGTAGCGGCTCCCAACGCCCTCTCCCTAGCGTCCAGTTCATCGACCACAGCCGAGCCGGGGAGCTTCCACATGGCGTCGTCAAAGCAGCAGACCACTCAAGAGCCGCCCATCGACGTCCCGGTGGGGTTCAACGCCTGGCTGCTGGACTGTGCACCGGACCCCAACTGCGATGTGTGTCAGGCGAATTGGAGGCAGCTCACCGCCGCGAGGAACAAGGGCGACATCACGCAGGCGGCCAGGCACGCCACCGAGATCCGGGACCACGCCTCGGGAGTGCACTGATGGCGACGGGCAAACACATCGAGCAGCGGTGGATCGACACCGGCTCTCGCCCTGGCCGCGTGGTGGACGTGTGGGTGTACGACGGGCCCGCAAGCCGCGGCCCTTCAGCAGGGTCATGAACGTGCCGTTCGCCGCCTGGGTGAGCTGATCCTCGCTACGCCCGCGTGGCATGAGTGACGACGTCCAGAGCCGCGGGCCCACCCGCGATGCCTCCGTCGTGGTGGCCCGCGACTCGGTCGGCCTCGTGGCCATCCTGAGCGCGCATTTTCCCCGGCACGGCGGTGAGTTCCTCTTCCTTCCCGGCGGGCGCAGAGAAGACGGGGAAACCCCTGAGCAGTGCGCCCGCCGGGAACTTCTGGAGGAGTCCGGCATCACCGCTGTGACCTGGAGACCCCTCGGTTCCTACGCCATCACGCTCGACTCGGCCGCACGCGTGCACCTCTTCGAGGCCACCTCACTCACCTGCGGCTCACAGCAACTCACCCCAACCGAGGCGGACTTCAAGCTGTCCTGGTGGCCCATGGCCGACGCCATCAAGGCGGCCGTACACGGCCGATTCCTGCTCCCGACCGGACCATTGGCCCTGCTGCTCGCAGAGGATGGCCGGAGTTACTGAGGTTGAACTCGTGGTGTCGTAGGGGCTGCCTCTGGAGAACCAGACCACCGCGCTGGTCTCCGCCCTGCCCGAACACCGAGAATTGCGTCGGCCGCCCGACAGCAGTCCCCCGGGCGTTCAGGCCGGGAGGAATCACATCCCCGCGCGAGCGGTGCGGAGCACCGCGGCGGCATCCAGCGCGGAGAGCCGGGCAGGCGGAAGTTTCCCGTGTTCGAATGCGAGGCCCACGGGCGGCCGGGTAGCGTCCCGGTTGTGAAGCTCGTGGTGCAAGTGAAGCTGCTGCCGACGCCCGTACAGGCGGCGGCACTCGAGGCGACCCTGCACGCCTGCAACGAGGCCGCCACCTGGGCCAGCCGCCTCGCCTTCGAAAAAGATGTGAAGAACAACTTCGCGCTGCGCAAGCTCGCCTACAGCGAGGTGAAGACCCGGTGGCAGCTGGGCGCGCAGGCGGCCCAGCACGTCATCAAGAAGACGTGCGACGCGTACACCACGCTCAGAGCGAACCTGAAGGCCGGAAACCTGGGCCGGCCCGGCTCCAAGCGCTACCGCCGGGCGACCGAGAAGCCCATCGTCTTCCGCCCTCAGGGCGCGCAGCCCTACGACGACCGGATGCTGTCCTGGCAGATCACCGAGCGGCAGGTATCGATCTGGACGGTCTCCGGGCGGGTCAAGGATGTGGCGTTCACCGCCTCGCCCGAGCAACTGGCCACCCTGGCGCTGTACCGCCAGGGCGAGTCCGACCTGCTGGAGCGGGACGGCATGTGGTTCCTGAACGCGACCTGCGAGGTCCCCGAGCAGGCCCTGAATTCGGATCCGGTGGACTTCCTCGGCATCGACCTGGGCATCGTGAACATCGCCACCACGAGTGATGGCGAGATCATGGCCGGGCGCGAGCTCTACCGCGTCCGGGTCCGGGAACGGAAACTCCGGACCAAGCTGCAGAAGAAGAACACCCCGTCCGCCAAGCGCCGGCTGAAGAAGCGGCGGCGCAAGGAGGCGCGGCGGGCGAAGGACATCAACCACAAGATCGCGAAACATGTGGTGGCCGAGGCAGAACGCACCGGTCGCGGGATCGCCCTGGAAGACCTCACAGGGATCCGCGAACGGGTACGGCTTCGCAAGCCCCAACGGGCCACCCTGCACAGCTGGGGCTTCGCCCAGCTGGGGCAGTTCATCGCGTACAAGGCCCGCAAGGCCGGGGTACCGGTGGTGCACGTCGATCCGGCGTACACCTCCCGCACCTGCGCCGAATGCGGCCACATCGACAAGGCGAACCGGGTCTCCCAGGCCTGGTTCGCATGCCGGAACTGCGGATTCGTTGATCACGCAGACCGGAACGGCTCCCGCAACATCCGCGCACGCGCGTGGGAGTTGTGGCGACGCGGGGCCCAGTCAACGGCCCCTGCCCCACCCCGGCAGCACCGCCGGGGTGGGGCTGGACGCAAACGCAGCATCACACCCAGTGATGCCCGTTGTGCAAGCCCGTCACTTCCGTGACGGGTTGTTGACGTAGTTCCAGAACTCGTCGAACGAGAGAAGCTTGTCGCCGTTGAGGTCACGGTCGGCGATCACGGACTCCGCCACGGACTCGGTGACGTTCCAGTCGCCGCCCTGGGCCAAGGCGGTCTTGAACTCGGCGGCGGTGATGAAGCCGTCGCCATCCGTGTCAATCCGCTGGAACTGCTTACGTGCTTCCTCGATGTCCGCCACCGGGTGCCCCTTCGTGCTGTGTCGCTGTCGACCATGCCTTGCTGTCCGGGTCAGATTAACCGGCTGGCTGAGCACGGAGCGCGGCGACCACCCAGGCGAACTCCTCGGTGTGCGCCGGCTTGGGTTCCTGGCCTCTGATGATCGCGGCCAGTTCGCGGTAGCGGACGGCCTCCGTCCAGGAGCCCGCCTCCAGCCTCTCCAGGACCGCGCCCCGGTCCTGGTCGCCGAGGAGTTCGTCCAGGACGGCGGTGGCCTCGGGGGTGGCCGGGGCAATGCCCCGCTCGCGGGCCCGGCCCACCAGCCCGACCAGACGCTTGGCGAACCAGAGCGAGGCGCCTTCCGGGGTGTCCGGCCCCCGGCCGCGGGCGTTGAACTCGATCGCCTGCCGCATCCGCGCCCGGAACTCCGGATCCTGCATCAGCTCGGCCAGCTCCACCCACGCGTCGACCTGCTCGGAGGTCGGGTCGTCGGGCAGGTCGACGAAGGTGTGCCACATCCGCTTGCGGATCGCGGGGTCCGCGGCATCGAGGCCGCTGAACACCTCGTCCACGAACTCCTCGATGATCCGCCTCCGCTCGGCGGCGGACAGCCGAGCAAGTTTGTTCATGAGTGTCATCTCCTCCGCGGTCGAGCCGCGTCGCGCCACGGTGGACAGCACCGCCCGGGTCACCTTCAGGGCGCGGATCTGCGCGTCCAGCGCCGCCACATGCGTGGCCGCCACCTCCGCGACCGTCGTCTCGCCCGCCATCACCCGGCGTACGTCGTCCAGGCCGAGGCCCAACTCCCGTAGCGTACGGACGAGTTCGAGTCGGGCCACGGCGGCGGCGTCGTACAGTCGGTAGCCGCCGGACGAGCGGGTCGCAGGTGGCAGGACACCCGCATCGGACCAGTAACGGATGGTGCGCACCGACAGGCCGGTGTTCCGGGAGAGCTGCCCGATGGTGAGCAGCCCGGTGCCGTCGTACGGGCGGCCTGGGGGATGTCCCCCTTGAAAACGCAGCATGCGTCGAGTCTGAGCCTTCCAGCGGGTGGAGGCTCAAGAGGCGGAGGGGCATTCACATGGAGCACGCGGAGCACAGGGAGCACACGGAGCGGACTCTGCGGGGCATTCTCGACGCGGCGGCCCGTGGTGAGTTCCCGCCGGCGGACGGCGGCACCACAATCGTGCCGCAGCACGGTCACCGGGACGCGGGCGTCATCGCCTTCACCGCGCACTCCGTCGTCTTCACGGACGAGGATCCCAAGTGGGTACGTACGCTGCTGCGGTCCCTGGACTGCGATGCCCTCGCGGCGACCATGAACCCGCGGTTCCTCGCCGCCTTCATGGACCGTACGGGTCGTACGACGGACACCATCGATCTGCTGACCGTCGCGCCACCCCTGCCGGGTCCGCCGCCGCTCGCGCTGTCCGAACTCGACGATCCCGACCACCCCCGGGTCGCCCGCGCCCGCAAGCGTCGCGACGACGTGCGCGTGTGGGCCGCCGACGGTGGCGTACTCGTCCTGGGCCGCGGGGTCGCCGGGCGCCTGGAGGCGGCCATTGAGGTGGACGAGGGGGTACGGCACCGGGGGCTGGGCCGGGCGCTCGCCTCGGCGGCGCGGCAGCTGAGCGCGGGCGAGCCGGTCTGGGCCCAGCTGGCCGCCGGGAACGCCCGCAGCGTACGGGCGTTCCAGGCGGCCGGATACCGCCCGGTGGGGGCGGAGGCGCTGCTCATCGCGCCCTGAGGCGCGGAGGTTCGCTCAGTGCCAGGGCTTGTAGTGCGGGTTGCTCTCGCAGTCGCTCATGATCTCGGTCTTGGTCTTCTTGTCGACCGGGCAGACGCCGATGATGTACTGCCGCGCGATACCGCCGGGGAAGGCGACCTCGACCTGGTCGGCCCACTTGTGGGTGTCGCCGATGGTCTTGTTGACGTCCACGCCGCCGGGGGCGTCGATGTAGTAGTTGTATCCGCTCTTCCACCACGTTTTGTAGAGGTCGTGGTCGTAGGACGTGGAGACGTACGGCGAGGACTGGTTGACGAGGACGTACTTCTCGATGTCGTACTGGCCGTTCACCACGTCCCTCGGCCGGAAGCCCTGCTCGAAGACGACGGAGGGGCCGCGGCTGTCGCTGCGGTAGAGCGTCCCGCAGGTCTTGCGCCAGACGGGCTCGGGCGTGATGCGGTCGACGTCCACGCGGGGGTCGGCGGCCGCGTGGACCGGGTTGTCGAACCGGGTGCAGGCGGGGGCGGCGGCGGTCTTGACCGGCGCGGTGGCCGGGAGTGTCGCGGCCGAGGTGGCGAAGACGGCCGAGAAGGACAGGAGGACGGCGGCGGCCCGCCGCCGCAGGCGAGTTGTGATCATGAGGAGCACGATCTCGGTTCTGCGGCGACGGGCCGTGGACCGTCACTCGTACGGCGGCGTGTCAGGTGCGAGAGGTCAACTGCCGTTGCCTCACCGGAAGATGCCCGTGTGTCCGAGCGAGTAGCGGCCCGGCTGCGGGTAGACCGCGAGGCCGTGCGGGCCGGCGCCGACCGGGATGCGGGCGAGCTGGGTGCCGGTGCGGGTGTCGATGGCGTACACCTCGGAGTCGTAGCGCCCGGAGAGCCAGAGGACCTTGCCGTCGGCCGAGACGCCGCCCATGTCGGGGCTGCCGCCGTCGGGCAGGTGCCACTTCTTGGTGAGTTTGTTCTTGGTGAAGTCGAAGACGGAGACGGTGCCCTCGCCTCGGTTGGAGACGTACATCTCGCGGGAGTCGCGGCCGACATACAGGCCGTGGGTGCCCTTGCCGGTGGGCAGGAGCTTCGGGGTGTCGAACTTCTCGCCGTCGAGCACCCACATGCCGTCGGCCATCATGTCGGCGATGTAGAACTTCTTGCCGTCCGGCGAGATCTTCACGTCCTGCGGCATGGCCCCGTCGAAGGGCAGCTTCTGCTGGCCGACGACCTTCATCTTCTCCGTGTCGACCTTGAGGAGTTCACCGCTGAACTCGCAGGAGACGATGAAGTAGCGGCCGTCGAGGGAGAAGTCGGCGTGGTTCACGCCATAGCAGCTGACCGGTTCGGTCTTGACGCGCTTCATGGTGTGCGGGTGGCGGAAGACCAGCTCGCGGTCGAGGGAGGCCATGACGACGGCGTGCTTGCCGTTCGGCGTGAAGTAGAGGTTGTACGGGTCGTGCACCTCGACCTCCTTGCCCGCCTTGCCGGTCTTCGGGTCGATGGGGGTGAGTGTGTGGCCGCGGTTGTTGTTGACCCAGAGCGTCTTCATGTCCCAGGAGGGGACGACGTGTTGGGGCTGGCGGCCGACGGGGATCGTCTCGATGATCTTGTACGTCTTGGGGTCGATGACGGAGACGGTGTCGGACTCGGTGTTGGGGACGTAGACGCGGGACGGGAAGTTCCTGACCACCGGGGAGAGCTTGTTGGGGCGGTCGGCGGCGTAGACGTCCTTGGGGTCGAGGACCGGGGGCATGCCGGGCAGGCCCTTGATCGCGGGCATGGCGGGTGCGGCGGGCTTGGTGGCCCTGTCCGCGCCGTGGGCCTTCTGCGTCTGGTCCTTCGTCTGGTCGGTCGCCTGGTCCTTCGTCTGGTCCTTGGACTCGGTTCCGCAGGCGACGAGGGCCGCGACGAGGACGGCGCCGGCGATCAGGGCGCGCCGGGTGAGGTTTCGGTGCGTCGTGTGGGGCATCAGCTCAGCAACTCCGTGGTGGTCACCGCGCGCAGGCCGCGGTGGTCGAGTTCTTCCAGGACGGCGGGGAGCGCCGCGACCGTGTCCGTGTACCCGAAGTGCAGGCTCACCACCGAGCCGTTGCGGATCTCGGAGGTGATCTTGCGGGTGACGGCCGGGGCGCCCGGCGAGGTGAAGTCGAGCGAGTCGACGTCGTAGGCGAGGACGTGCGGGTAGCCCACGCGGCGGGCCAGACGTTCGACGAGCGGGGAGGCCCGCGCGGCGCGCGAGGGCCGGAACCAGGTGCCGATCGATCCGGTGAGCCGGCGCAGCCGCTCGGCGCACCGGCTGATCTCGGCGTACGCCTCCGCCTCGGGCAGCGCGTTGATGTCGAGGTGACGCTGGGTGTGGTTGCCGAGGTCGTGTCCGCCGTCGAGGACCCGCCCGGCCAGCTCCGGATGCGCGTCGAGCCAGTTGCCGACGGCGAGAACGGTGACGCGGGCGCCGGCCTTCTCGGCCGCGTCGAGCAGCGCGCGGGCGGTGGCGGGGTCTCCCTGCCCGTGGAAGGTGAGCGCGACGCGGGGCTGTCCGCGGGGGCCGTGCCCGATCTGGACGGGGTACCGGGGGAAGGCGCGGGGTGCGGGCGCCTGCGGGGACTTGGACGGCGAGGCGCTGGGGCGCGCGACGGCGGTGCGGGTCGCGGAACACCCGGCGAGCGCGCCCACCGCGGCGAGTCCCGCACCCGCCCGGAGGGCCGAACGTCGGTCGATCGTGGTCACCCGTGCCATTTAAAGGCGTTTGGTGCCGAATGACGGCCATTGGGCTGTTTGACGGAGGGTGCGGGTCGCGCGGGCCGCGCGGCACGCGGAGGGTGCGGGTTGCGCTGGCCGCGCGGCGCACGGAAAGTGCGGGTTGCGCTGGCCGCGCGGCGCACGGAAAGTGCGGGTTGCGCTGGCCGCGCGGCGCACGGAAAGTGCGGGTTGCGCTGGCCGCGCGGCGCACGGAAAGTGCGGGTTGCGCTGGCACGCGGCAACAGAAGGTGCCGGTCACGCGGGCGCGCAGTACACAGAAAGTGCAGGTTGCGCTGGCCGCGCGGCACACAGAAGATGCGGGTCACGCGGGCGCGCAACACACAGAAAGTGCAGGTCACACGGCCGCGCAGCACACAGAAGATGCGGGTCACGCGGGCGCGCAGCAACAGAAGGTGCCGGTCACGCGGGCGCGCAACACACAGAAAGTGCAAGTCACACGGCCGCGCAGCACACAGAAGATGCGGGTCACGCGGGCGCGCAGCACACAGAAGGTACGGATCGCGCGGTCGCGCAGCACAGGGACCGACACACGCGCAGGACCAGGGCCAGGACCACCCAGTGTTCAGCACAACACCAGGACCAAGACCACCCGGCGTTTGCGGGATGGGCGGGCGCCGGGCGGACCACCCGGGCCGACCACGGAGTCGTCAGTGGTCGTTGACGCGCATTTCGAACCAGGTCGTCTTGCCGCGGGGCAGCAGGTCGACGCCCCAGCGGTCGGAGAGCTTGTCGACTAGGAACAGGCCGCGGCCGCTGAGGTCCATCTCCTGGACGGGCATGAGACAGGGCAGCCCACGGGACGGATCGCGGACCTCGATACGGATCCAGCCCCGGCGGCTGCGCATACGGAGGCCGAAGACGCGGGCGCCGGTGTGCCGTACGGCGTTGCCGACCAACTCGGAGACCAGCAGCACGGCATCCTCGGTGATCTTCGGGGAGAGCCCCCACTCACGCAGGACGACGACCTGGGTCAGCCGACGCGCGGTGGCCGCCGACTCGGGGCGGGACGGCAACGGAACCTCGGCCTCCGTCGGGTTGCCGAACAGCTCCAGCGCCTTCAGCGCGCGTTCGTCCTCGACACCGGGCGACCAGCGCGCCGCGGTCGCACTCGCGTGCCGCCGCGGCTGTTCCGTACCCTCCAGCCCCGCCATGACCCCATCATGGCCGCCCAGAACCCCCTTCGGGGCGGTTCCAGAGGAATACGCCCCCGGGAACCTCCCGTTCCAAGCCACCCGACCGGCATATGTCACAGGCATTTCATGACACGTGACAACCTGCATGACCTGCACGTATGACCTACTTGCGGGCAATCGCCGACCGCTCCCGACAAGGCGGCCTTAAGGCTGCCTTAAGGCTCATATAAACCGCCCCTTTGAGGGACACCGGGTAAGACATCGCGTCAACTGCAAGTTGATCAGGGGTACTTGATGAGTGACTTCGGCGACACCTGAAGCGACGGCAGCCAGGTCCGAAGTCCCGTCAGAGGAACTCATCCGAAGTCCCGTCAGAGGAACTCATCCGAAGTCCCGTCAGAGGAACTCAGAGGAACTTCGCCTTCCCCGGCCCCTCCTCCACGAAGCTCCGCATCCCCCGCTCCCGGTCCTCCGTCGCGAACAGCCCCGCGAACCAGTTGCGTTCCACCGCGAGCCCGGTCTCCAGGTCCGTCTCGAGACCCACGTCCACCGCCTCCTTCGCGGCCCGCAGCGCGAGCGCCGGACCCTGCGCGAGCTTGGCGGCCCACGCGTGCGCCTGCTCGTACACCTCGGCGGCGGGCACGACCCGGTCCACCAGGCCGAGCGCGAGGGCCTCGTCGGCCTTCACCATGCGGCCGGTGAAGATGAGGTCCTTGGCGCGCGACGGCCCGATCAGGCGGGACAGCCGCTGGGTGCCGCCGGCGCCGGGGATCAGCCCGAGCAGGATCTCCGGCTGGCCCAGCTTCGCGTTGTCCGCCGCGATCCGGTAGTCGGCGCACAGCGTCAACTCGCAGCCCCCGCCCAGCGCGTAGCCGGTGATGGCGGCCACGACCGGCTTGGGGATACGGGCCACGGCGGTGAAGGAGTCCTGCAGGTCCCGGGAGCGTACGACCATCGCCGTATGGTCCATGGCCTGCATCTCCTTGATGTCCGCGCCCGCCGCGAACACCTTCTCACCGCCATAGAGGACCACCGCGCGCACGTCCTCGCGTCGCGTGGCCTCCTCCGCGAGCTCCTTGAGCCGGTCCTGCGTGGCGACGTCCAGCGCGTTCATGGGCGGACGGTCGAGACGGATCGTGCCGACACCTTCGGCAACTTCGAGATGCACAGTCATGGGGGAAGGTTAACGGGCACTAACGGCAATGGGCCCGGTGTGCTCAGTCACAGCACACCGGGCCCGTACGACCGGCAGTCGTCCACACCGTACGACCGCCCGTCGTCTACGCCTGACGACCGGAGTCGCTCACCACTTGTCCCAGGGCATGTTCCAGCCGTTGAGCCCGTTGTCCGGGTCGATGATCCGGTCCCTGGAGTTCTTCACGATCACCACGTCGCCGACCATCGAGCGGTCGAAGAACCAGCCCGCCGGAGTCGTGGAGCTGCCGCCCTTCAGGTCGCGCAGGCCGATGCAGCCGTGGCTGGCGTTGTAGTTGCCGAAGGCGTCGCCGCCCCAGTAGTTGCCGTGGATGAAGGTGCCCGAGGTCGACAGGCGCTGAGCGTGCGAGACGTCCTCGATGTCGTACTCGCCGCCGTAGCCGACCGTGTCGCCGTTCATACGGGTCATCTCGAGGCGCTCGCTGATGACCATCTGGCCGTTCCAGGTCTCGTAACCCGGCTTGCCCGTGGTGACCGGGATGGTCTTGATGACCTTGCCGTCGCGCTCGACGGTCATCTTCTTGGCCTTGACGTCGACGGTGGAGATCTGGCTGCGGCCGATGGTGAACTCCACGGTCTTGGTCTGCTTGCCGTAGACGCCGGGCCGGCCCTTCACGCCGTCGAGGTCGAGGTCGACCGTCACCTTCGTACCGGGCTTCCAGTATTTCTCCGGACGGAAGTCCAGACGGTCGTTGCCGAACCAGTGGCCCTTCACGTCCACCGCGGGCTCCGTCTTGATGCGGATGGCCTTCTCGACGTCCTCGGGGTGGGTGATGCCCCGGGTGAAGTTGAGCGAGAAGGGCATCCCGACGCCGACCTTGGAACCGTCCTCGGGCGTGAAGATGCCGACGAAGGTGTTCTTCGGGGTCAGCGTGGTGAAAGTGGACTCCTCGGTGGCCTGACGGCCCTCGGAGTCCTTGGCCGTCGCCTTGACCTTGTACTTCGTGGCGGACGCCAGGTGGTGGGCGGGTGTCCAACTCGCCCCGCCGTCAGCGATCTTGCCCTCGACCGGCCTGCCCTTGGTGTCCTCGACCTTGACCTCGGTCAGCTTGCCCTTGGCCGCGGATATCTTCAGGGCCCCGCTGGTGTCCACGTCGTCGGCGCTGTCCTTGGGCGCTATGGTCACGACGGCCTGTGAGGTCTTGGTGTCGGCCTGGTCGGAGCCGCCCTTGCCCTTCTTGCCGTCGCCGGAGCCGGAGTTGGAGTCCGAGCCCCCTCCGCCGCCGCACGCCGTCACGGCGAGCAGCAGCACGCCGAGTATCAGCGCCAGAAGCCCCGTACGTCCGCCCCGGCCGCGCCCCCGCGGCTCCCCGGTGCGTGCGCCAACCGACGCCCCCGATATCGGTCGCCCGTTCAAGTTGTTTCTCCCCTCGCACGGCCCGTCAGCCGGGCCCGCACTGCGGCGCGTCCCACGCGCGCACCGCGTCAATTAACCATATGACCAGCATTGGTGGCTCCCCGTAATTGTCACTGTTCAGTCCCAAGTTCAACTGAAAGCGATCTCGCGTTCACCTCGGTCCGGGCGCCGCCACGGCTGTCCTGCGCATACCCCCCGATGTCCGTCTACCTCACGGCAGAACCGGCTTTCCACTTCTTCCATGCCATGTTCCACCCGCCGAGTCCATTGTCAGGAGCGACCTTTTTGTCATCGCTGTGGACGACCTCGACGACGTCACCGACGAGGCTGCGGTCGAAGAACCAGCCCGCCGGGGTCGCGGAGCTGCCGCCTTTCACATCGCGCAGGCCCACACAACCGTGGCTGACATTGGCGCTGCCGAACACGCCCCGCGCCCAGTAGTTGCCGTGCAGGAACGTCCCGGAGGTGGTGAGCCGCATCGCGTGCGGGACGTCCGGGATGTCGTACTCGCCCTTGCCGTCGGCTTCCTTGAAGCCGACGGTGGCGCCGTTCATCCGGGTCACCTCGTGCATCTCGGTGACCACCATCTTCCCGTTGTACGTCGTCGTCTCGGGAGCGCCCGCGGTGATCGGCACGGTGGCGAGGAGCTCGCCGTCGCGGCGTACCTCCATGGTGTGGTCGGCGGCGTCGACGAGGCTGACCTGGCTGCGTCCGACGGTGAAGGAGAAGGTCCTGTGCTGGAGCCCGTACACGCCGGGCGCCGCCTCGACGTCCCGCAGCCGCAGGCCGACCGTGACCTTCGTGCCCGGCTTCCAGTACTTCTCGGGCCGGAAGTCCAGGCGGTCCTTGCCGAACCAGTGCGGGCGGATCTCGACGGCCGGTCTTGACGTCACGTCGATCGCGCGCTCGACGGCCGCGCGGTTCTCGATCTCGCGGTTGAAATCCAGCGAGACGATCATGCCCGTGCCGACGGTGGAGCGGTCCTCGGGGGTGACGTATCCGACGAACCGCTCGTCGGGGACGTACGTCGTGAACGTCGCGTGCCGCACCACCCGCCGCCCGTGCCCGTCGAGAGCGACCGCGTCCACCGTGTACTTGGCGGCCAGGGTCAGCCTGCCGTCGCCGTCGGGCCGCCAGGTCATGCCGTCCTCTTCGATGTGCCCGGGTACCGGGGACTCCTGCGCGTCCTGGGACTTGACGACCTTCACGGACTCCAGGCGCCCGGCCGACACCCGTACCTTCAGCTCCTCGTCCGGGCGTACGGCCTTGCTGCCGTCGTCCGGCCAGACACCGATCGCGTCCTCGGGAGAGCGGGGCTTGCCGAGCATGCTGTCGAGCCCGTTCGAGGTGCATCCCGAGGCCGCGGCCATGAGGCCCGCCCATGTCAGTACGGCCGCCAGCGCGACCCCCGCGCGCCGTGCGCGCCTGTGTGCGTCCATCACGACGGGCCCAACGACGTGCCCCTCCTGCGGAAACGACGTGCCCCTTCCTGGGGAAACGTGAGTGCGAGCCCCGCTCTGGGCAGAACAGTGGGAGGACGACGCGACGATGAGCGGCAGCCGGGACGCTGCACGCTCTTCTTGGCGCCGTTCAACCGAGCCGCTGGAGGTTGAACAGGTGTCGAGCGCACCCGAGCAGGAGGCAGATCAGGAGGGGCGCGCCCCGGGCGCCGGGCTGCCCGGTCAGCAGGAGCGGGCCCCTGGCAACGGGCTGCCTGCTCCGGAGGGGCATGTCCCTGGCAACGGGCTGTCCGCTCCGGAGGGGCACGTCTCGGGCAGCGGGCTGTCCGCTGTCGAAGGCCGGGCGCCGTCCGCCGTGCTGAACGGCTCGGCGCGTACGACGCCTGCCGTGCCCGTGTGGCCCGGGGCCCCGACCCCGCTGGGGGCGCGCTTCCGGGTCGGCCCCGACGGTGTCGCGGGCACCAACTTCGCGCTGTGGGCGGGCGGCGCGGAGTCGGTCGAGGTGTGCCTCTTCGACGACGCGGGCGACGAAGGCGTCGAGAGGCGGCTGCCGCTCACCGAACTGACCCACGAGATCTGGCACGGCTTCGTACCCGGCGTGCGGCCCGGGCAGCGGTACGGCTTCCGGGTGCACGGCCGCTGGGACCCGTGGACCGGCGCCCGCTGGAACCCCGCCAAGCTCCTCCTCGACCCGTACGCACGCGCAGTCGACGGCGACTTCAGCCTGCCCCCCGAGGTGTACGGACACGTCCGCGACTGGCCGCAGCAGCAGGTCGCCGACACCGTGCGCGACGACCGGGACTCGGCGCCGTACGTCCCGAAGGGCGTCGTCGTCCACGATGACGCAGCCGACGACGAGTGGATGGACGACCGCCGCCCGAAGACGCCGTGGGCGGACTCGGTGATCTACGAGCTGCATGTGCGGGGCTTCACGCGCCTGCACCCGGACATTCCCGAGCAACTGCGGGGCACGTATGCCGGGTTGGCGCATCCCGCGGCCATCGACCATCTCGTACGCCTCGGAGTGACCGCCGTCGAGCTCCTGCCCGTGCACCAGTTCGCGCACGAGGACCATCTGCTGCGGCGGGGACTGAAGAACTACTGGGGCTACAACTCCATCGGCTACTTCGCCCCGCACGCGGCCTACGCGGCCTCTGGGACGAGGGGCCAGCAGGTCGGCGAGTTCAAGCGCATGGTGCGCGCACTGCACGCCGCCGGCATCGAGGTCATCCTCGACGTGGTGTACAACCACACAGCCGAGGCAAGCGAGTTGGGCCCGACGCTGTCGCTTCGCGGCATCGACAACCGCGGCTACTACCGACTCCAGGAGGACGCCCGCCGGTACGCGGACTACACGGGCTGCGGCAACACCCTGCACGTCGTCCAGCCGCACGTCCTGCGCCTGATCACGGACTCGCTGCGCTACTGGGTGACGGAGATGGGGGTGGACGGTTTCCGCTTCGACCTGGCGGCGGCGCTGGCCCGCTCGATGCACGACGTCGACATGCTGTCCCCCTTCCTCGCCGTCATCGCGCAGGACCCGGTCCTGCGGCGCGTGAAGCTGATCGCGGAACCGTGGGACGTGGGGTCCGGCGGCTATCAGGTGGGGGCGTTCCCACCCCTGTGGACGGAGTGGAACGACCGCTACCGGAACGCGGTGCGGGACTTCTGGCGGGGCGCCCTGCCGGATGTACGGGACCTGGGGTACCGCCTGTCGGGCTCCAGCGACCTGTACGCCTGGGGAGGCCGCCGTCCCTACGCCTCCGTGAACTTCGTGACCGCCCACGACGGCTTCACCCTCCGGGACCTCGTGACGTACGAGCGCAAGCACAACGAGGCCAATGGGGAGGGGAACCGGGACGGCACCGACGACAACCGGTCCTGGAACTGCGGAGTGGAGGGGGAGACGGACGACGCCCACATACGCGGCCTGCGGCGCCGCCAGTTGCGGAACCTGCTGACGACGCTGCTGCTGTCCACGGGCGTACCGATGCTGGTCGCGGGTGACGAACTGGGGCGGACCCAGCGGGGCAACAACAACGCGTACTGCCAGGACAACGAGATCGGCTGGGTCGACTGGGGGCTGCTGGACGATCCCGGCTGGCGGGCCCTGTTCGACCTGACGTCCCGCCTGATCGCGCTCCGCCATGAGCATCCGGTGCTGCGGCGGCGGGCGTTCTTCTCCGGGCGGGCCCAGTCCACGGACGGCTTGCGGGACTTGGCGTGGTTCACGGCGCAGGGGGCGGAGATGACGGAGGGGGACTGGTACGCGCCGGCTGCCACGCTCGGCATGTACTTGTCCGGCCGCGACATCCCTGGCCGGGACGCGCGTGGGGCGCCGATCACGGACGACAGTTTTCTCGCGATCCTTCATGCCGGGGATCGGCCTACTCGCTTCGTCCTTCCCGGGGCGCCGTGGGCGGAGAGTTACGAGGTCGTGGTGGATACGTCGCGGGAGGAGCAGGGGGAGGCGCCGGGGGTGGTCCATCGGGC
>NZ_JAAKZY010000189.1 GCF_011045015.1 Streptomyces scabichelini | reverse complement strand
GCCGCCCAAGCCCCGCCGGCCCACCCGCATCCCCCGCGGCATCAACGAGCGCCGGCTGAGAGAGAAGAAGGCGCGGTCGGACACCAAGCGGGGGCGCTCCGGGCGCAATTGGGGATAGGGAGCGACCGTAGCTGTCACATCCGTCTCCCGCGGTCCGTCATCTCACTGACGGACGCCACGAGGAGATGTGACGGATGAGAGAGTACGAATTCCCGACACCCGCGTCGGAACAATCGGAACAAAAAGCGAGCCAATTTCTCGCCGAGCAATTCGAAACCCACCGAAGTCACCTGCGCGCCGTCGCCTACCGAATGCTCGGTTCCCTCTCCGAAGCCGACGACGCACTTCAGGAGGCCTGGCTCAAGGTCGGCCGGTCGGGCACGAGCGGCGTCGAGAACCTGGGCGGGTGGCTGACGACCGTGGTCGGCCGGGTCTGCCTGGACATGCTGCGCACCCGCCGCGCCCGGATCCGGCACGAGGAACCCCTGGGCGTACGCATGCCGGAGCCGGTCGTCAGCAGCACGAACGGTCTCGACCCGGAGCAGGAGGTCCTCCTCGCCGACTCGGTGGGCCTCGCCCTGCTCGTCGTCCTGGAGACCCTCACCCCCGCCGAACGGCTCGCCTTCGTCCTGCACGACCTGTTCGCGGTGCCGTACGAGGAGATCGCGCCCGTGGTGGGACGTACGCCGACCGCTGCCCGTCAGCTCGCCAGCCGGGCCCGGCGGCGGGTCCAGAGCGGCGCCCCGGCTCCCGACACTGACCTCGCCCGGCAGCGGGAGGTCGTCGACGCCTTCCTGGCGGCCGCGCGCGAGGGCGACTTCGACGCGCTGGTGGCGATCCTCGCCCCGGACGCGGTCGTACGGACCGCCGGCGTGGTCGTACGGGGTGCGGAGGGGGTGGCAGCGGGGGCACAGGCGGGCGCGCGGCTGGGCAAGGCCGGTCGGCCCGCCCTGGTCAACGGGGTCGCGGGCATCGTGGTCGTGGACAAGGGGCGCCCGGTCAGGGTCCTGGCGTTCACCGTTGTCCACGACAGAATCGCGGCCATCGACATCGTCTCGGAACCGGAACTGCTCGCCGGCCTCGACCTCACGGTCCTGGACGAAAGCGCTCCGCTGGAAGAACGGTGATTCTGCATCAACGTGCGGCTCCGCCGCGGGTGCGGGCCGGTGGGGGCTGGTCGCGCCCACGCGGCGGAGCCGCACAGTGTCACAGCCCCGCGCCCCTTACGGCGCGCGGGGCCGCTCGGGCCTAGCCCAACTGCCGGTACCGCCCCCGGAAGTACGCCAACGGCCCCCCGTCCGCGCTCGGCACCGAAGCCGTCAGTACCCGTCCGATGACCAGCGTGTGATCGCCCGCGGGCACCCGCTGCTCGGTCCTGCACTCCAGGGTCGCCAGGGCGCCGCGCACGAGCAGCGCCCCGGAGGCCTCTCCGCGTACGTACGGAATGTCCTCGAAGAGGAGACGGTCGGAGATACGGCCCTTCATGGCGAAGCGGCCCGCGATGTGGCGCTGGCTCTCGGAGAGGACGGAGACCGCCCACAGGGGTTCCTCGTCGAGCAGGTCGTCCATGCGGGAGCCCTCGCGCAGGCTGACCATGACCAGGGGCGGGTCCAGGGACACGGACATGAAGGACGTGGCCGTCATGCCCACGTCCTCGCCGCCCGGCCCCTCGGGATCCAGCGCGGACTCGTGCGCGGTCACCAGCACCACGCCCGCGGCCAGCCGGGACATGGCGGCACGGAACTCTTCGTCACTCACCCCATCAGCATGCCCGTCAGGGGAGGGAACCAGGGGCACGCGTGGGGCGCGAGGAGGCTTCAGCACGGGAAAACGCTAGTCTCCGCGCGCCGGTCGGCGCATCGGACCAACGCCCGAGCCGGGTCCTAGGACCGACGTCCCATCCGGCGTCACATCCGGATGCCCGGTAACCTCACAGACTCCGCAAAATTGCGCTCAGTAAGCGCACGGTGAAAACACAGAAACTCTACTCAATTGCTCACCTTCAGTTGTGACTTGAGTCACAGGAGCCATATTTTGTTGACCCTGTGTACCGAGTGGGCAGCGCGCTGTGATTCAGTGGCGGGGACGCTGCAATCGATAGGTGATCAGTAGTCGACGAGTAGGCGATCAGTACAGACGAGAAGCCTGGATAACTCTGGAGTTGCTGTCGAGGTCTCGGGGAGAGCGAGCATGGAGACCGAGTCGGAGCCGTACGTCCGTCTTGCGACCCTGCGGCAGCTGCATCAGGTCATGGCCGACATGAACACGGCACGCAGTCTGGCCGACACACTGCAGACCGTCGCCGACGGAGTCGTGACGGGCCTGGGCTACGAACTGGCCGCCGTCAACCTCGTACGCCCCGACGGGGACCTCGTCGTCGCCGCCTTCGCGGGCAACTCCGCGGCCGAGGCACTCATCACAGGCCGTGTCGGCTCCCGAGCCTCCTGGGAGCGCCGGCTGAGCATGGGCGAAGCCTGGGGCGACCTCCGTTTCATACCGCACACCGAGGGCTGGATCCTCGACGACGACGACGTCCCGCAGTGGTACACCGACGGCCCCCCGCCCCGCTTCGAGGACGAGTGGCACCCCTCCGACCGCCTTTTCGCGCCCATGTACACGCCCGGCGTGCCCGGCGGCGCCTGCGGCGAGCTGATCGGCGTGCTCGCCGTGGACCGCCCGCGCAACGGGCGGCGCCCCGGCGCGTGGGGGCGCGAGGCGCTGCAGATGTACGCGTTCCAGGCGGCCATCGCGATCAGCAACGCCCGGCTCAGGGCCAACATGCAGCGCGCCCTCGTCCGCCTGGAGCGCGAGCAGCAGGCCCTGCGCGCCAGCGAGGAGAGCTTCCGCCAGGCCTTCGAGTACGCGCCCTCCGGCATGGCCATCGCCGAGATGGGTGGCGACCAGCACGGCCGCATCCTGCGGACCAACGACGCGCTGTGCCGCCTCCTGGGCCGCCCCGCCTCCGCGATGCGCCGCTACTCCTTCTCCGACCTGGTCCACCCCGAGGACATCGGCACCCTGCTGCGTACGTCCGCGGAGGGAGGGCGCGCCGAACTTAGGCTCGGGCGCCGGGACGGGACGTACGTCTGGGTCTCCCTGCGCAACAGCGTGGTCGCGGACGCCACCGACGGGCCGCGCTTCCTGCTCACCCACGTCGAGGACATCGAGGAGCGCAAGCGCCGCGAGCTCCAGCTCGCCCACCGCGCCTCGCACGACTCGCTCACCGGCCTGCCGAACTCCGCCGAGCTGCGCGCCCGGCTCTCCGCCCGCCTGTGCAGCCGCCCCCAGGCCGTGCCGCCAGGACCGGTGGACACACTGGACGCGGCCTACGCCCAGTACAGCGAGTACGGAGACCACAACGGAGCACCCGCGTACGACGTGGACGGGCACGGCTTCGACTTCCGGCCCGGTCCCGAGGCGTTCGACGCGTACGACCACCATGTGCACACCGTCGCCCCGGACGGGGAGACGGACGACGGCACGAAGGGGCTCGCCGTCCTCTTCTGCGACCTCGACGGCTTCAAGTCGATCAACGACCGCTTCGGGCACAACGCGGGCGACTCGGTGCTGATCGAAGTGGCGCGACGCCTGAGCAGCGGCGTACGGGACGGGGACACGGTCGCGCGGCTCGGCGGCGACGAGTTCGTGGTCCTCGCCGACGGGCTCGGCCGGGCCGACGCGCAGGACCTCGCGGTCCGGCTGCGCAACGAGATCATCCAGCCGATCCGGGTCGACGGCCGCGCGATGCGCGTCGGTGCGAGCTTCGGCATCGGGTGGGCACATTGCGGCATGACTGCGGACGAAGTGTTGAAGTCTGCTGACGAGCGGATGTACGTAGAGAAACGGTCTCGTCCCAAAGCCCATCGGCGGGCAGGCTGAGCCGCAGGTCAGGGGGGCAGTGCGAGCTGAGTCACCCGTTTGGGCCGCGTGGAGCGGGTAGGCTCGCCCTTCTAATCAGCTATCGCATCTGTACCGCACCCGTTGAGGAGTACCTAGGGATGACGCCCGGCAACAACGGCGCGAGCACGCCCGAGGACGACGACCCGTTCGGCTATCTGTACGCCGACGGCCAGGCCGCCGGAGCCACGCCGCCCGATGGAGGCGGCGGCTACGGCTACCCCGGCTCGGTCAACCGGGTGCGGCCGGTCGGCGAGCGCCAGTACGGCCAGCAGGCCCCGCAGGCCCAGACCGCGCAGTACGCGCAGGCTCCGTCGCAGCAGGGGCAGCAGGGGCAGCAGGGGCAGCAGGGTGCGTACGGGCAGCCGCACTACCAGGCGCCCGAGACGTTCCCCGGCGGCGCGCCCACGACCCGCGTGCCCATGCAGGGCGGCGGCGGCCGTGGCCGGGGCCCCAACACGAAGGGGCTCCTGATCGGCGCGATCGCTGTCGTGGCGGCAGTCGTGATCGGCATCGGCGTCGCGATGCTCGGCGGCGACGACGGCGATGACACGGGCGGCAGCGCGGCGGGTTCGACGCCGACGGCCGCCGACAGCGTCCAGCCGAGCGAGACGGCGTCGAAGCCGGCCCAGGACGACGTGAAGCTGCCGGAGATCGACGCGAAGGCGCTGAAGCTCGAGGGTGGCGCGGCGACGGCTTCCGACGTCGACGGTGCCAGTGCCGCGGGCGGTACGTATGTGCAGGGGCTCAACGCGGTCGGATCCCAGGTCACCTGGACCGTCAACGGCATCCCCAAGGACGGCATCTACACCCTCTTCGCGGGATACAGCGCGGCCGGCGAGGACCAGGAGATGACGCTCACCGTCAACGGCAAGCCGTTCGGCAGCAAGCTGAACCTCGGCAACTTTGCTCGTGCCGAGGCGGGGGACTTCGAGAAGGGCTGGACGCAGACGTATGCGTGGCCCTCGCTCAACAAGGGCACCAACACGATTTCTTTGTCCTGTCAGGACGGGGACAAGTGCGATGTGCTCTTGGATCAGATGTGGCTCAAGGAAGGCCAGGTCAAGCGGTAGCGCTTCGCTTGAGGCGGGTTGTCGCGTGCGGGTTCGTTGTGGCTGGTCGCGCAGTTCCCCGCGCCCCTAGAGGGGCGCCTATGCCCGGCCGTGCTTGAACAGTTGCCCTTACGCTGCGCTCGCCTCGCTCGTCACCGTTACCTGCTCCAGCAAGGTCTCGTACACCCTGCCGTCGAACTCGCCCGCCGTCGGTGCCAGTACCGTCGCCGTCGACAGGGCCACCGCGCGGGTCAGCCTCTCCGGCCACGGCAGGCCCTCCACCAGAGCCGACAGCAGGCCCGCGACCGCCGAGTCGCCCGCGCCCGTCGGGTTGCCCTCGACCGGGCGGGGCGGGGTCGCTCGCCAGTGGCCCTCCGCGTTGAGGGCCAGGAGGCCGTCCGCGCCCAGGGAGGCGACCACCGCGTGGGCGCCCCGGCGGCGGGCGTCCCGTGTCGCCTGTACGGGCTCGTGGGAGCCGGTGAGTTCGGCGAGTTCGTCGGTGTTCGGTTTGACGATGTCCGGGCGGGCGGCCACTCCGCGGCGGAGGGGTTCGCCGCTGGTGTCGAGGAGGACGGGGACGTCGGACGCGCGGGCGGTGCGGATCAGCTGGGCGTACGCGCCCACCGGCACCCCGGGCGGCAGGCTGCCGCACAGAGCCACAGCGGAGACGGAGGGCAGCAGCTCCTCGTACGCGTCCTGGAACGTCGACCACTCCGCGGGCGTGACGACCGGGCCCGGTTCGTTGAGCTGCGTGGTGTCGCCGGTCGTGTCGTCCACCACGGCGATCGTGCGGCGGGTGCTGCCCGCCACGGGCACCAGCGCGTCGGTGACGCCCGCGACCCCGGTCAACTGGTCCCGCAGCGCGCGCCCCGTCGCGCCGCCCGCGAAACCCGTGACCGTCACCTCGTGGCCGAGGGCCGCGAGCACCCGGGCCACGTTCAGGCCCTTGCCGCCGGGCCGTTCGGTCACCTCGGTCACCCGGTGCGAGGCGTGCGGGCGCAGGGCCGGTACGCGATAGGTGATGTCGAGAGCGGTGTTCAGTGTGACCGTGAGGATCACCTGGGGACCTCCCCCGCGTACGGGCTTGCCTTGTCCGGATGACCGATCATGCCAAAGAGATGGCGGTCGGCCCAGTCCCGCAGGCCAGCCGCCCGCCTCAACAAACGGCGGAATCAGCCCAGTTGGGGCTCAACCACCCATTCGCCCCGGCGCATCACGCCCTTCAGGGCGAAGTCGGCGTCCAGGATCACCAGGTCCGCGTCCTTGCCCGGTTCCAGCGAGCCGACCCGGTCGTACAGGCCGAGCAGCCTGGCCGGGGTGGCGGAGACGGCGGTGACGACGTCCTCGACGGGCAGCCGGTCGACGGTGACGCCTCGCTTGAAGGCCCGGTCCAGCGTGAGCGTCGAGCCGGCGATGGAACCGCCCTCCACCAGTCGCGCCACACCCTCGCTGACCTCGACCTCCATCGGGCCGAGCATGTACCGCCCGTCGCCGAAGCCCGCCGCGTCCATCGCGTCCGTGATGAACGCCACCCGGTCCGCGCCCGCGTGGTGGAACGCGAGCTGGAGGGATGCCGGGTGCAGGTGCGTGCCGTCGTCGATCAGCTCGACGATGATCCGCTCGTCCTCCAGCAGGGCCGCGATCGGGCCCGGCGAGCGGTGCCCGAGCGTCGGCATCGCGTTGTAGAGGTGCGTCGCCACGGTGGCGCCCGCCTCGATGGCCTCGACCGTCTGCTCGTACGTCGCGTCCGTGTGCCCGATCGCCGCGATCACCCCGTGCTCCGCGAGGAGGCGTACGGAGTCGACGCCGCCCGGCAGTTCCGTGGCGAGTGTCACCATCTTGGCTTGGCCGCGCGCCGCGTCGATCAGCTTGCGCACCTCCGCCGGGTCCGGGTCGCGCAGCAGTTCCTCGGAGTGCGCGCCCTTGCGGCACGGCGAGATGAACGGCCCCTCGAAGTGGATGCCCGCGATGTCGCCCTGCTCGGCCAGCTCGGAGAGCAGTCCGGCGCGCTGGGCCAGCGCGTCCATGTCGCCGGTGACGGTCGACGCCACGACCGTCGTGGTGCCGTGCAGGCGGTGCGTGTGGACGCCCTTGAGGACCTCCTCGACCGTCCCGGAGGTGAAGGACGCGCCTCCGCCGCCGTGGTTGTGGACGTCGATGAAGCCGGGGACCAGCCAGTGGCCCGACACGTCCAGCACTTCGGCGTCCGCGGGGGCGCTCCCGGCGATGCGCGCGCCGTCGACGATCACGCGGCCGCCGTCCACGATCCCGGTGGGCAGCACCACCTTGGCACCGGCGAAAATTTTGCAGCGCGCTCCGCGGGAAATGCCGGAGGAGACCTGCGGGCCGTCTGTGGCTTGCCGCGCAGTTCCCCGCGCCCCTGACGGGGCGCGGTACAGCGACTGACTTCGCCGATTCCGCTCAGGGGCCATCAGGGCGTTACCTCCGGGGAGTCGTGAGTGGCTGATTGTCGGGGTCGGGTATCGGTGGAGAGCAGTTCCCAGGCCAGCAGGCCGGCGCCGAGGCAGCCGGCCGTGTCGCCGAGTGCCGCCGGGACGACGGACGGCAGCTTCTGGAAGGTCACGCGGCGCTCGACGGCGGCCCGTAGCGGTGTGAACAAGGTTTCCCCCGCCTCGGCGAGGCCGCCACCGATGATCAGGGTGCGTGGGTCCAGCAGAGTGAGCGCGGTGACCAGCCCGTCGGCGAGCGCGTCCACGGCCTCCTGCCAGACCGCCAGCGCCCTGGGGTCCCCGGATTCCACGGCTTTCGCGCAGTCGGCCGCGTCCGCGTCGGGATCGCCGGACGCCTCGGCCCAGGCCGCGCTGACCGCCGACGCCGACGCGAACCGTTCCAGACAGCCGCGCTGTCCGCACGGACACGGGGTTCCCCCGGGCCGTACGACGATGTGGCCGATCTCGCCCGCGAAGCCGTGCGCGCCCGCCTCGACGCGGCCGTCGATGCCGATCGCGCCCGCGATCCCGGTGCCGAGCGGCACGAACAGGAACCGGTCGGAGCCCCGGCCCGCCCCGATCCGGCCCTCGGCGAGCCCGCCGGTGCGCACATCGTGCCCGAGCGCGACAGGGATGCCGTGCAGCCGTTCGCTGAGCAGATCCCGCAGGGGTACGTCGCGCCAGCCGAGGTTGGCCGCGTACACCGCGATGCCCCGCTCGGCGTCCACGATGCCGGGGACGGCGACGCCGACGGCGGCCGCGGGCTCGCCGAAGTGGCGTTCGCCATACGCGTGCAGCTCGGCCGCGAAGCCGAGGATCGACTCGACCACGGCGTCGGGGCCACGCTCCCGGCCCGTGGCGCGGCGGGCCTGGTGCAGCACGCGGGGGCTGGGTGTACGCGGCGGCAGCCGCTGATCAGCACTGGCCACAGAAGCAGTACTGGCCACAGAAGGCACAGCGCCGTCGGCCCCTATGAGGGCGGCCTTCATTCCGGTGCCGCCCACATCGAGGGCGATGACGTGTCTCACGAGATACAGTCTCGCCCCTCACCCCACGAGAGGTCTAGTCCACTCACGTACTGTAGACCTTGGCATTCCGGTTTCTTAGACCTTCAACTTCCTTCAACTTCCTTGACGGGTGCGACAGACAGGGGCAAACAGCGGTGCGGCGACGAGTGACAGGATTCATCTCGATGGTGTCCGCGCTGGGCATGACCGCGGCACTCAGCGGCTGCGCCGGCGGCGGCTCCGGTGACTCCCAGGACGCCACACTCACGCTGGTGGCCGCCGACTACGGCGACTCCGATGCGAACAGCTCCCAGAAGTACTGGGACCAGCTGGTCGAGGAGTACGAGAAGAAGAACCCCGGCATCAAGGTCGAGGTCAGCGTCTACTCCTGGAACGACGTCGACGCCAAGGTCAAGCAGATGGTCGCCGACGGGAACGCCCCCGACATGGCGCAGATCGGCGCGTACGCCGACTACGCCGCCAAGGGCCAGCTCTACGAGGCCGCCGAACTGCTCTCCATACCCGTCCAGGCCGACTTCGTCTCGCGGCTCGCCGAGGCGGGCGAGGTCGACCGGGTGCAGTACGGCATGCCGTTCGCCTCCTCCACGCGGCTGCTGTTCTACAACAAGAAGCTCTTCGCCGACGCCGGCCTCACCCCGCCGAAGAGCTGGAGCGAGCTGGCCGCCGCCGCCCGGGTCCTCAAGTCCCGCGGGGTCGAGATCCCGTACGCGCTGCCCCTCGGACCCGAGGAGGCCCAGGCGGAGACCCTGATGTGGCTGCTGAGCGGCGGCGACGGCTACACCGGCAGCGTCGGCTCGTACGGCCTCGACTCCGACCAGAACATCAAGACCTTCGACTGGCTCAAGAACGAACTGGTCGGCAAGGGGCTCACCGGCCCGACCGCGCCCGGCAAACTCAACCGTGCCGATGCCTTCGCGGCGTTCACGCGCGGCGAGGTCGGCATGCTGAACGGTCACCCCACGCTCATGAAGGCCGCCGAGAAGAAGGGCGTGAAGTTCGGCATGGTGCCGATGCCCGGCATCAACGGCAGGGCCAAGGCCACGATGGGCGTCGCCGACTGGATGATGGCGTTCAAGCAGAAAGGTCACGCCGAGGAGATCGGCGACTTCCTCGACTTCGTGTACAGCGAGAAGAACGTGCTCACGTTCTCCCACGAGTACGACCTGCTGCCCGTGACCAGTTCCGCCTCCGAGGCGATGGCCGAGGACAAGAACGACAAGGATCTCGACCCGTTCCTGTCCGAGCTCCCGAACGCCGAGCTGTATCCCGTCGACAAGACCTCATGGGCGCAGGTGAGCGCCGACATCAAGCAGCAGATCGGCAAGGCCGTGGGGCCCAATGCCAGGCCTTCGGCGATTCTCGGGCAGTTGCAGCGGGGCGCTTCCGCTGCGGAGAACGCGGAGTAGTGCCTAAGAGCTCGGGGCCCGGTGTTGTGTGGCGGGTGCGGGGCCGTTGTGGCTTGTCGCGCAGTTCCCCGCGCCCCTAAAGGGAGGGCCTGCGGCCCCCCTTTAGGGCGCGGTAGCGTGCTGCGCATGGCAGAGGAGCTGAGCCCGCTGGAGCTTGACGTGCTTGCGCTTGAGCGGCGGGGGTGGAGCAGTCCCGGGGCCAAGGAGCGGGCCATACGGGAGGAGTTGGGGATGGCGCCCGTTCGGTACTACCAGTTGCTTAACGCCCTCCTCGACGCCCCGCGTGCCCTGGCCCACGACCCGGTGACCGTCAACCGGCTGCGGCGCATACGGGACGCCCGCCGGGCCGAGCGCTGACGGACAGGACGGATAGGGTCGCCGTATGGGCAGCCAACCGGACTCCTCGCAGACGCCGATGCCGACGCCATTGCCGACCCCCGCGACCCCGGCGGGCCGGGACGGCCTCGACGCCATCCTCGCGCGGCCCGACCGGGCCGTCCTCGCCTTCGACTTCGACGGCACCCTCGCCCCGATCGTCCCCGACCCCGAGCAGTCCCGCGCCCACCCCGACGCGGTCCCGGCGCTCGCCGCGCTCGCCCCGAAGGTCGCGTCCGTGGCCGTGGTCACCGGCCGCCCGGCCGGCGTCGCGGTCCGCCACGGCGGCTTCGCGGGCGTGCCTGGCCTGGAACACCTCGTCGTCCTCGGCCACTACGGCGCCGAACGCTGGGACGCCGTCAGCGCCACCGTCAGCGCCCCCGCCCCCCACCCCGGCGTCGCCGCCGTCCGCGCCGAACTGCCGGGCTTCCTCGACGACATCGGCGCCTGGCGCGGCACCTGGATCGAGGAGAAGGGCCGCGCCGTCGCCGTCCACACCCGCCGCGCCGAGGACCCGCAGGTCGCCTTCGAAGCCCTGCGCGAGCCCCTCGCCGAGCTGGCCACCCGCCACGGCCTGATCGTCGAGCCGGGCCGCATGGTCCTGGAGCTGCGCCCGCCTGGCATGGACAAGGGCGTCGCGCTCCGCGAGTACGTACGCGAAATCGGCGCCGAGGCGGTGGCGTACGTCGGCGACGACCTCGGCGACCTCCCCGCGTTCGCCGCCGTCGAAGAACTCCGCGCGGACGGCGTCCCGGGCCTGCTGGTGTGCAGCGGCAGCAACGAGGTCACGGAACTGGAGAAGCGCGCGGACTTGGTCGTGGACGGCCCGGCGGGAGTCGTACGCCTACTCGCCGCACTGGCAGCACAGCTGAACCAGCAAAGCCCCTAAAAAAAGGCCGCAGGCCCCCTTTTTAGGGGCGCGGGGAACTGCGCGACCAGCTACAACGGCGCCGCAGCGTCCAACCGGCACCGGCCTACCCCGCGGCGCGCAGCGCATTCAGCTGGTCCAGGAACCACTGGGCCGGAGGAAGCGCAGTAGCCCCGGCGGCCAGCCGTTTCGTACGCTCGGCCCGCTCGTCGAGGGGCATCGTCAGCGCCTCGTGAAGGGCGGCGGCTGTGCCGACCACGTCGTACGGGTTCACCACAATCGCGTCCTCGCCCAGCTCCTCGTACGCCCCCGCCTCCCGGGACAGCACCAGCACGCACCCCTCGTCGGAGACGACCGGCATCTCCTTGGCGACCAGGTTCATCCCGTCCCGGATGGGGTTGACCAGGGCCACGTCGGCCAGCCGGTAGGCGGCCAGTGAGCGGGCGAAGTCGTCCTTCAGGTGGAGCAGGACCGGCGTCCAGCCGGGCGTTCCGTACTGGGAGTTGATCTCGTCCGCGAGCCGCCGCACCTCGGCCATGTAGTCCCGGTACACCGCCAGGTCCTGCCGCGAGGGATACGCGAGGGCCACATGCACGACGCGCTCACGCCACGACGGCTGTTCTTCGAGGAGATGCCGGTACGCCAGCAGCCCGCGCACGATGTTCTTCGACAGCTCCGTCCGGTCCACCCGCACGATCGCCTTGCGGGCGCCACCGTCGGGGGCCACGCCGATCTGCTCCCGCAGCGCGTCCATCCGCTCGTCCACGTCGCCCTCACGCGACCGCTTCCGCAGGAAGTCCGCGTCCGCGCCAAGACCGTGCACACCGATCCGCGTGCCCGACGGAATGCCGGGGCCCAGCACGGCGTGACAGCAGTCGGTGAACGCGTCCGCCCACCGCTGCGTCAGGAACGCGGCGCGGTCCGCGCCCAGGATCCCGCCGAGCAGCTGCGCGGCGATGTCGTCGGGCAGCAGCCTGAAGTACTCCGGCGGGGCCCATGGCGTGTGCGAGAAGTGTCCGATCCGCAGGTCGGGACGCAGCTCGCGGAGCATCCTGGGCACCAGCGTCAGGTGGTAGTCCTGCACGAGGACGGCGGCGCCCTGCGCCGCCTCCTCGGCCAGGGCGTCGGCGAAGGCACGGTTGTACGTCTCGAAGGACGCCCACTGCCGCCGGAACTCCGCGTCGAAGGCCGGCTCGAGCGGCGTCTGGTACAGCATGTGGTGGACGAACCACAGCACGGAGTTGGCCACGCCGTTGTACGCGTCGGCGTGCACGTCGGCCGGGATGTCCAGCATCCGTACGCCCTCTTCGCCGACGCCGCGCCGCACGGCCTCGCGGTCGCCGTCGCCGAGCGCGGAGCACACCCACAGGGCGCCGGCCTCCGGGCCGATCGCTGAGAGGCCGGAGACCAGGCCGCCTCCGCCTCGCTTGGCTTTGAGCGTTCCGGTCTCGTCCGTGGTGTACGAGATCGGTCCCCTGTTGGAGGCGACGAGGATCTGGGCTTGCGTTGATGCCATACGGCTCAACTTAGCCCAGGCTGGAACCGCTCAAACGTGCGCCTCAGCCGTATACAAGCTCGACGCGTGAGAGCTCGGCACGGGATGTTGTGTGGCGGCTGCGGGGCCGTTGTGGCTGGTCGCGCCCACGCGGCGGAGCCGCAAATTGATACAGCCCCGCGCCCCTGGGGGGATGGGCCTGCGGCCATCCCCCCAGGGGCGCGGTCGCTACGCCACCTTTCGTTCCGCGTACTCCTCGATCTCCGCCATCGGCGGTCGTTCCTCCGTGTCCACGGAGTACGTACGCGGTGCGAAGCCGGTCTCGACCCTCTCGAACTGGGTGATCCGCGGGCGCACGAGGTGGCCGCGGGCCAGTCGCAGCTGGGCCGTGCGGTAGATCGCGGCGGCCATGCGGCCCAGGGCCTGACCGTCCTGGTGGCGGTGTTTGCGGACGCCGACGTCGACCTGGGCGAGGGCGTCGAGGCCCACCAGATGCAGGGCGTCGACGAGCATGCCGAGCTCGACGCCGTATCCGACGGGGAACGGCAGCTGCTCCAGGAGGGAGCGGCGGGCCGCGTACTCCCCGCCCAGCGGCTGCACGAAACCGGCCAGCTGCGGCCAGTGCATGTTCAGGATCGGACGGGCCATGAGTTCCGTGACCCGGCCGCCCTGACCTGCGGCTGTCCTGCCGGAGGTGGGCTCGTTCGGCAGGTTCAGCGGGCGGTCGTACATCGCCTTGACGAGGTCGACGCCCGGTTCGGTGAGCAGCGGACCGACGATCCCCGAGACGAAGTCCGCGGAGAACTCCTTCAGGTCCGCGTCGATGAAGGCGACGATGTCCCCGCTCGTGACCAGCAGCGAGCGCCACAGCACCTCGCCCTTGCCGGGGACGGTCGGGATGCGCGGGAGTATCTCGTCCCGGTGCACGACCCGGGCCCCCGCCTCGGCGGCGACCTCCGAGGTGCGGTCCGTGGAGCCCGAGTCGATCACGACGATCTCGTCGACGAGGGGCACCTTCTTGGTCATCAGCTCGCGGCGGATCACGGCGACGATCTCGCCGACGGTCTCCTCCTCGTTGAGCGCGGGCAGTACGACGCTCACGGTGGAGTGGGCGGCGCGCTTGGCCGCGATGAGCTTCTTGAGCGGGCGGTCGCCAACGGACCAGGAGCGCGTGGTCAGCCAGCGCTCGACGTCTTCCAGCACGTGCGGCTCTCCCTTGCATTGGACTGGGGGGTTGCGTGTGCCCGCCGCGGCAGTGGGCTCTGATGTGACTGTGACTGTCATCTCGCGGTTCGGACGGCTGTCTCCACGATCCAGGCCTTCGGTTACAGTCTTGAACAACGCTGATGACCATCGCATGTCGCGGGTCGTCGAGCGGGCGACCACGTACGCACAGTGGACAACCGCATACTCACAATCGAATAGCGCTCATCCAGAGGGGCAGAGGGATACGGCCCGTTGAAGCCCCGGCAACCCTCCAGCCGGTTCTCGTACCGATCGATGGTGATCGGCTCCGCGAGGCTCCCGGCTAGTGAAGGTGCCAAATCCGTCTCACGGCGAGATGCGTCGTGAGGAAGATGAGGAGAAAGGGCCTCGCCTCACATGGCTGCGCAGACAGTTGCAAGCACCACGAACTCTGTAACCTCCGCCGACTCGGCGAACTCCACGGCCTCTGCGGCCCCCACGGACTCTGTAGACCTCGGTCCCGCCGCCGCGCTTTCCTGCCGCGAATGCGGCCACCGCGTGCCGCTCGGCCCGGTCTTCGCCTGCGAGGAGTGTTTCGGTCCGCTGGAGATCGCGTACGACTTCTCGGCGTACGACACCGAGGAACTCCGCAAGCAGATCGAGGCGGGACCCGCGAACATCTGGCGGTACGCGCCGCTGCTGCCCGTCCCCGCAGACGTGGCCCAGAAGCCGAACATCAACCCCGGCTGGACCAAGCTCGTCAAGGCCGACAACCTCGCGCGCGAGCTGGGCGTCGACCCCGGCAAGCTCTTCGTGAAGGACGACTCCGGCAACCCGACGCACTCCTTCAAGGACCGCGTCGTCGCCCAGGCCCTGGAGGCCGCCCGCGCCTTCGGCTTCACCACCCTCTCCTGCTCCTCGACCGGCAACCTGGCCGGTGCGGTGGGCGCCGCGGCGGCCCGCGCCGGCTTCCGTTCCTGCGTGTTCATCCCGCACGACCTGGAGCAGGGCAAGGTCGTCATGGCCGCGGTGTACGGCGGCGAGCTCGTCGGCATCGAGGGCAACTACGACGACGTGAACCGCTTCTGCTCCGAGCTCATCGGCGACCCGGCCGGCGAGGGCTGGGGCTTCGTCAACGTCAACCTGCGGCCGTACTACGCCGAGGGCTCCAAGACGCTGGCGTACGAGATCTGCGAGCAGCTCGGCTGGCAGCTGCCCGACCAGCTGGTGGTGCCCATCGCCTCCGGC
Source organism: Streptomyces scabichelini (assembly GCF_011045015.1). Lineage (GTDB taxonomy): Bacteria > Actinomycetota > Actinomycetes > Streptomycetales > Streptomycetaceae > Streptomyces > Streptomyces scabichelini. The sequence continues at coordinate 4,994 of NZ_JAAKZY010000189.1, read as the reverse complement.
TCACAGCTCACGAAGATCGACAAGGGTCTGAAGGAACTGATCGCCCTTGGGCTCGTCGAGGACAAGCCGTACAAGATCTTCGGCGCCCAGGCCGAGGGCTGCTCGCCGGTGTCCGTCGCCTACAAGGCGGGCCACGACGTCGTACGACCGCAGAAGCCGAACACCATCGCGAAGTCGCTCGCGATCGGGAACCCGGCGGACGGTCCTTACGTTCTCGATATCGCTCGGCGCACCGGTGGTGCCGTGGAGGATGTGAACGACGAGCAGGTCGTGGACGCGATCAAGTTGCTGGCGCGGACCGAGGGAATCTTTGCGGAGACCGCCGGTGGTGTGACGGTGGGCGTGGCGAAGAAGCTGATCGAGAACGGTCTGCTGGACCCGAGCCTCACCACCGTCGTCCTGAACACGGGTGACGGCCTGAAGACCCTGGACGCGGTGGCCGGCACGGGCCTGACCGCGACCATTCGCCCCAGCCTTGATTCGTTCCGTGAGGCCGGGCTCGCGTAAGGCGTCGTTTCCGACTGCGGGCCGGTGGGGGCTGGTCGCGCAGTTCCCCGCGCCCCTTGGGGGCGCTGCCCCTTCAGAGCCACCATCCATACCCGACCGGAGGTCACCCGCATGAGCGTGAACGTTCGCATCCCCACCATCCTTCGCACCTACACCGGCGGCAAGGCCGAGGTCGCCGCCGAAGGCGGGACTCTCGCCGAGGTCATCGCCGACCTGGAGAAGAACCACACGGGCATCGCCGCGCGTGTCCTGGACGACCAGGGCAAGCTGCGCCGGTTCGTCAACGTGTACGTGAACGACGACGATGTGCGGTTCGAGCAGGGTCTTGAGACGGCGACGCCGGACGGCGCGGGCGTCTCGATCATTCCCGCGGTCGCCGGAGGCTGATCATTACCGTCGGTAATGCCGGTCACTGAGAGTTCATCGAATTGCCCCCTCCGTGAGAGAAGCGGAGGGGGCAATTCTGTATGGTTGAGCGCGGTACAGTTGGGGAACTTGGTGCTTCTCCGGTCGGGATGCACGTGCATTTCTGCCTGACACCCGATAAGAAGTAGCCAAAGTGTGCAGGTCTTTTGCGTCTTTTGCTCCTTTTGTGGAGCCCGACTTGCCCTGCTCTTGGGTGAATTCTCCGTACATTCCGGATCGGCCATGCCCAGATTTCTCGTCCGATTGACCTGTTGCAGACGGCAGTTGGACAGATACATTCAGCCGCGGTCGACGCGTTCCGGCGCACACCCCCAACCGTTGGGGGGTGAGGTCTGACCCGGATCCGCGAAGTGTGGATCTGTGCAAGGGCCAGTAATAGGGGAGTTAGGCATGGCTCAGGGCACCGTCAAGTGGTTCAACGCGGAGAAGGGGTACGGCTTCATCGCGGTCGACGGTGGTGCGGATGTATTCGTCCACTACAGCGCGATTCAGATGGACGGCTACCGCACCCTGGAAGAGGGTCAGCGGGTCGAGTTCGAGATCTCGCAAGGCCAGAAGGGGCCGCAGGCGGACATGGTCCGCGTGGCCGGCTGAAGCGCGCGCCGACTGATCTGCAGCGACACGTTCTTCTTTAGAAGGGCTCGTACCTCCAGGGGTACGGGCCCTTCGGCATGCCGGTCGACCTTTGCCCGGCCGCGCTCCCGCTGCTCTCGGCGGTGCGCTCGCTCCCCGGGATCCGCTTGCACTCGGGTGGGGCGAGTGCTAATCATTGGCGTTAGCACTCTGAAGGTGAGAGTGACAACGAGGACCGGGTCGGTGAGGCCCGCAGGCCAAGTGGGGCAAGGAACCACGGGGCAGGCAGGCCGTCCGTCGCGGGCGCCAGCGCGGTCCGGAGCAATCCACCCCAGTCCGGGAGGACCACTTCACATGGCCAAGATCATCGCGTTCGACGAGGAGGCACGGCGCGGTCTCGAGCGCGGGATGAACCAGCTCGCCGACGCCGTCAAGGTCACCCTTGGCCCCAAGGGCCGCAACGTCGTCCTCGAGAAGAAGTGGGGCGCCCCCACGATCACCAACGATGGTGTTTCCATCGCCAAGGAGATCGAGCTCGAGGACCCGTACGAGAAGATCGGCGCCGAGCTGGTCAAGGAAGTCGCGAAGAAGACGGACGACGTCGCCGGTGACGGCACGACGACCGCGACCGTCCTGGCCCAGGCGCTGGTCAAGGAAGGCCTCCGCAACGTCGCCGCCGGTGCCAACCCGATGGCCCTGAAGCGCGGTATCGAGAAGGCCGTCGAGGCGGTCTCCGGTGCCCTGCTCGAGCAGGCCAAGGACGTGGAGACCAAGGAGCAGATTGCTTCGACCGCCTCCATCTCCGCCGCCGACACCCAGATCGGCGAGCTCATCGCCGAGGCCATGGACAAGGTCGGCAAGGAAGGCGTCATCACCGTCGAGGAGTCCCAGACCTTCGGTCTGGAGCTGGAGCTCACCGAGGGTATGCGCTTCGACAAGGGCTACATCTCGGCATACTTCGCCACCGACATGGAGCGTATGGAGGCCGTCCTCGACGACCCGTACATCCTGATCGCCAACTCCAAGATCTCCGCGGTCAAGGACCTGCTCCCGCTCCTCGAGAAGGTCATGCAGTCCGGCAAGCCGCTGCTGATCATCGCCGAGGACGTCGAGGGCGAGGCTCTGTCGACCCTGGTCGTCAACAAGATCCGCGGCACCTTCAAGTCGGTCGCCGTCAAGGCCCCGGGCTTCGGTGACCGCCGCAAGGCCATGCTCGGCGACATCGCCATCCTCACGGGCGGCGAGGTCATCTCCGAGGAGGTCGGTCTCAAGCTGGAGAACGCGACCATCGACCTTCTGGGCCGTGCCCGCAAGGTCGTCATCACCAAGGACGAGACCACGATCGTCGACGGTGCCGGTGACACCGAGCAGGTGGGCGGCCGGGTCAACCAGATCCGTGCCGAGATCGAGAACTCCGACTCGGACTACGACCGCGAGAAGCTCCAGGAGCGCCTGGCGAAGCTGGCCGGCGGCGTGGCCGTCATCAAGGCCGGTGCCGCCACCGAGGTCGAGCTCAAGGAGCGCAAGCACCGCATCGAGGACGCCGTTCGCAACGCGAAGGCGGCCGTCGAGGAGGGCATCGTCGCCGGTGGTGGCGTGGCCCTGCTCCAGGCAGCCACGGTCTTCGAGAAGCTGGAGCTCGAGGGTGACGAGGCGACCGGCGCCAACGCCGTGAAGCTCGCCCTGGAGGCCCCGCTCAAGCAGATCGCCGTCAACGGTGGTCTCGAGGGTGGCGTCATCGTCGAGAAGGTGCGCAACCTGCCCATCGGCCACGGTCTGAACGCCGCGACCGGTGAGTACGTCGACATGATCGCCGAGGGCATCATCGACCCGGCGAAGGTCACGCGTTCCGCACTGCAGAACGCCGCGTCCATCGCCGCGCTGTTCCTCACCACCGAGGCCGTCATCGCCGACAAGCCGGAGAAGGCGGGCGCTGCCCCGGCTGGCGGCGGCATGCCGGGCGGTGACATGGACTTCTGATCCGGTTCTCCGCCGGATCGGACCCGTCCGTCCAGTACCGAGGGCGGCATCCCTGTTCGCAGGGGTGCCGCCCTCGGGCGTTGCCTGAACCACAGATGCCTCAGCCACAGTTGCCTGAGCCACAGTTGCCTGGATCACAGTGAAGCCTGGCCGCGGGGTGGAATGCCGGTGGCGGTACGTCAGTTGATGCGTACGCGTATTGATGCGCATGCACATACTGTCCGGTATCCGATATTCCGTCCGCGAGGAGTCACACGTGACCGTCACCCCCTCCGCCACCCGAGCGTCCCAGGTCCTCTCCCGCCCCGTCGCCCTGAACGGCCTCACCGTCCCGAACCGGATCGTGATGGCGCCCATGACCCGGAAGTTCTCGCCGGGGGGCGTACCGGGTGAGGACGTGGTCTCGTACTACGCGCGCCGGGCCGCCGCGGGCGTCGGCCTCATCGTCACCGAGGGCACGTATGTCGGCCATGAGTCGGCAGGGCAGAGCGACGACGTCCCGCGCTTCCACGGTGAGGAGCAGTTGGCGGGCTGGGCGAAGGTCGCGGACGCGGTGCACGCGGCGGGCGGGAAGATCGTGCCGCAGCTGTGGCACATCGGCATGTCCCGGTCCGCCGGGGAGCCGCCGTACCCGGACGCCCCGGCCGTCGGCCCCTCCGGCATCCGCCTCGACGGCACGGAGGGCGCGGGCAAGGCCATGACGCAGGCCGACCTGGACGACGTGATCGCCGCCTTCGCCGAGGCCGCGGCCGCCGCCGAGCGGATCGGCTTCGACGGGGTCGAACTGCACGGCGCGCACGGCTACCTGATCGACCAGTTCCTGTGGTCCGGCACCAACCGCCGCGCCGACGAGTACGGCGGCGACCTGGTGGCCCGTACGAAGTTCGCGGCGGAGATCGTGGCGGCGGTACGCGCGGCGGTCTCACCGTCCTTCCCCGTCCTCTTCCGTTACTCGCAGTGGAAGCTGGAGGCGTACGACGCCCGTCTCGCGGAGTCCCCGTCGGAGCTGGAGGCGCTGCTGGCCCCGCTCGCCTCGGCCGGTGTGGACGCCTTCCACGCCTCCACGCGCCGCTACTGGCGGCCGGAGTTCGACGGCTCGGACCTCAACCTGGCCGGCTGGACGAAGAAGCTCACCGGCAAGCCGACCATCACGGTCGGTTCGGTGGGCCTGGACGGCGAGTTCCTCCGGGCGTTCGTGGGCGAGGGCTCGTCGGTCAGGGGCATCGACGATCTGCTGGACCGCTTGGAGGCCGCGGAATTCGACCTGGTCGCCGTCGGCCGCGCGCTGCTCCATGACCCGGAGTGGGCGGCGAAGGTGCTCGGAGGGCGGTTCGATGAGCTGAAGGCGTACGAGGCGGCGTCGCTGCGCACGCTGAGCTGACCGCTTGTTGTACGCCGAGGGCGGCGCCCTTTTCGGGGCGTACGCCATCGACGTACGGGACGGGCGGCTCGGCCAGGTCATGGGGCGCGAGGGCGGCTGCGTACAGCTGCGGCCGGTGGGTGGCGGG
>NZ_JAAKZY010000188.1 GCF_011045015.1 Streptomyces scabichelini | reverse complement strand
CGCCCTCCCCGGTCGAGTCCGTCCCGCTGATCGCCCCCACACCCTTGCTGATCGTCCACGGCGTACTGGACGGGTACTTCCCGCTGGACCACCCCCGGATGCTGGCCGAAGCGGCCGGCGGCCACGCCGAGCTGTGGCTGGAGGCGGGGATGGGCCACGCGGAGCACGCGGCCGACGACGCCCTGCTGAGACGGATCGGGGAGTGGGCGGCCTCCGCTGCGGGCTAGCCTGGCCGTGTCGACCGTAACCATTGACAACCGCTGACTTACTGATCGAGGAACCTGATGGCACAGGGCACGGTGCGTTACTGGGCCGCCGCCAAGGCCGCCGCGGGCGTGGCCGAGGAGCCGTACGAGGCGGAGACCCTCGCCGAGGCGCTCCACGCGGCGCGCGAGCGACACCCCGGCGAACTCGTCCGCGTCCTGCAGCGATGCTCGTTCCTCGTCGACGGTGACCCCGTGGGCACCCGCGGACATGAGACGGTACGGCTGGCCGAGGGCGGCACGGTCGAGGTGCTCCCGCCGTTCGCAGGAGGGTGACGGGCATCATGAGCAACCAGCCGTACGGGCCTCACGAGGGGCGCGACCCCCATCAGCAGCGGCCCGGCTGGCCCGGGCAGCAGCCGTACGAAGAGGACCCGCACCAGCAGACCCAGCAGTGGGAGGGCCAGACCTGGGAAACCCAGGGCCACCCACTGCCGCGGGCCGCGTCCGCGGAGGAGACCGCCTATCTGCCGCCGGTGCAGCCGGCTCCGGCAGAGCCGGCGCACGGGATGCCACACGACACGCGGCACGGTTACGGGACGACGGGTCAGCCGTTGCCGCCGGACGGGCAGTCGACGGGGTGGGACCAAGAGGGTCAGGGGTACGGGGGTCCTCCGGCTTCGGGCTGGAATCAAGGGGTTCAGGAGCACGGAGGGCCGACTCCGGGCCGGGACCAGAGATCCCAGGCGTACGGGTCGCAGGCTCCCGCGTGGGACCAGGGGGCGCAGGGACTTGGGGCGCAGGGTCCGGCGTCGGATCAGGCGGCCCAGGGGTACGGGCCACAGACCTCGGGGCAGGACCAGAGGTCTCAGGCGTACGGGCCGCAGACCTCGGGGCGGGACCAGAGGTCTCAGGCGTACGGGTCGCAGACCTCGGGGCAGGACCAGAGGTCTCAGGCGTACGGGCCGCAGGTTCCCGCATGGGGTCAGGATGTCCGGCGGGACGGGGATTCCCAGGCTCCGGCGTGGGATCACGCGGGCCCGGGGCCGGGGCCGGGGCCGGGGCCGTCCTACGGTGGCTTCGCGCCTGCGCCCGCGCCCGGATCGGCACCTGCGCCCGGGTCGGCACCTGCGCCCGGGTCGGCGCCGGGAGGCTTCGCGACCGGCGTACCCGGCGTACCCGGCGTACCCGGCGTACCCGGCGGACACGGCGCCGCACCGGCCGCCGCTGTGGCGACCGCCACAACAGGCGGTGACCAGGCCAACGACTCCGCCCCCGCCTACGGGCCGCCCACCATCACCGGCAACCCCCGCGTGACCGACGCGCAGCGTGCCCGCGCCGAAGGGCGTTCGCCGATCATCGAACCGGGCGGCCAGCCGGCCGCGCTGACGGCGGTGCTCGGGCTGCTGCTCGCGGGAACGGCGGCGATCGGCCAGTACGCACTGGTCGTCCCGCTCGTGCTCCTGCAAGCGGTGACCGCGGCGGGCTGGTTCCGGCTGAACGGCATGTGGCCCGCCCGGCAGGGCATCGCGCTGGCCTTCGCGGGCGCGCTCACGGCCGACGTCGCGCTGCTGGCGGCCGGCCGCGACAACGCCCCCGCCGCGATCCTCGGCACCCTCGGCGTCTGGGTCCTGCTCGCCCTGGTCCTCCAGCTCCGCAGCCACGCCGACCCCGACGAGCGCATGTACGGCCTGATGGCCTCGGTCGCCTCCGCGGCGCTGGCCATCGTCGCCACGGGCCACCTCGCGGCGACCGAGGACGCGGTCACGGTGGGCGCGGTGGCAGTGGCGGTGGCCGTACTGGTCCGCGCGCTCCCCCTCCCGACACCGGCCTCGGTACTCGTCGCCCTGCTGGCGGCAGCGGGCGCGGGCCTGGCGGCAGGCGGTCTGACGGACCTGGGTACGGATGGCGCCCTGCTCGGCGTCGCCGCCGGTGTCGCCGCCCTGATCGGCCACCGAGTCGCCGGCTACGACTACCCGTCCCGCTTCGTGCACATGACGGCAGGGGTGGCCCTTCCGCTCGCGGCGGCGGCCCCGGCGATCTACCTGGTGGGCAAGGCGTTGGGCTAGGCCAAGGACCAGGCCGTCCCGTCACAGCTGATCGACAACCCACGGCACCCACGGCAGCCGACCCCGCGACAGAGTTACCCTCGCTCGACGGCCACCGGAGGTCGTCGATGCCGAGGTGGGGGAACACCAAGACATGCGCGCACTGCGAATACTTCTGATCGTCGCCGTCATTCTGGGCGGGCTCTTCGTCATCGCCGACCGCGTTGCCGTCGGCTTCGCCGAGGACGAGGCGGCGGACAAACTGCGGACCAGCGAGGGCCTGGCGAGCACGCCCGACGTGTCGATCAAGGGCTTCCCCTTCCTCACCCAGGTCGTCGGGGGCGAGCTCGACGAGGTCGAGGTCGGCATCAAGGACTACGAGGCGGACACCGGCGGCACCGCGCAGAACACCGGCCCCGACAAGATCCGTATCGACGACCTCACCGCCCAGATGCGCGGCGTCGCCTTCTCCAGCAACTACAGCTCCGCCACCGCCGACTCGGCCACCGGCACGGCCACGATCTCGTACGACGAACTCCTCAAGGCCGCCAAGTCCGAGCCCGTGCAGCTCGCGAGCGGAGTCACCGCCAAGGTCGTCGGCCTCTCCGACGGCGGCAACGGCAAGATCAAGGTCGAGGTAGAAGCCACTGTGTTCGGCGCCAAGCTGCCCGAACCGGTCGCCGTGCTGAGTTCGGTCAGCGTCGAGGGCGACACCGTCAAGGCGCAGGCCGACGCGCTCCCCAACCTCGGCATCCAGCTCGCCGAGGACAAGGCCCGCACGGTCACCGACTTCGAGCAGCGCATCGACGGCCTGCCCGGCGGCATCAAGCTCGACAAGGTCCAGGCGGCTCCGAACGGCGTCGACATCACCGTGCGGGGTTCGAACGTCAGCCTCGTCGGGTAGGACGGGCAGGGCGGACAGGACCAGGGCCTGGCAGGGCGACAGGGCGTTTGATGGACGGGCGGCTGTCCGAAAGGCGAGACGCGCCCGTCCGTACAGCAGATGTGATGAGAGCGACCCGTCTGCGCCGCCCGTAAGGGGACGGTTTCGGCAGCCTCTCCATCCCGCATCGCGGACGATCGCGTCTCACCATCCGACCAGCCGGTGACATGTACGCCCGTCCATCCCTAGGATCGGCCCTATGAAGCGACAGGCGGATCTCACGAAGCGGCGGGCAGTAGACCTGTGCCGTGTCGCCGCCATGCTCTGTCGCACCTTCTGAGCGGAAGCGCCGACTTCCGCATCCCCGGGCCCTTCGACGCCCTCACCACGTCAGGGCCACCCCGTGTGCCACGTACGCCTCCGCTGTCATGCGCGTACCGCACCCCTTTCTGACGCCCCGCCCCGCCGCAACTGCCCCGGAGGAGAAAGAGCATGAGCCGCAGCGACGTCCTGGTAGACGCCGACTGGGTCCAGGAGCACCTGGACGACCCCAGCGTGGCCGTCGTCGAGGTGGACGAAGACACGTCCGCCTACGACAAGAACCACATCAAGAACGCGATCCGCATCGACTGGACCAAGGACCTCCAGGACCCGGTGCGCCGTGACTTCGTCGACCAGGAGGGCTTCGAGAAGCTCCTGTCGGAGAAGGGCATCGCCAACGACACGACGGTCGTCCTCTACGGCGGCAACAACAACTGGTTCGCGTCGTACGCCTACTGGTACTTCAAGCTGTACGGCCACGAGAACGTCAAGCTTCTCGACGGCGGCCGCAAGAAGTGGGAGCTGGACTCCCGCGACCTGGTCGACGGCGCCCAGGTGCCGAACCGCCCGAAGACCGAGTACAAGGCCAAGCCGCAGGACACGACGATCCGTGCCTTCCGTGACGACGTCGTCGCCGCGATCGGCGCCCAGAACCTGGTCGACGTCCGTTCCCCCGACGAGTTCAGCGGCAAGCTGCTCGCCCCGGCCCACCTGCCGCAGGAGCAGTCGCAGCGCCCCGGCCACGTGCCGAGCGCCCGCAACATCCCGTGGTCCAAGAACGCCAACGACGACGGCACCTTCAAGTCGGACGACGAGCTCAAGGAGCTCTACGCCGAGGAGCAGGTCGACCTCGCCAAGGACACCATCGCGTACTGCCGCATCGGTGAGCGCTCGGCCCTGACCTGGTTCGTCCTGCACGAGCTGCTCGGCGTCGAGAACGTCAAGAACTACGACGGTTCCTGGACCGAGTACGGCTCCCTCGTCGGCGTGCCGATCGAGCTCGGCGCCAACAAGTAAGCCCCGACCTTTCAACTACCTCTCAGGAGCAGCACATGTGTGGAGCGAAGGCCGGCGGCCCCGACGCCTCGACGATCAAGCCCGGTGAGACCACCATCCAGGGCCAGGTGACCAAGGACGGCGAGCCCGTGGTCGGCTACGTCCGCCTGCTTGACTCGACCGGCGAGTTCACCGCCGAGGTCCCGACCTCGGCGACCGGACAGTTCCGTTTCTACGCGGCCGAGGGCACGTGGACCGTACGCGCCCTCGTTCCCGGCGGCACGGCGGACCGTACGGTCGTCGCACAGACAGGCGGGCTGGCCGAGGTGGCCATCGCCGTCTGAGTGGGTTAGCTCGATCGTGTGATGGTCGGCTCGCGGGCTTGCGGCACCGTGGGCCGACCGGGCTAACGTGATCGTGCGATCTGGAACGCCGGGGACGGCGCCAGTGTGCGGGGCCCCCGCTCCACCAGAGGATGGTTCGGGGCCTCCCCGTCGCCTCTGGCCGTACCCACCGGGCCAGGTCGCGCAGGGAACTGGCCTCCCGGGATCGGACCACGCACAGGATGCGTGTCGCCGGCCCGGGGTTGAGTACGCCGGGGACCAGCGCGCCCAAGACCGTTCGGGGCGTGCGGCTGATCGGGACTCATTCCCGCTCAGTCTTCAGGAGCGGTTGGACGCCACCTGTTTATCGTGCGGCCTTCGCCGCGCGAGGCGCCTCTGGTGGAAGGGGCCCTTCGGTGCACCCCCGCACGGGGATGCACCGAAGGGCCCCTTCCGGATCTACGCTGAACGTATGTACGCGCGACGCCGCCACGCTTACTTCGCCATGATGGGCACGTGCATCGGCCTCTTCGTCCTCGCCTGGGGAGTCGTGCGGCTCTGGTCCATGCCCGTGGCCGTCGGGATGTGCGTCGTGGCGATGGTGATTCCGCCCCTCGCCGCCATGGTGGCCAACCGGCGCGGGCCGGACGACCGCTGGTGGGATGATCCCTCCGGGGACCCGAAGTCCGACGAGTGGTGGGACGAACTGGACGGCAGGAAGCGTCGGCACTAAGCGCTCCGCTCAAGGGGCGCGGTACACACCCTGTGGGTCGAGGAGTCCCAGTCGTCTCAGTCTCACTGGGCGAGTCGGTCTCAGTAGACGAGCGCCTGCGTCTCGTCCGCCAACGCCTCCTGCACGAAGACCTGCGCCCCCGCGATCCGTACGCCCTCGATCACGTCCTTCTCCGTGATGTCACGGCGGGCCGCGCACTGCGTGCACAGCGTGAGGCGGCCGCCGGCCAGGACCGACTCGAGGAGGTCGGGAAGCGGTGCCGCGTGCGGCAGTTCGAACTCGGCGGCGCGGCCCGGCAGCGCGAACCACGCCGACTCGCCGGTCAGCCAGAGCGAGACGTCCACCCCGCTGGCCACGGCGACCGCCGCCACCGTGAACGCCTGCGAGCACCGCTCCGGGGCGTCCGCCCCGGCCGTCACCTTGATCACGAGCTTCTTCGCCATGGTCGAATCGTAGTCGCGCCACCTCACGCGGCACCTCGCGAGGCACCTCACACAGAGCGCCGGACCATGGCCGCGTAAGCTTGAGCCCGGCCTTGTGTACTGCCTATCGCCCAACCTCGCTCATCAAGGAGCACCCCGTGCTTGAGATCTTCTTCGAAGTTCTACTGGTCCTGGTCTGCGTCGGCGTCCTCGCCTTCGCCGGACTGACCGTGAAGAAGCTGTACCAGGGCCAGCGCTGACCCCCATCAAGGAACTGCCGACCTCATGATCGAGATCCCGTCCGACCTCCACAAGGACCTCGTCCCCCTCGCCTTCCTGCTCGGCAACTGGACCGGCGCGGGCGTCCACGACTTCCCCGGCGCCGAGAAGTGCAACTTCGGCCAGGAAGTCAGCTTCACCCATGACGGGCGGGACTTCCTCGAGTACCACTCGCGCACCTGGGTCCTCGACTCCGAGGGCAACAAGGTGAGGCCGCTGGAGACCGAGACCGGCTACTGGCGCGTCGACTCCGACCGCAAGGTCGAGGTCGTCATGGTCCGCGACGACGGCGTCGTCGAGGTCTGGTACGGCGAGCTGGCCGACAAGAAGCCGCAGATCGACCTGGCGACGGACGCCGTCGCGCGTACCGCGGCCTCGGGCCCGTACAGCGGCGGCAAGCGGCTGTACGGCTACGTCAAGAGCGACCTCATGTGGGTCGGCGAGAAGCAGACCCCCGAGGTCCCCCTCCGCCCCTACATGTCCGCCCAGCTCAAGAAGGTCGTCAGCCCGGAGGACGTCGAGCGCTGGGCCAAGGCACTCCCGGACGACATGCCGGACGACGGGATCGCTTTCTTCAAGTAGGCATCCTGACCCTCGGCTTCACAGTGGCCCCCAGCATCATGTGTCTGGGGGCCATTGGGCGTTTCGGCACATATATTCCGATTCTGGACTTCGCTAACATCCGCGGAGCGGCAGAGGGGGGGGTTAACAGATGTACTTAGCAGTGCACTGCGGTTGCGCGAGTGGTGCGCTTGTGGCTACGGTGGAGCCTGCGTCGCAGAGTGCCTGAACCTGACGCGATGCATGAAAACGCAAGAACCCCCGGCCGCGTTGCGCGCGGCCGGGGGTTCCGAAAGCCGTGCCCCGGGTGGCGTGCTGTGCAGAGGCGAGCCCAGGGCGTTCGGTACCCACCGTATCACGGTGGGTTCTTCCCGTATTGGACGACGCTGGGCGAAGCCATGCCCGAAAGAGGGGGATCACGGTGACCGACAAGCTGCCGGAGTGGATGCTGCGCGCTTTTTCGAAGCTCAGGCTGGCGCGCTACGTTCGTGCGGCACGCGGGAATGCCGCGGTGGCCGGTCGGCTGTACTGGTGGAACGTCGAGGCCTCCGCCGCGCTGTACGGTTCCCTCCACTGTCTGGAGCTCGCCCTGCGTAACGCCCTTCACCATCAACTCTCGCTCGCGTACGGGAGGTCCGACTGGTGGGCCGTGGCACCGCTCAACCCCAACGGGCAGCGGCTCGTGGCCAAGGCAAGGAGCAAGTGCGAGCGCCGCGGGCTCGTTCCGGCGCCGCCGGAGGGAATGGTGGCCGAGCTGTCCTTCGGTTTCTGGGCTTCGCTGGTGAGCGGGGGATCGCGCTACGACCGTCTGTTCTGGGTGCCCACGGTGCACAAGGCGTTCCCGTACTACTCGGGTCGACGCGATGCCTTGTACGACGCTCTGTGGTCGCTGGTCCTGCTGCGGAACCGGATCATGCATCACGAACCGATCCACCACCGCGACCTTGCTGCCGACCATGCCAAGATCTACCGCATGCTCGGGCATCTCGACCCGAAGCTGGCCAAGGAGGCGCAGGCCATGGACCGGTTCCCGGCCGTTCTCGCGAGCAAGGGAGACGTGCTCCGCGGTTCCAGGCCTCCCCGTTTCTGAGTCTCGGGAGGCGCTGTGAGTGACTTCGACGACGTACTCGTCTCGCGGGCCGACATCGCGCGGCTCGCGGGGGTGCAGCGGCCTGCTGTGACGAACTGGGAGCGGCGGCATCAGGACTTCCCCGATCCGGTCGCGGACCGCGCCGGGGGTATCGACGATGTCGAGGTGTTCCGGGCCGTCGACGTCCTGGAATGGCTGGAGCGGCGGACCATTCCGGCGAACGCCCGGCGCTCCGAGGAACTGGCCGGCACGACATACGGGGACCGTTTCCGCACCTCACTCGGAGGGGCGAGGACCGGAGCGCTGCTCAAGGTCGTAGAGCACCTGGGCGGTCGGGAGACGGAGCACCTTCGCGGGGAGCTCTCTGTGGCGGACTACGTCACCGTACTGCTCTCGCTCGTATATGTGAGGGGATGTCGGCCCGACGAATGGAGGCGGGTGACGGCTGAAGCGACCAGGCACCAGTTCCCGCACTCTGGCGAGCTGCTCGTACGCCGCCTCGCGGCAATCGTCGAGCAGGGTCTCGGTCCGGGCCCTGAGGAGCTGTTCCTCGCCTTGTCCGGGAGGATCGGCGATTCTCGGCTGGCCGACATCGTCCGACTGCTAGACGAAGCGGGACAGGCGAAGCAAACGGAACACGCGCAGGCCTTCGAATGGCTCCTGGCCCGGTACGGCGAACTCGCGGGGAGGACCGCGGGCGACTTCTTCACGCCGCGTGCTGCGGTCGACCTGGTGTCGAAGCTCGTGACCAGCGATGCTCAGGATGTCAGGAGTGTGCACGATCCCTTCGTACGTGCGGGGGAGCTGCTGTCCGCCTCATTGGACGCTGTGGCGGCAGCCCAGCAGGGGACGCATCCCCCGGAAGCCAGCGGGGCGGGGGTGGGCGAGCACCCGCTGGCCCTGGCTGGAATGAACCTCGCTCTGCATGGCCTGTCCCACGCCGATCTGCAGCCCGGACACACCGCACCGTCCGCAGGGCTCGGCCCCGGGCGCGGCGGGTTCGACCGTGTCGTTGCGAATCCGCCGTTCAACGCGCGCCTGCCGGAGCGCTCCGCCGAGCCCGGTCACTGGCTGTACGGTCAGCCGCCCCGGCACAACGCCAACTTCGACTGGCTCCAGTACGTCGTCGCCTCGCTCGCCCCCGGAGGCCGGGCAGCCGTGCTCATGCCCGACATCGCCGCTTTCTCCTCCAACCCCTCTGAACGGCGGATCCGGTCCGCGATGGTGGAGGACGGCGCGGTGGAGGCACTGATCGCCCTGCCTCCACAGCTGTTCACCACGACAAGCATTTCCGTCACGATCTGGCTGCTGCGGCATCCGCCAGGAAGCTGTGACGAGGTCCTGTTCATAGATGCCGGGCAGTTCGGAGCGATGATCTCCCGGGTCCAAAGGGCACTTGCCCCGGACGAGACAGAGGGCATCTTCCGGGAGTACTCGTCCTGGAACGCGGCCCGGGCGGCAGGACGCCCGTACCCGGGCACCCCGGGCATGAGCAGAGCCGTTCCCCTCGCCGAGATCAGGAAACGGGACTACAGCCTCAGCCCGGCCGTCCACCTGGCGAGCAGTGACCCGTCCGACGCGCGGTCCGCGGACCCGCGGGAACTGAACGCACTGGCCGGACGCCTGGCGGAGTTGCACGGCCGGGCCCGAGACGCGGATGCCGCGGTTGACGAACTGCTGAGGAGGTACGGCCTGTGAAGGCAGACGGCAGCGAAGGCATCCCCGAAGGGTGGCGGCGTGACTCTCTCGGCGAGATCTGCGACATCCAGGCGGGCGGCCCGGCACTGCGCCGGAGCGACGCGGTGCCCGACGGCGTTCCGTTGGTGCGTCCTGCCGATCTCCGCAACCGGAGGATCTCGGCCGAGCCGGGCATGCCCCATGTGGCGCCCGACAAGGCACGCGGTCTGCACCGATATCGGCTCGTCGCCGGCGACCTCCTGGTGACCCGCACCGGTAACGTGGGCCGGTTGGCGCTCGTCACCGAGCGCGAGCAGGAGTGGCTCTACAACACCCACCTGCTGCGCGTGCGACCGCATGACCCGGCACAGGTGCCCTACCTCGTGGCGTACCTCGCCCGCCGGGCAACGGCCGACTGGCTGGACCGCCGGGCCGCGGGCACCACCGGCATGCGGTCCATCACCGTACGCACCCTGTCGGATCTGCCGGTCATACTCCCCCCGCCGGATCAGCAACGGGAGATCGGAGCCGCCCTGGCCGCCGTCGACGAGAAGATCAGGGCTCACGAGGAGATCGTCCGGACGACCAGCGCCCTGCGTGACACGCTCTCGGATCTCCTGATGTCGGGCCGGCTGCACGCCCGTCCGTGATCGGCGCCGACGCTTCTACACTGGGGCTGTGGTGAGCACTCGAAGCAGCACCGGAAGCAGTACCGAAGGTACTGACTGGAAAAGTGACCTGCGGCAGCGCGGCTATCGGCTGACCCCGCAGCGGCAGCTCGTGCTCGAAGCCGTGGACACCCTGGAGCACGCGACGCCCGACGACATCCTCAGCGAGGTGCGCAAGACGGCGTCGGGGGTGAACATCTCCACGGTCTACCGGACCCTGGAGCTCCTGGAGGAGCTGGGCCTGGTCAGCCATGCCCATCTCGGGCACGGCGCGCCCACGTACCATCTCGCGGACCGCCACCACCACATCCATCTGGTGTGCCGGGACTGCAGGAACGTCATCGAGGCGGACGTGTCGGTGGCCGCCGATTTCACGGCGAAGCTGCGCGAGACCTTCGGCTTCGACACCGACATGAAGCACTTCGCGATCTTCGGCCGGTGTCTGGACTGCACGGGCAAGAGCGCGAGCAGGAAATAAATACGGCAACTACTCGGTCGTAGGCTGTATGCCCATGAAGAGCCCTCTGCTGTCCCTGCCCGGTGCCGTCCCCGCCGAGGGTGTGGACGAAGGTGTCGCCGCGCACTACGGCGACCTGTTCCGCGAACAGCGTGCCCTCGCCGAGGGCACCGGTTTCGTGGACCTGTCGCACCGCGGCGTCGTCAGCGTCTCCGGCGAGGACCGGCTCAGCTGGCTGCATCTGCTGCTCACCCAGCACGTCTCCGACCTCCCGCCCGGCCACGCCACCGAGTCGCTGATCCTCTCGGCGCACGGCCATATCGAGCACGCGCTGTATCTCGTCGACGACGGGACGACCACCTGGGCCCACGTGGAGCCGGACACCCAGGACGCGCTGATCGCGTACCTGGAGTCGATGAAGTTCTTCTACCGGGTCGAAGTCGCCGACCGGACGAGCGAGTTCGCGGTCGTGCACCTGCCGGCCGGTTCCATCGCGGAGGCGCCGGAGGGCGTTGTCGTACGCGAGACGTCGTACGGGCGTGATCTCTTCCTTCCCCGTACGGACCTGGAGCCGTACGCGGAGGACACCGAGAAGCACGGCCCGGCCGTCGGGATCCTGGCCTACGAGGCACTGCGCGTCGAGAACCACCGGCCGCGGCTCGGGTTCGAGACCGATCACCGGACCATTCCGCACGAGCTGGGCTGGATCGGCACGGCGGTGCACCTGCAGAAGGGCTGCTACCGCGGCCAGGAGACCGTCGCCCGCGTCCAGAACCTGGGCAAGCCGCCGCGGCGGCTCGTCTTCCTGCACCTCGACGGCAGCGAGGTCCACCTGCCCCCGCACGGTGCGGAGCTCCGGCTCGCGGACGAGGGCCCGGACGGCCGCAAGATCGGTTTCATCACGACGTCCGTACGCCACCACGAGCTGGGCCCGATCGCGCTGGCGCTGGTGAAGCGGAATGTGCCGGTCGACGCGCCCCTCTTGGCCGACACGACGGCTGCCTCGCAGGAGGCTGTTGTCGAGGCGTGAGCGCTCCGCGTGAGCGCTCCGCTGGAGTGCGGTTCGAAGCTGCGGGTTCGTTGTGGCTGGTCGCGCAGTTCCCCGCGCCCCTAAAGGGGCGCTGGTCGCGCCCTCGCGGCGGAGCCGCGCATCATTCAGAGTGCGGGTTGGTCGTCAATCTGGACAGCAGCTCCAGAAAGATCGCCCGCTCACCGAAGGTGAAGGGTGTGTCGACGGTCTGTGACAGGGCCGTCAGCAGCATCTCGGCGTGGGCGGGGAGGCCGTAGGTCGCTCCCGACGATCGGGTGATCAGCGTGGCGTTGAGCACTGCCTCGCGGCTCCGCTCGGACAGACCTCGCGCACCCGGTGCGTCCGGGTCGGTGATCAGCAGGAGTGTGGTGCCGACCGTCGCGGCGTGAATGGTCTGCACGGCCTCGTCGACCGGCAGCGACAGCAGCTTCGCCTCGTCGATCCGCTCAACGATGCGACGCAGGAGCTGCTCGCCCTCCTTTGCCGCGGGATGCGGCCCGACGCGCGCACCGCCGTACATCAGCCCATAGAGCGCGGGGTTGCGGATGCCGAACTCGACATGGCGGTTCCAGCCGCGTCGCAGGTCCTCCACCGGGTCCGGGGACGGGCGGAGCTCGCGCTTTTCAGCGAGGTAGCGCTCGAACCCGTCGGCGGCCACGGCATCGAGCAGGCCGCGCTTGTCGCCGAAGTGGTGGTACACGGTGGGCGCGGTGACGCCGGCGGCGGTGCACACGTCCCGGATCGAGGCCGCATCGGCACCGGATTCGGCGATCAGCGTCGCCGCCGCGGCCAGGATGCGCTCACGAGCCTGGGGTTGCTGCGCCCTATCCATATAACGCCACTATATCTGCTGTTGTCACCGTTATAGAAGTGATCTAACATCGCTATACGAGCACGTTAGTGACGTTAAAGACGGTGAGGGTCTTCATGAACCGGCGGACAGTCTTATCCCTCGGTGTCGCCCTGGCGGTGGCCCCATCTGTACAGGTGGCGCAGGCGCACCCGGGTCACCCGACGGCACCCGGTGGGGTGCCGGTGGCCATCGAACCCACCTACAGCGACGGGTGGCGGCCACTGGCGCCGATTGCGAGCGGACCTCGCCAGGAGCACAGCACCGCCGCGATCGGCCGCAAGGTGTACGTCCTCGGTGGCATCGTCGCCAACCCGGCCGGCGGCGTCACCACCACCGGCCGGATGGAGGTCTACGACACCCGGCACGACACCTGGTCGGACGCGGCACCGCTGCCTGTGGCGATGAACCACCCCAACGTGGCGGCGGTCCGCGGAAAGATCTACGTCATCGGCGGGCTGTCCGGCGGAGCATCCTGGCAGGCCCTGCGCGACAGCTTCGTCTACGACCCGCGCACGGACCGGTGGACGCCACTGCCGCCGATGCCCACGGGGACCGAGCGGGGCAGCGCTGCGGTGGGCGTACACGGCACCAAGATCTACCTTGCGGGCGGCATGCGCACACTGACGCCAGAAGCCGGCGGCCTCCAGGACACCGTCGACACAGTGTCGTCGTACGACGCCGCAACCGGACAGTGGGAAACATTGCCGAGTCTGCCCCAAGCGCGCGACCACGTCGGTGGAGCCGTCATCGGCACAAGCTTCTACGTGCTCGGCGGCCGGGACCGGGGACAGGTGAACGTGCGGAATACCGTCTACGCACTCGACCTGCGCACCCACCGGTGGTCCGAGCGGGCACCGATGCCGACCGCCCGCGGCGGCATCGCCGCTGCCGCCGTCGGCACGAAGATCTACACCTTCGGAGGCGAGGGCAAGCACGACGGCACCAACCCGAACACCGTCTTCAGCGAGAACGAGACGTACGACACCGTCCGAGACCGCTGGCAGCAACTCGCCCCGATGCCGGTGCCACGCCACGGCACAGCCGCCGTCGCCGTGGACGGCACGATCTACATTCCCGGCGGCGGCACCGCGGCCGGTGGTGCCGGCCCCGTGGACACCAACGACGCCTACAGGCCTTCACGTTGGAAGACCCCCTGACAGGCGTATTTCGACAACCCTCTTGTGCAACCTCTAGGAGACGACATGCCTTTCGCCAACTTCAAGGTTCCCGCAGGCTCGCTGACTCCCCAGCAGAAGGAAGAGATCGTCACCCGCACGACCGACCTGTACGCCGAACTCTTCGGTGATCAGGCCCGCCCCAACACCATGGTCCTGGTCGAGGAGGTTGCGGACGGCGGCTGGGGAATTGGAGGAAACATCCTGGTTCTTCCCGACGACACCGCGAGCGCATAGCGGCTTGTGCCGCGGACCCCTCGGGGCGCGTCACATCTCCAGCAGGACCGTGAACGGGCCGTCGTTCGTCAGCGATACGCGCATCTTGGCGCCGAAGCGGCCCGTCGCCACCGTCGCGCCCAGGGCACGGAGCTGGGCGACGACCTCGTCGACCAAGGGCTCGGCGACGTCGCCGGGGGCGGCGGCGTTCCAGGTGGGGCGGCGGCCCTTGCGGGCGTCGCCGTAGAGCGTGAACTGGCTGATGACGAGGAGCGGCGCGTCGATGTCGCTGCACGACTTCTCGTCGCTCAGCATCCGGATCGACCAGAGTTTGCGGGCCAGTTGGGCCGCCTTCTCCTTGGTGTCCTCGTGGGTGACACCCACGAGGACACACAGACCTTCGCCGCTGATCTCACCGACGGTCTCGCCGTCGACAACGACACTCGCACCGTCAACCCTCTGCACCACCGCACGCATACGGACCATCATGCCGTGCGTCGGCTTGACCTCCGTAGGGGTCTTCTTATCACTCCTTAAGCCTCCATCCGGGGCGTATCGGGTGCACTCGGTCACATAGCAGCCAGTCCGGGTGGCACGATGCTGCCACACGCCGGTCGAGGGGACGGTTGAGGCATATGAGCACCACCAGCACATCGGGTACGGGGCAGTCACCGCCTGCGGTCGCAGGGCATCCGGTCGGACCGCATCCAGTCACAGGACATCCAGTCACAGCGCATCCAGTCACAGGGCATCCGGTCGCGGCGCGTCCGCCCGCGCAGCGGACGGACAGCCCACCGGTCGAGCGCGATCTGTCCGGGCTGCGACTGCCCGAGCTGCGGACGCTGCGGCGCACCGCCCAGCGGGACGAGGCGGATCTCAGCTATGTGCGGCGGCTGCTCCAGGGCCGGATCGACATCCTGAGGGCCGAGCTGGGGCGGCGGGCCGAACCCAGCCGGTTGTCCGTGTCTCTGTCCGGATCCGCGTCCGCCTCCGCGACTGCGTCCATGTCGGCGTCGGCATCGGTCGGCGGGAAGACGTCGGCCGTCTCGTCCGTCGTCGAGCGGCTGTCGGAGATCCTGACGGACGCGCCCGCGAGGCAGCGGTCGTCGGCCCGGCATGTGACGGTCGGCACGCCGCACAGTGAGGAGTTCCGGCGGCTGGCCGCGGAGATGCTCGCCGAGGTGGAGCTGTCCGACCTCCAGGCCCGTACGGATCTGGAGCTGAACACCGCGATGGGGCGGCTCGTACGGTACGAGCAGCAGGTCTCGCGCCGCCGCCAGCAGTTGCAGCGGACGGCCGACGGCTGCAGTGCGGAGATCGCGCGCAGGTACCGTGAAGGCGAAGCACAAGTAGACGACCTGCTCATCTGACGCTGCTCATCTGAAGCTGCTCGTGTGACACGGTGGCCCCGGCGATCCCGGGGCCGCGGTGGCTGCGCCCGGGATTCCGGGCCGGCGGTGAGCGGGTCCCGTTCCGGAAGGCCACCGCCGATGTCCGTTCCCGCCATACCTGCTGCCCCTCCTGTTTCTTCTGCCTCTCCTGTTCCTCCCGTCCTCGCCGAGGTCGTACGTTCCGGATGGGTCGAGGGGCGTCATCGGGGCAGCCTGGTCCTGCTGGACGCGGACGGGGCGGTGGAGCTGGCGCTCGGAGATGTCTCGGCTCCCTTCTTCCCGCGTTCCTCCAACAAGCCGATGCAGGCGGCCGGGGTGCTGCGGGCGGGGCTCGAACTCGCGGGAGAGCGGCTGGCGTTGGCGGCCGCGAGCCACGCCGGGGAGGGCTTCCACCGGGACCTCGTTCTGAAGGTGCTCGCCGAGAACGGGCTGACCGCGGCGCAGCTTCAGTGCCCCGCGGATCTGCCGCTGGACCCGGTGGAGGCGGAGACGTATCTCGCCGCGGGGGGCGTACGCGGGCGGGTCGCGATGAACTGCTCGGGCAAGCATGCGGCGATGCTCGCGGCATGCGCGGTGCGGGACTGGCCGACGGACTCGTACCTGGACCCCTCGCACCCCCTCCAGCATCAGATCCTCGCGGTGGTCGAGGAGGCGGCCGGGGAGTCGGTGGCCGCTGTCGGTACGGACGGCTGCGGCGCTCCGCTGATGGCCATCAGCCTGACCGGGCTGGCCCGCGCCTTCCGTTCCTTCGTGCTTGCCCCTCCGGGGTCGGCCGAGCGCCGCGTCGCCGACGCCATGCGCGCCCATCCCGAGTACGTCGCCGGCACGCGCCGCCCCGACACATGGCTCATGCGCGAGGTGCCGGGGGCGCTGTCGAAGATGGGCGCGGAGGCGGTCCAGGCCGTCGCCCTCCCCGACGGGCGGGCCCTGGCCTTCAAGGTGGACGACGGATCGTCGCGGGCGCTGCGGCCCGTACTGGCGCGGGCCCTCGCACTGCTGGGCGTGGACGCGCCGGTGGTGTCGAGGATCGGACGGGTGCCGGTGCTGGGCGGGGGGCTTGAGGTGGGAGAGATCCGGGCGGCGTTCTGACTACTGACTACTTGCTACTCGCCACTTGCTTACTTGCTACTCGCTACTTGCGTTACGACCTGGGCGCCTTCTCGCGTCGCGAAGGTGCAGGCGGAGTTGCTGGCGTAGCTGCGGGAGCGGAGCGTTGGCGCCGAGCCGCCGGAGGAACTCCTCCGCCTTCCACGTGATCAGGCCGCCCTGGCGGGACAGGTACAGGCCGACGTGGTCGATGCCGTAGGCGTCGTCGTAGTCGAGAAGCAGGTATCCGGCGAGCTGGTAGATCTCCTCGCGGCCCAGACGGCGAGGATCTTTGGTGGCTTTGCAGTCCAGCAGAAGGCCGCTGAGGATGTAGTCGGCGTCGGCTCCCCCGATGTCGGTGCTGCCGGTGAACACCGGTCCACAGACGCGGCTGCGCGGCGGAAGGGCACGGAACGGGGCGAAGGGGCCTTCGGCCAGGCCCATCTGCTGGTGGATGTCCCCGAGTACGTACTCGGGGACCGCGGCGGTCAGATCGTCGAGGCTGGTGGCCGGGGTGGCACCGGCGAGCATGCTGAAGCGGCGGATCTGACCGGTGCGGGCGATGTCCTCGAAGAAGCCGGCGACGAAGCACAGCCGGGTGAGTGCGTGCTCGTCCAGGCTTCCGGGCGCGGCGAGGTGGGCGTCGACCCTGGCCAGGAGCTGCTGCCCGGCCGCACGGAGGGCCTTGCGGCTCTCCGGCCCCGGTGCCCCGGCGAGGGGCTGGATGCTGTCGAGGGCCAGGACGCCGACGGTCACGGCCGGCCCGAGTCGCCCGCCGAGCGAGAGGCGAAGCCGGTAGTCGATGGCGTGGCCGAGGGCCGACCAGTTCGGATGCTGTACGTCGATGGGCTGGACGGGGCGCGGGAGGCGAGCGATACGGCTCAAGTAGTCGCGTACCAGGTTCTGGTGGTACGGAAGGCGGTGCCCCATGAACTGCGAGACGGGTGAGGAGTCGTACTTCAGCTGCCCGGTGAGACTCAGCTCGATCATCGGCCGCCCGGCGACGGTGCCGTCGCGGCCCGCGCCGGCCATGGAGGTCTCGTACGCGTCGATCCAGGCGATGCCCTCGGTGTCCAGCTGGTGGCGGGCGCGGGTGACGGCGACGTAGATCAGGCGGGCCTCGCTCGGGATCAGCGACCGCTGCAGACCGTCGTCGTCGACGGACGGGGCCATGAAGCCCTTGCTGATCCGCACGGTGGTCCACTCGCGGCCCTTGGCCTTGTGTGCGGTGGACACGGTGACCTGCGCGTTCTCCTCGGAGGAGAGCCGGTCCACCGCGGCGATGATCTGGTCCGGGCCGTATGCGTCGACCAGCTTGACGATGGCCTTGAGGTCCTGGGCGGCCTTGTCGTGCTCGGCATAGTCCTGCACCTCGCCCCAGGAGCCGAACAGGAACAGCTCGGGGTGGCTGGTACGCCGGCCCGCCTTCAGCTCCATCGCGGCCGTCGCGATGCGGTGCAGCGCGCTGCCTCCGCCGGTCAGCGCCACCGGGACGCCCGACTCCAGAAACGCCAGGACCTCCTGCATGGCGTCGGAGTTGCCCCGGCACAGCACCGCGTCCGGGTGCGTCACCGTGCCGATACGGGAGGTGCCGGAGCCGTGGCCGGTCAGCTGCATCTCCGACTCGGCGTGTCTGAGCCACCGGTTGGCCACCTTGGCGATGGCCGGACCGAAGCGGAACGACTGGGTGAGGTGGAGATGCTCGGCCGGGAAGCCGGTCATCACGTCCCGCGCGTTGCGCCAGCCGTAGATCTGCTGGGCCGGGTCACCGACGCATATCCGCTGTGCCTTCTGGGCGAGGAAGATCTCCTCCAGCACGGGGTTGGTGTCCTGTGCCTCGTCCAGCAGGACGAAGTCGGCGGGCAGCACCGGCTCGGTCATCGCCCACAGCTTCATGTAGTGGTCGTGCTCGAACCGCAGCTTGCCGTCGGTGGAGCAGATGTCCTCCCAGGCCCGGTGCGCGTACGGCAGCAGGGTGCGGGCGACGTACTCCTGAGCCTGGTCGTCGAGGCCGTTGATCCACTCCATGTGGCGGGCCATGACCTGCCGGTCGGTGGTGTAGCAGAACTTGCGGATCAGGCCCATCACCAGTCGGGCCTGGTGACCGATCTTGATACGGCGGGAGTTGACGACCAGATCGCGGGCGATGCCGAGCAGCTGTGCGGTGTGCCTGGCGGGCATGCGCGCCGAGGCGTTCAGGCGGGCACGGTAGCGATGCCCCGCGGCCCTGAAGGCGAGGGAGTGCGCGGTACGGCATTCCACGTTCGGCCCGAAACGCCTGCGGGCGTCGTCGGCGATGGCCTTGTTGAACGCCACGTACAGCCCCCGCTTGCGGGTGCTCGCCCCCATCAGGACCAGGGTGGATGTCTTGCCCGTCCCCGCTCCGGCGACCAGCGCCAGATCCCGTCCCGAGACGAACAACTCACGGGCAGCCTGCTGCTCTTCGGTCGGCTCAACGGCCACAGGGCTCCTCTCCGGAAGCGCGGCTTCATGTGCCGCAGGCCGCAGAGTGCCCTCTCGTGTGACCGGACGTCAATACGTCCTTACGTTCGGTAGTCGACAGTCCTAGCCGACAGTCCTAGAGGCGGAGTAGGCGCTGTGTGATCTCCCGGTACTCCCTCAGCGCGAGTCGGAGTTCGTCGGGCTGTGTTTCGGGGTCCTGGTCCTGCCAGCCCTCACGGAGGAGGCGTCGCCGCTCCGCGAGGGCGTTCACGAGCTGAGCCGTGGCTTCGTCGAAGGCGCCCTCGGCCTCTTCCAGCGACTGGCGCGGGGTGTCGGCGAAGGTGTTGAGGGCATGTCGGAGGCGCTGGAGGATCTTGTCCTGTTCGTCCGACGGGAGCAGCGCCTCCGGGCCCGCGGTGCGGCGCCCGCTCAGGCCCGAGGGCCGGTCCGGGGGCTGTTGAGCGCGTGTCTGGTCGTACATCGTCGTGTGTCACTTCCATTGCGATCATTGCGATGACGATCACCGTGGTGATCACGCGGTGACCTTGTCCGGGGCTCTCGTGGTCACCGCTTGAAGGCGTCCCCTGCCTTCTCGACTGCCTGCTTCAGGTTCCCGGAAACCCGGTCGGCCCGGCCCTGGCGCTGCAGTCGCCTGTTGTGGGTGACCCGGCCGAGGTTCTCCGTGATCCTGCCCTTCACCGTCTGCGTCTTGTTTCTGATCCTCTGTGCAACGGTCATGGCCGGCCTCGCTGTTGTCCGGTAGGCGGGTTCCCGCCGGGGGTCTGGGCGGCGGGAAGGCGGAATGCTTCACCGTGCGTTTTTCCGGAGTGGCATGGCCCTGCGTCGTGCCGCCAGTCAACGTCCGGCGAAGGATCGTGTCAACGCGATGTCGACATCATGTGTCCGTCCGGATCCTCCACATGCATCCGTCCGGACCCTCCACACGATCCGGGCCGCATCGTTCCGGCCTGCGCGGGAGTACGGTGGGGGGTACGAGGGTGCGTCGTGCCCGCCTGACCTGTCATGTCCAGCACGGCCCCCATCCACCAGGGCAGCCCGTGACCCCGGCCGCACCTCATCCCGGCGGCCTTCACCGAGGTCAAGGAGCCCCACATGTCACCCGACGCAGCCACGCCCACAACGGCGATTTCGGCGGCGACCGCCACGCCACCCCAGAGCTGCGACGGGACATCCCCCTTCCCACCGGACGGTTCGGTGCCGTCACGCCACGGCGTGGACCGCGGCCAGATCGACCTACTGAAGTTGACTGGAGCGTTCATGACCACCGCACTGCAACCCCCGCTTCCCTCCCACCCCGTCCTC
>NZ_JAAKZY010000187.1 GCF_011045015.1 Streptomyces scabichelini | reverse complement strand
CCCCGCCCCCTCCCTGACCCGTGAGTAATTCGTGCAGGAACCGTGGCTTCCGCATGACGATCACATGTCTGCAGGGCGTCACACCGTTCGCGGTCGCACAGCGACAACCACTTGCGCGGGCCCGGACTCAACAGGGAACCGAGCGCCCCACGTTGCGCGTGGATAACGTCGAGTCCTGTGAGGTTCGCGATCGTTGGCGCGCCTTGAGGGGCTTATGCGCTGCTGATACGGTGCGATGACTTGACACTCATTCCAGCATTCCAGTCGTCGGCTATTCGGCCAGGTCGGGCGGTACGCCCGAGACGGAATGGAGTGTCCCAAATGACAGAAACCTTCTTGGGTGTACGGGGAGCGGTTGCGTGAAGATCCAAGAGCGTACGGGGGCGGGCAACAACCGTTCCGCGGCGCCGGCTCAGCCGGTGATGGGTGAGCGCCTTCCCGCGCCACCTCGCGAGCGCAAACCGGCACTCGCCGCTCTCGCCGTGCTGCTGATCCTCGTGGGTGCGCTCGGCGCGACCATGCTCGTGCTGCGCGCCGGGGACCGTGTCGAGGTCATCCAGGTGAAGGCCGACATCCAGGCCGGCGAGTCCATCACCGACACCAACATCACCTCCGTCATGGTCGCGGAAGACTCCAGCATCAATTACGTCCGCTGGGAGCAGCGCAACGCCCTGAAGAGCCTCAAGGCCAAGTCGACGATCTATGAGGGCACTGTCGTCATCGGCGACATGTTCGCGGCGAAGTCCTCCCTCCCCGCCGGCAAGGCCTCCGTAGGCCTCGCCCTCAAGGAGGGCCAGTACCCGTCCACGATCAAGCCCGGTGACATCGTCGCCGCCTACCGCGTGGGCCGCACCGGCTCCACCCCCGACACCGACGACTCCTCCGGCGGTACGGCCGCGGGCACCGACACCCTCCTCGTCGAGAACGCGCGCGTGAACACCAAGAGCAGCGACGACGACGCCACCGTCAGCTCCGGCAACCTCTCCATCACGCTGCTCGTCGACCAGGACGACGTGCCCGCCCTCACCCAGGCCGCCGCCGCGGGCGAGGTCGCCGTCGCCCTCGTACCCGGCAACTAAGGGCGAGAGAGACAAAAAGAGACATGGCGCTCATCGCTCTCGCCGCCGACAAGGGTTCCCCCGGCGTCACCACGGCCGCCGTCGCTCTCGCCGCGGTCTGGCCCCGCCGGGTTCTGCTGGCGGAGACCGACCCGGCCGGCGGCGACCTCGTGTACCGCAGTGCCGCCGCGCACGGCGGTCCGCTGAACCCCAACACCGGCATGCTCTCCATCGCCGCGACCGCGCGCCGAGGCCTCGTACCGGACCAACTCTGGGACCACGTACAGCCGTTGAGCGGTGGACTCGAGGTGCTGGTCGGGCTCGGGAACGCCGAGCAGGCCGCCGGGCTCGCGGGGCTGTGGCCGACCCTCGGCCGGGCCTTCGCCCACCTCGCCGACTCGCCGAACGCGCCCGCCGACGTCATCGCCGACTGCGGCCGGGTCGCCGGGGACACCCCCGCCGTCGAGATGTTCTCGCAGGCGGCCCTCGTCCTGCTCATCTCGCGCACGGAGCCGGAGGCCATCGCGCGCGTACGCGACCGGGCCGCCGCCCTCACCGCCAAGCTGCACGGCGGCTCCCGTGGCGCGGCCTCCCTCGCGACCCCGCTCATCGGCGTCATCCTGATCGCCGACACGGGCGACTCCGCCAAGCTCGTCCACCAGGTCAACGACATGCTGGTGGCCGCGCAGACGGGCGCCCGCGTCGTGGGCACGCTCGCCGACGACCCGGCGGGCGCCGACCAGCTGGCCGGCCGCAAGCGCGGCCGGCTCGAGAAGTCGCTGCTCATCCGGTCGGCGCGCAAGGTGACCGCGGACCTCTACCAGCAGTTCGGGGCGGCCTGGGCCGTACCGGCCGCTGGACCCGGCGGGCAGCAGCCCACCGCGGGGGCCGGCCGATGACCGCCGTCGACCACCAGTTGGTCAAGCGGTTCCGGCAGGAGGCCGGTGACCGCATCGCCGAGCAGCGCCGTCTCGACCAGGTCTCCGGCGTCACGCCGATGTCCAACGAGGACGAGCGCCAGTACGCGCGCGCGGTCATAGCCCAGATCCTCGAGGAGTACGCCCGGACGGAGATCAACTCCGGTCGTACGCCGCTGGACGCCGAGACCGAGGAGCAGTACGCGGCCGCCGTGCACGCCGCGCTCTTCGGAGTCGGCCGCCTTCAGCCGCTGCTCGACAACCCCGAGGTCGAGAACATCGACATCAACGGGTACGACCAGGTCTTCGTCGGTTACGCGAACGGGGAGGAGGTCAAGGGCGATCCCGTCGCCGAGAACGACGAGGAGCTCATCGAGCTGATCCAGGTGCTCGGCGCCTACTCCGGCCTCTCCTCCCGGCCCTTCGACTCCGCCAATCCGCAGCTCGACCTGCGGCTGCCGGACGGTTCGCGACTGTCCGCCGTCATGGACGTCACCCGGCGCCCGGCGCTCTCCATCCGCCGCGCCCGCATGGGCAAGGTCTTCATGTCCGACCTGGTGGGCAACGGAACCCTCACCCCCGAGATCGGGCACTTCCTCGCCTGCGCCGTCCGGGCCCGTAAGAACATCATGATCGCGGGCGCGACGAACGCCGGTAAGACGACTCTTCTTCGCGCCCTCGCCAACGAGATCCCGCCGCACGAGCGCCTCATCACCGTCGAGCGCGCGCTGGAGCTCGGGCTCGACCAATTCCTCGACCTGCACCCGAACGTGGTGGCCTTTGAAGAGCGGTTGCCCAACTCGGAAGGGCAGGGCGCCATCAGCATGGCCGAGCTGGTCCGACGGTCCCTCCGTATGAACCCCTCCCGTGTCATCGTCGGTGAGGTCCTCGGCGACGAGATCGTGACCATGCTGAACGCGATGTCGCAGGGCAACGACGGCTCGCTGTCCACGATCCACGCGAACAGCTCCAGCGAGGTCTTCAACCGTATTTCCACGTACGCGCTCCAGGCCAACGAGCGGCTGCCCATCGAGGCCAGCCAGATGCTCGTGGCGGGCGCGGTGAACTTCGTCGTGTTCATCCAGCGGCGCAACAACTACCAGACGGGCGGCCGACTTCAGCGCATGGTCACCTCGATCCGTGAGGTCAACGGCGTCGACGGACGCGTCCTGTCCAGCGAGGTGTTCGCCGAGGCACCCGACGGCAGGGTCGTACCGCACGCGCCTCTCTCCTGCCTCGAAGACCTGGTCGCGTACGGCTATCGCGGGCCCGCCGGGAACTGGGGGTGACGGAGATGACTGTGCAGCTTGCCGCACTCGACTCGCTCGGCTCCATGGGCGGGCTCTTCTCCACGAATGTGCTGTACGCGCTCGCGTGCGGTGTCGCCGTCGGCGGCGGCCTCGCGCTGTTCGCCGTCGCGGTCCGGGGACTGCCCGCCAAGCCCGACCACGAGAAGCAGAAGTCCGGCCAACGGGCCAGTGAGCTCATCCGGTTCGCCGGTCAGCGCGGTTCGATCGCGGCCGGCGCCGGAATCGTCGTCCTGCTGCTCACCCGCTGGGCGGTGGCCGGCATTGCCGCCGCCGTACTCGTCTTCTTCTGGGACAAGCTCTTCGGCGGGGCCTCCGAGGAGAAGGCCGCCATGCGCCGCGTGGAGGCGCTCGCGTCCTGGACGGAATCGCTGCGTGACACGATCGCGGGCGCGGTCGGCCTGGAGCAGGCCATCCCGGCGTCCGCGCGCGCGTCCGCTCCCGTACTGCGCCCGCATCTGGACGCGTTGGTCGACCGGCTCCGTTCCCGTACGCCCCTTCCCGAGGCTCTTCAGCACCTCGCCGACGAGATCAACGACGCGTCCGCCGACATCATCGTGGCCGCGCTGATCCTCAACGCGCGGCTCCGCGGCCCGGGTCTGCGCCAGGTGCTGGGCGCACTGGCCAAGTCGGCACGCGAGGAGGTCGACATGCGGCAGCGCGTCATGGCCCAGCGGGCCTCGACCCGCCGGTCCGTACAGATCGTCGTCGCCGTCTCGATCGCCTTCGTCCTCGGCCTGTCGATCTTCAACCGCGAGTTCGTCGAGCCGTACGGCACGGCCGTCGGCCAGCTCGTACTCGCCTGCGTCTGCGGCCTGTTCGCCCTCGGCTTCTGGTGGCTGCGCAAGCTGTCGACGATCGAGACGCCGGAGCGGTTCCTGGTGCGGGACGAAGCGGCTGTCCAGTTCGTACGTCCCCGTATGCCGTCCCAGTCGGAAGAGGGGGTACGCCGATAATGGACCTGACCATGCCGATCGTGATCGGCGCCGTCCTGGGCCTGGGCGTCTACGCCCTCGTACGGGCCCTCATGCCGTCGAAGCGCAGTGCGGTCGCCCAGGTCGCGCGCATCGACGCGATGCGGGCGCGGGGTGCGGCGTACGAGTCCGCGCGTGGCGCCGCCGACGCCGGGCGGCTCGGGAGCGTACGGGCCCAGGTGGGCGCGCGGGTCGCCGAGCTCTATCTGCAGCAGGGCTGGGAGCAGCGGTCGCTGCGGGCGGATCTCGCGGTCCTGGACCGGAGCTGGGAGAAGTTCCTCGCGACGAAGGTCCTGCTGGCCGCGGGCGGTCTGTTCTTCGGGCCCTTCATCTTCGCCGTGGTCTGGACGCTCGGCTTCGGCCGCAGCCCGATCATTCCGGTCTGGCTGGCGCTGCTGTTCGCGGGCATCTTCTTCTTCCTGCCGGATCTGGAGGTGCGCAGGGACGCTGCCGAGAAACGGCGTGACCTGCGGCGCGTGATCGGCGCGTACCTCGACCTGGTGTCCATGAGCCTGGCCGGCGGCCGGGGTCTGCCGGAGGCACTGATGGCCGCCGCCGAGGTCTCCGACGGCTGGGCGACGCAGCGTATCCGCAACGCCCTCGCGGACGCCCGGATCACCGGCATCAGCCAGTGGCAGGCCCTCGGTTCGCTCGGCGAGGAGCTGGGTGTCGAGGAACTCAAGGACCTGTCGGCGTCGTTGGCGCTCGTCGCGGACGACGGCGCGAAGGTGCGCGAGTCGCTCGCCTCGCGCGCCGAGACGATGCGGCACCGCGAGCTCGCCGAGATCGAGGGCAGCGCGGGCGAGAAGTCACAGTCGATGCTCGTGGCCCAACTGCTGTTGTGTGCCGGGTTCCTCGTCTTCCTGATCTTTCCGGCGGCGATGCGCGTGTTCCAGGTCTGAGCAGTCCGAAGTCGACGATCCGATCCGCATATTTCTTCGTACTCGAGAGGACAACCCACCATGAACGGACGGAACTTCAGCACCGGGATCCCGGGGGTGGACTTCCTGATCACCTTCCTCCAGGGGAGGGTGCAGCGCGCCCGCTCCGGCGAGCTCGACCGCGGTGCGTCCGCGGTGGAGTGGGTCATCATCTCGGCGGTCGTCGTGGCGATCGTCGGCGTGGTCGCCGCCATCATCAACGCCGCGCTGAGCGACGGCGCCAACAAGGTGGGCGACTGCATCAAGGGTGCGGACGCGGGCAAGACCTGCTGACCGCCGCCCTCGACTTCTGATCGCCCATAACTTCTCATACGGGGTTGCTGGTGAGCGTACGACGCTGGGTACGCCGCCGGGTGGAGGCCGCCTCCGCCCGCGGCGACTCCGGCATGACCGCGATCGAGTTCGTGCTGCTCACGCCCGTACTCTTCTTCATGATCTTCGCGACGGTGCAGTTCGCGCTGTACTTCTTCGCTGACCATGTGGCCCAGGCGGCGGCCCAGGCGGGTGCGCGGAAGGCGCGCGCCACGGCCGACGAACGGCCGGGCGCGTGGCGGGGAGAGGCACGGGACGTGGTCGACAGCTATATCGCGCAGTTGGGGCCGCAGTTGGTGCTGTCTCCCGACGTGGCGATGCTTCAGCCGGAGCAGAACACGGTGGGCGTGGAGATCACGGCCCGGGTGCCGACGGTCTTTCCCGGGCTTGATCTGACGGTGCATGCGCAGTCGTCGGGGCCGGTGGAGCGGTTCGTGGAGGAGGGCGAGAACTAGATGCGCTCTTTCGACATGCTTGCTCTTGCGCGGACTTCTGTACGGGCTTCTGTGCGGGCACGGGTGCGGGCCCTGGGCGGCCGCCGGGACCGGGACCGTGGGCTGTCCACCATCGAGGTGGTGATCCTCGCCCCCGTGATGATCCTTTTCATCCTCGTCCTCGTGGCCTTCGGGCAACTGGTGGACGGGCGTGGGGCGTTGGACGGGGCGGCACGGGACGCGGCACGCGCCGGTTCGATCCAGAAGGACCACGCCACGGCGATGGCGGAGGCGAAGAAGGCCGCGGAGGCGAATCTCGAGGACGTCTGCTCCGGCCCGGTGACCGTGAACCAGACCAGCGAAGGCTTCGAGCCCGACACGATCTTCACGGTCGAGGTGAGCTGTGAGGTACGCGGCCTCGCGATGATCGGCGTCGACGTCCCCACGACGCTGACGGCCAGCTTCAGCTCGCCGCTCGACCCGTTCCGGAGGACGGCGTGACGCTGCGTTCTGCTGTACATGGATGGGTCGTACGAGGTCGGGGCGTGCGAGGTTGGGCCGCGGCCCGGCGCGCCCGTATGGACGACCGCGGCTCGGGAGCCGGCGCGGTCATCATCTTCGCGCTGGTGTTTCTGTCGTTGTCGGCGTTCGTGATCGACGGTGGCCTGTCCATCTCCAAGCGGGAACGCGCCGCCGACATCGCCGAACAGGCCGCCCGTTACGCCGCCCAGGACATCGACCTGGAAGCCCTCTACGACAACGAGGCCGGCCCGGCCCCCATCCTCTTCGAGAACTGCAACGCCCGCGTGAAGGCCTTCGCCGACGAAATGGGCATGAACGGCGCGGACATCGGCGCCACCCACTGCGTCGCCGCGAACGCCGACGAGGTCGAGGTCGAGGTCCAGCTCACGTACTCCCCGGTCTTCACGGGGATGTTCTACGGCGGAGACGTGGTCGTCCACGGCCAGGCGGTGGCGGAGAACGAGGTGGGCTGACGCCTGCGCCCTGCGCGCGGTCTGCGGCTCGGGGGACGGCCTACTTGCCGCTGCCGCCCTTGCCCCCGCCGTCCTTCTCCTTCGTCTTCACACCATCCCGGACCTTCTTCGCCAGGTCGTCGTCGAGCTTCTTGAACTCGCGGACGACGGCGTCGGACATGTCGGCCAGCGCGTCGAGCTGCTGGTTGATGTCCTCGCGGCCGTCCTCCCAGTTGGACTCGAAGTCCTCGAGCTTGTCGTAGACGCCGCCGTCGCCTATGTCGTCCTCGTAGGACTCGAAGAGCTTCTTGGTGTAGTTCATGCGGCTCTTGATGCTGCGCAGCCGCGTGCCGTAGTCCTCCAGCTCGCTGAGCGGAAGCGCGAGGTCGGGCTTGCCCTTGCCCATGTCCGATCCCCCTGTGGTGTCTGTGCCGCCTGCGGGCTGCCGTTCTGGATGTTCTGCCCGTTCTCTACGAAGCGAAAGGTACCCGTTGGCGCATCGAAGATATCGAAGATGTCGCGCTGTCCGGCCTGCAGCCTTGCCCTCAATCGAACTTCAGGTTCTACGGTGCTGGCATCAGCGATCATCCACAGGGGGAACCACGCATGACGACACAGACGACACAGACGACACAGCAGATCTCCGACGCCGAACTCGCCGCCCAGCCGGCTGCGTACTGGACCGGAGTGGCCAACGAAGCCCTCATCGCGTTCACCCGGGCTCGGATGGCTGAGCACGGCTTCACCCAGCCTCAGTACTGGCTGCTGCGGAACCTGTCGAAGAACGACCTCTCATCCGATGGTCGCGGTATGAGGATTCCCGAATTACAGCAGGCCATGAACTCCTACATCAGGCCCGAGGACGACCTGAAGGCCGAGGCGGAAGTCCTGTTGGAGCGCGGCCGGCTCACCCGCGACAGCGAGGGACGGCTCTGGATCACCGAGACGGGAGACGAGGCTCGCGCCGACTTCAAGCAGCACGCGCCGGCAATCCGCGACCGTATCCACCGGGGCATCGACGATGCCGACTACGTCACCACCCTGAAGGTGCTCCAGCAGATGATCCGGAACACCGGCGGCACCTGAAGATGTGGGAAACCTGCACACCGTTCACTACGAGGTCATGCCGAACCTGAATAGCTTGTCACGCCTGTTTCGCGGGGTGAGGCTTTGGCGGGTGGATGTCCGGCTTGGAAATCCGATGGCAACTGTTGTAGGTGCAGCGGTGTGAACGGGTGTGTGAAGGAGTTGGTGTATTCGGTGATTCGATCGTCACAGTGGTGAAGTCGAGTATCGGAATACGCCCCGTAGGGACATGGAAGGACTGGCCGTGCCTTCGTTGGCGTGCTTTCATCCTGCGCACGGTGTCGGGCGAACTCCGTCATCGGGAAATTCACCTTCGAAGGGA
Organism: Streptomyces scabichelini; assembly: GCF_011045015.1. Classification (GTDB taxonomy): domain Bacteria; phylum Actinomycetota; class Actinomycetes; order Streptomycetales; family Streptomycetaceae; genus Streptomyces; species Streptomyces scabichelini. The sequence goes on along the minus strand of NZ_JAAKZY010000187.1, from coordinate 11,934 downwards.
ACCGCGCGTCATGAACTATGCCCCCCAGGTTGAAACGTCTGAGATCTCCGACGCCGGCTTGGACAGCGTCTCCGGCGGTCTCGCGGCCGGCGTGGCCGGCGGTGGCCTCCTCCAGGCCGGGTCCGCTGAGCTCTGCGCAGACGTCTTTGCCGCCGCCTCGGCAGAGGGTGTCGTGGCGAGCGTGGGCGTCCACGCCAGCGCCCACTGACGGAGCCTGTGCCGCGGGGCCGGGCCCCGGATCGCGTGGACCAGTCCGCGAAAAGCCTGAACACTTTCCACGAGAGTGTTCAGGCTTCGCCCGTTACGTCGACGGTGTGGTCAGGGCTCCGGAGCGTATGCAGTGGAGGAGGCGACAAGGGGGCGGGGGTGGAGGCGAGTTCGACGCAGTTGTTGCCTTGGACCAGCTCTTTCCGAAAGGTGAGTCTCAGCCAACTCGCCTTGCAGGTACCTATCGTTGATCGCTCATGCCGGATGCCGAGCAAGGACACCAAGAGATGCCGTCGCTGCCGACCGAGCCGTTCAATCGGCGCATAGAGGTTCTCCTCGCGGTCGTGGACACCCCCGGGGAAACCGATCTCGCCACTCAGCTGCTCGAGGCACAGGGCTGGGCCGTGCGGCCGTGGGAGGGTTCGGATCCGGACACGATCGGGGCAGGCAGACATGGCCTGCTCGTGGAGGTACGGCTGTACGGGGCGAGGCTCGGCGCGGTACGAGCGGCTGTCTCCGAGATCGAGCGCCTGGCACAGCGGCACCAGGCAGGCATGTGGGTGGTGGAGGCGGTGCTCGTCGAGCACGAACTCGACTGTGATCACCGGACGCGGTACCACGTACGCGAGCAAGATGACGCGACCGCGACACTGCCGTTCAGCTTACGGGCCTTACGCCGGTCCCTGACGTCCCTTCGCATCGTCATCCGACCGGGTCGGCCGAACCTCGACCTGGTCTCCGAGCGGCTGGAGCAAGGTGCTTTCACCGGTCGGCCGTTCGATCCGCGCGGACATCAACTCATCGCTCCCACGGGCATGGAGGGCCGGGACGTCGATGCTCCACCGCGCGATACGGGCACTTCCGCGTGGCGCATCGCTCTTCCTTTGGTGGCAGGCCTGCTCCTCGCGCTGACGTCCGGCTTCGCTCTGGTGGCCTTCGAGGGCTTCTTCCTCCTGCTGCCGATCGTCGTGGCGGGCCTGCTGGTCTGGCCGGTAGGCCGCACGGTCATCGGCACCGGGGAGCGTCGCCCGCTGCGACTGCAACTGGCCTGGGGAGCCCTCGCAGTCGGCATGATGACCGCCTTCGGGCTCGTGCTCGCCCTCACCGTCCCTGGTACGGCGGAAGCGGCTGTTGTCGTGACCTTTGCCGTGACCGGCTTGGCAACGCTCGTCTTCGTCCTCCACGGTTTGGCGTACGCCCTGGTCCACTCCTGGTTCAGCCGCAACGCGAACTGGGCCGTACCTGCGCTGGTTCCCGCGCTCGCGCTGACCTTGCCGTGGTTCGGCGGTCTGCTGCACACCATGTATCTCGGGGCATTCGGTATTCCCGGCGATGGGGCGCCGGTCTCCCTCTATTGGCGTTATGTGGCCTCGCTCCTTCCCCTCGGTGTGGCCCTCGTGATGACAGTCTTCTGGATCGCGGTCGCCGGTTGGCTGCGCCATTACCACCAGTGGATTCACTCCCGTGGCACTTCGGTGGTCACGGTGTCTCTGGTGTGCGCCTTGATTTTCGGCATGTTCGTGCTGGCCGGAATAGGAGGAGCAGAAATGGCGTCAGGACGCGCATCAACGGCCGCACGAACCGGGGAGACACCGGATTCGTACTTCGGCTTGGTGGGGAAGCTTGTGTGCGCCAAGCCGCTGGACGACGAGGTCGCCGTCTTCAACGGCCCCCTCAACAGCAAGAAGCCGCTGCTCACGTTCGGCCCTGCCGGGGACCGGGTGTGGCTCTGGGATCCGCGGCGGACTGACTCTCTCTCACTACGGCTCGAGGACGTCGTCGTCACCGAGACCAGGAGCGGCAGATGCGGCTGACGCCTGCCCGAGCCTGCACGTTCTGAAGCAGGGCGCGAGGGAGGGACGGCGGTCCATCGCGGCGGTACGCGTCGGCTCCCGGTACGTCGCCGCGTTCTTGCCGCCCACGCGCTCGGAGTCGCGTAACCCGGTGATCGCGTCACGCCGCAGATGAGCTTCCTCAGAAGAGCATCAGCGGTTGATCGACTGGATTTCCTGGACGTTCATGTCCTGGGTCGTTTCGAAGGTGCCGTCGGGGAGGTCGCCGCCTTCGCCGCCGGTGCCTTCCCAGGTGATCTGCCAGGTTACGGAGGCCGTCAGCTCGTACGGTTCTCCGTTGGTGGCGCGCAGGTACCTGATGCCGCACGGCGGGGTCTTCTCGGCGTCACCCGTCTTGTACGGGGTGCCGATGGAGCCGTCGTCGTTGATCTCGCAGTCGCCGGAGGCGGGGAAGGTCTCGGCGTCCTCGGTGCCCGGCTCAAGGTGGAGGGCGACGGGCTTGGCGGTCGTTTCAGCCCACAAGCCCGTGTTCGGGAGCTCGGCGCGGACCTTGACCTCCTTGAACGTGCCCTTGTCCAGCCACACCCAAGTGGGCAGGTTCACCGTGGACTTGCCCTCCGGCTTCAGCTCGACCTCGGTCTCGGGGACCTTGACCTTGTCGTAGGCGTACTCGGCGAGGGTCTTCGGGGTGGGGGAGTTCGGGTCGTCCGGGACCTCACCCGCGTCGACCCAGAACATGATGCGTCCGCAGTCCCAGGAGTCCTCGTCGGTGTTGTCGGGTGCGACACCGCGCCAGAAATAGCCGTCCTTGCCGAGGTTGTAGTTCTCGTAGCCCTCAGCGGTGCTGTTGGTGGGCGAGTGCAGATCGAAGTTCTCCGCCGGCTTGCCGTCGCGGTAGTGGTCGGTCCACAGTCCTTTGCCCCACCACGACTCGTGGATACCCACGTCGCCGCCGCTGTCCGTATCCACGAACTTCTTGAGCTGGGCGGGCGTGAATTCAGGCTCGTACCAGCAGGCCGGAGGCTTCCAATTGGGGTCGACCGTGCCGAGATTGCCCTGTTTGCCGCCGCCGTCCCCGCCGCTTACGTACTTGATCCGGATATGGGAGACCGAGGCGGACAGGTTGCCGTTGTTGTCGGCGTTGCCTTGGGGGTTGTCCTCTTTGGTGTCTCCTCCGCCGACGGCCGAAGCCGACGTGGCGGTGAGGGCCATCGTCACGGTCGATGCGAGAGCGGTGGCCAGGATCCTCTTCGGCCAGTTCATCAGGAGCAACCGCCCCTCTTCGACGCGGTGGATACGGTCTGCCATACGCCCTGCGCGCTCTTCTGCATCGTGACGGTGTAGAACACCTTGGGGTCGGTGCCCGCCGGGTTGCCCTCGACCTTGCCCGTATCGCGGTCTCTCGTAGCTGCCTTGCTCTCGTCCGTGCAGTAGCTGAGCTGCGCCTTCGTGTTCTTTGCGAAGAGCGTGGCCTTGGGGTCGAACACCGGGAGCTCACCGATGACGTTGAGATTCTTGTCCGTGTAGGACTTGATCCATTTCTGGTCCTGGGAGAGGCCGGCTTCGGTGTCGTAGAAGGCAAGGGCGTCACCGCCGTCGGGCTCATTGGCGATGATCGCTGCGTATCCCGCCCGGAGTTGCTCCTTGCCGTCGTTGAGGACGGCCTGCTCGTTCGGGTCGCTGCTCGTCCAGTCCTCGAAGGTGAGCTGGAAGCTGCTCGGGATGGTGATCTTCGGGCGGTCGGCGTTCGATGCCGCGGATGCCGAAGCCGACGGACTGCTGCTCGACCCTCTGTCCGCCCCCTTGATGTCGTCCGGAGAAGACGAGTCGTCACCCCCACCGCAGGCTGTGAGCAGCAGTGCCGCTGTCGCGGCGAACGTGGCGGCTGTGGTCACGGTGTGGCGGGCCACGGGCGAACTCCCCCTGTGTCGAGCGTGTCAGGCGTGTGCAGCAGAGAACGAAGCTACCAGGGGCAAGTAGCGGGCAATGGAGCGGCGATGGGGGATTGTGTGGGGATTGTGAGGTCTGTGACATGACAGTTGCGAAGGGCGTGGATCCCCGTGAATACCGGGCGTGGTACAGGCCACAGTCGAGCGGACAACTCGGGCTTAGGGGGCGGTGGGTGAGGAAGCGGTCCAGGTGAGGGGCCTGGTTCACTGCCCGACCTTCGACACCCTCCTTAAGATCTCAGTAGGCTCAGCACACCCCCAGTTCTCCCTCCCTCCACACACGACACCAGGACACCCGCCATGGCGCGACGCACCACTTCCAGCCCGCCGGGCAACTCGCCGGGTCCGAGGAATCGGACGCCGCAGCCATTGCCCCGGCGGCGCCGCACGTTCGGGGACTTTGTGAAGGCGTTCTTCGCCTTTGTCGCCCTGATCGTTCTTCTGGTCGGAGTGCCGGGCGCGCTGGCCACGCAGATGGGGTGGCCGCTGCCGAGCGGTACGCCGAGTCTGGACTGGCTGCAGCAGGAGATCACCGCCGGCACGTTCCTGAACGTGCTGACCGTCCTCGTCTGGTTCGCCTGGGCCCAGTTCACCGCGTGCGTACTCGTGGAGATGAAGGCCGCACTGTCCGGTATCGGGGTGCCGAACCGGGTGCCGGGAGCCGGGCCCAGCCAGTTGCTCGCGCGGCAGCTCGTCGCGGCGCTGCTGCTCGTCGGCGCGACCGCGGCCAGCTTCACGCCGGGACTGTCGCAGCTCGGGCAGCAGCTGGAGGGCAACCAGCGGCCGACCGTCGCCGCGGCGCAGCAGACGCCCGCCGGGTTGCTGGGGCAGCAGCAGGAGCAGGCCGCCTCCGGCGCCGCCGCCGCGCTGGCCGAGCAGGCCGCCAACGCCGCGTCCCAGGCCGCCGAGAGCGGGAGCAGCGCGAAAAGCGACGACACGAAGTACTACCGCATTCAGCCGCCGGAAGGGCGCCATCACGACTCCCTCTGGGAGATCGCCGAGCGCCACCTGGGCGACGGGCGGCGGTACAGCGAGATCTACCAGCTCAACAAGGACCGTACGCAGCCCGACGGTTCGAAGCTCTCCGAGGCCAGTCTCATCCGGCCCGGCTGGATCCTGGAGATGCCCGGCGACGCCCGCGGCGGCGACCTCGTCGAGATGCCCGACGAGGCCCCGAAGGTCTCGCAGGAGGTCCAGCAGCAGATCTCCGACTACTCCAGGACCGGCGGCGCCGATCAGCAGCAGGCCGGTGGACAGCAGGGCGGCGGGGCCGTCGATCACGACACCGCTCACATCTCCGTTCCCGAGCAGCGGCCCGCCCCGGACCAGGGTCAGCAGGGCCAGTCCGGTCAGCAGGGCCAGGAGCACGCCACTCCTGCCTCGGAGGACGGCGGGTTCGGGCTGCCGCAAGCCCTCCTCGGCGCTCCCCTCCTCGCCGCCGGTCTCCTCGGCGCCCTCGGCCGCCGGCGCCGTCAGGCCATGTGGCAGTCCGCCCTCGGTGCCGTCGGCGGGCGGCGCGGCATGATGGAGCCGCCGACGCCCACCGGTTCGGCCGCCGACGCCCAGGACGCGCTGCTCGTGGGGGCCGACCCCGAGGGCGTACGACTTCTTGACCGGTCGTTGCGCGGACTGGCCGCTTCGCTCGCGGAGGAGTCGCGGCCGCTGCCGACCGTGTACGCGGCCTGGATGAGCAACGGCGATCTGCATCTTCAGCTCGCGCAGCCCGCCGGGAGGCCCCCGGCGCCCTGGCAGCTCGGGCAGGACCAGACGTTCTGGATGCTGGCGCGGGCCGACGCCGAGCGGTACGAGGACGTGGACACGGCGGCCCCGTACCCGGGGCTCGTCAGCCTCGGCACGATGGACGACTCGCGGCTGCTGCTCAACTTGGAGTCCGTGCCCGGCATCGTCTCGCTGAGCGGCAGCGAGGAGGACCGGGCGGGTGTGTTCGCCTCCGTGGCCGCCGAGTTGGCGACCAACGGGTGGTCCGACCGCATGACGATCACGCTCGTCGGGTTCGGCGAGGACCTGACGCCGCTCGCGCCCAACCGGCTCCGCCACCTCGACGACATCGAGGCGCTCGTCGAGACCATGGAGGCGGAGACGCGGCAGCGGCGCGGGGCGCTCGGTGCCGCCGGTCACGACTCCGTCCTTACCGGGCGTACGGGGCCTGCCCAGCACACCCGTTGGGCCCCGCACCTCGTACTCCTCGCCGCCGAACCGTCCGCCGAGGACGCCGTCAAGCTCGCCGAACTCGCCTCCGACGCAAGCCGGTTGGGCATCGGCTATCTCGTCGGTACGGAGTCGGGCGATCTGCCCGGCGCCGCCTGGGAGATGGAGATCACCAGCGAGGGCAAACTGCTCGCGCCGCTCCTCGGGCTCGAACTCGACGCCCAGCTGCTGCCGGTGGCGCAGCAGCGCGCCGTCGTCGAGCTGTTCGTCGACGCGGACCCCGAGCGCGAGGAGAACGGCCCGACCGCAGCGCCGCCGTTCCTCGTCGACATCAGCGAGCAGGGGCGGCCCGCGGTGTACGCGCGGCTCGTCGGCCCGTACGAGATCATCGGCCTCGACACGCCGGACGGTGAGCGCAGTCCGCTGATGCACGAGGCGCTGGCGCTGCTGCTTCTGCACCGGGAGGGCGTGCATCCTCGGGTGCTGTCGTCCGCGTTGTGGCCCCGGGGGGTCACGGAGGATGTGCGGGACGCGCTGGTCGAGCGGTTGCGTGGGTGGCTCGGCAATGATCCGGACGGTACGCCGCGGCTCGGCACCGACTCGACGGGGCGGCTCAAGCTCGCGAAGTCGGTCGTGTCCGACCTGGATGTGCTCCGGTCGCTGTACCACGAGGCGACTCAGGGGCGTGGGGTCAACAGCCGTGCCGTACGCGGGCGTCTGCTGACCGACGCGCTGGTGCTGGTGCGGGGACCGTTGCTGGCCGAGCGGCCCGCGGGCCGGTACGGGTGGCTCACCCACGAGATCATCGATGCCCAACTGCCGCTGCTCGTCGCGGACATCGGGCTCGCGCTGTCCGCCTTCCATCTGGAGAAGGACCGGGCGGGCAAGGCGATCGAGGCCCTGAACGCGGCGCTCGGCTCCGCGCCGGGCGATGAGCGGCTGTGGCACGAGCTGCTCCGGGCCACGCATGCCACGGGGGACGCTGCGCGGCTTCAGGGGCTTGCGGCGGATCTGGTGCGGCGCAGTGGGGCGCGGGGGCTGCCGCCTCGTACTGAGGCGCTGCTGGACGAGTTGCTGCCCTCTTGGCGGAGTGGCGTTGCTGCGGTGGGATGAACTCGGCCTGCCTGACCAGTGGCCCACGGCAAGGAGCAGCTCGTGGAACTCGCGTTGATCTTCGGTGCCGCCCTGTGGGGTGGGGTTGCCGGAGTGCTCGTTCCGCGCGCCGCCTATCGGCTTTCCGTCGAGCCCGAAGAGGAGTGGCGGGCGCAGTGTCCGGACGGGCATCCCATCTCCGGCTGGGTCGGGTGGGCACGGTGTGCGGGGCGGGCGTACGGGCCCAGCACGACCCTCGTCGTCATCGCCACCGCCCTCGTCTGCGCTGCCCTCGCCGCGGCCACCGGTACCCGCCCCGAGCTGGGCGTATGGCTGCTCATCGCGCCCTTCGGGATGCTGCTCACCCTTGTCGACTTCTCGGTGCACCGGCTGCCCGACGTGGTGAATCTGCCGTTGGCCGTCGCGGTGGCCGGGCTGCTGGGGATCGTGGCGCTGGTGCCGGAGCACAACGGCGACTGGACGGCCGCGCTGCTGGGCGGGCTGGCGTATGCCGGGTGGTTCTTCGTCTGCTTTCTCATCAATCCGAACTGGGTGGCGTTCGGGGATGTGAAGGTCGGGCTCTGGCTGGGGGCCGTCCTCGGCTGGTACGGGTGGGGAGTACTGATGCTCGGCGCTTTCGCCGGGTTTCTGCTGGCGGGGATCTACGCGATCGGGCTCGCCGTCCGTCGTCGCGCCGGGCGCAAAACTCCGGTGCCGTACGGCCCCTTCCTCATCGCCGGTGCCTTCGTCGGCACCCTCATCGGGGCGTACGCGGCCTGACGTCGGATGATCCAATCGTCTGGCGTACGCTGGATCAGTCTGTCCACACCCTGACGAAAGGGACCCTGCGGTGACCGAGAAGGCCGACCTTCAGTCCGTCCTCGACCGTGCCGCCGAGGGTGGGCGGATCACCCCGGAAGAGGCGCTCGACCTCTACCGGGACGCCCCGCTGCACGCGCTGGGCGCCGCCGCCGACGCCGTACGCCGCCGCAGGTACGCCGGTACGGAGCACATCGCGACGTACATCATCGAGCGGAACATCAACTACACGAACGTATGCGTCACGGCGTGCAAGTTCTGCGCCTTCTACGCGCCGCCGAAGGACACCGCCAAGGGCTGGACGCGCGACCTGGACGACATCCTGCGGCGCTGCGCGGAGACCGTCGAGCTCGGCGGTACGCAGATCATGTTCCAGGGCGGCCACCACCCGGACTACGGCGTCGAGTACTACGAGGAGCACTTCGCCGCCATCAAGGCCGCGTACCCGCAGCTCGTCATCCACTCGCTGGGGGCCTCCGAGGTCGAGCACATGGCCCGGATCTCCAAGGTGAGTGTCGAAGAGGCGATCCAGCGGATTCACGCCGCCGGGCTCGACTCCTTCGCGGGCGCGGGCGCGGAACTCCTCCCCGAGCGGCCCCGCAAGGCGATCGCCCCGCTGAAGGAGAGCGGCGAGCGCTGGCTGGAGATCATGGAGACCGCCCACCGGCTGGGCGTGGAGTCCACCTCCACCATGCTCATGGGCACGGGCGAGACGAACGCCGAGCGCATCGAGCACCTGCGGATGATCAGGGACGTACAGGACCGGACGGGCGGCTTCCGCGCCTTCATCCCGTACACGTACCAGCCCGAGAACAACCACCTCAAGGGCCGTACGCAGGCCACGCTCTTCGAGTACCTGCGGATGATCGCCATCGCGCGGCTGTTCATGGACAACATCGCCCACATCCAGGGCTCTTGGCTCACCACCGGCAAGGAGGTCGGCCAACTGTCGCTGCACTACGGCGCGGACGACCTCGGTTCGATCATGCTGGAGGAGAACGTCGTCTCCTCGGCCGGCGCCAAGCACCGCTCCAACCGCATGGAGATCATCGACCTGATCCGCAAGGCAGGGCGTGTCCCGGCGCAGCGGACGACGACGTACGAGCACATCGTCGTGCACGACGACCCGGCGAACGACCCCGTCGACGAGCGCGTCCAGTCGCACATCTCGTCGACGGCGATCGCGGGCGGCACGGCACACCCGGAGTTGAAGCTCCTCGCCTCCAACTAGCTTTCCCGTGCTGACGATTCACGCCGCGGACGAGCTTCGCCACACCTGGGACGACCCCGCTCCGGTCAAGGACGGAGCCGTCGTGGTCGAAGGGGTACGGGTCGCGGCGACGGGTTCGCTCGTGGACCTCCAGGAACGCTTCCCGGGCGCTCGCGTACGGCGGTGGCCCGGGGTTCTCGGGCCCGCCCTCGTCCACGAGGGGCCGCTGCCCGAGGCGCCTTCGCCCCGGGAACGGGTGCATGCGGTGTTGAAGCTCGGGGCGGTGGCGGTTCTGGAGGAGTACGCCGGTACGGCCGAGCTTCGGGCCGCCGCCGAGCGCAACGACGTGATCGTCCTCGCGAGTGCGGCACGACGGCCCGCGGTCCTCCAGGCCGGGCGCGCCGACCTTGCCGTCTTCGACGAGACCGGCGCGTGCGTCGCGACCGTGTGCGCGGGCCGTCTTGTACACCGCCGCCGTTGAGCTGCGCAGGCTGTCGGGTGCACTACCTCCGTTGAGGTTCCGCGGGTTTCGTGCTGCGGGTCCGATGTGGTTGCTCGCGCAGTTCCCCGCGCCCCTGAAAGGGGCGCTGTTCAGCACGCCCGCTCACCCGGTGAACGCCTCCGCGAACGCCCCCGAACGCTGCTTGATCCCGCTGCAGTCGGTCTGCGCGACGTTCGCCTTCGCCTTGCCGCGTGCGCACTGCCGGTCGCGGGCCGCCGCCCACATCGACACCCAGGCGACGTCCTTCTCCTCGGCGAACGACCGGACCTGGGCCGCGTCGGACAGCGTGAACGTCTCCTTGTCGACGTCATTGACGCCGATCATCGAGGTGAGCGCGAGGCCGTTCCAGGCGTCCTCGGACGAGAGGCCGAAGATCTTCTTCAGCTGGCCGTGGGTCGCCTTGGCCGCCTTGATCGCGTAGGTGCCCATGTCGCCGTCGTACGAACTCCCGTAGTTCATGGTCATGATGTTGACCGTGGAGACCTGGACGCCGTTGTCGTCGGCGGACTTCAGCAGGGCCGTGCTGTCCTTGTTGAGGCCGTGCGGCATCACGGGCAGCGTGAAGGACACCCGGACCTCGGGGCGCTGCTTCTGGAGCAGGGCGATGGCCTTCGAGCGCAGTGCCACCGACTTGGAGTCGCCCAACGGGTCGCCCTCGATGTCGAAGTCGGCCTCCGTCGCACCGGCGGCGTCGAGCGCGGCCGCGTAGGCACCGGCCAGCTTGGAGACGCTTTTGCAGGTCGTGGCGAGCTCCTTGCCGGAGGCGCCGCCGAAGGAGACCCGCACGCTTCCTCCGGACGACTTGAGTGCCGAGATCCTGGACTTCACCGACGCCTTGTCGATGCCGTACTGGCCCCACGTCGGCGTGCAGCCGCCGCGGCCTGCGATCACGAAGGCCAGGTTGTACGCCGACGGGGAGCCCGCCGATTCGTTGTCGGAGGCGGCGGTGGCGCTGACGTACGGGGCGTACGCGGGCCCCGGTAAGGGGGTCTCCGGCGGCGACTGTGACGGCGTATCCGGCGAGGCCTCCGTGGAGGGGGCGGGCGTTCTGGGAAGTGTGGGGGCCGCCTGTGAGGGTGACGGGTCCGAGGAGCACCCCGTACAGGTCAGCGCCGTCGCGAAGACAAGCCCGGCAGCCGGTTTCAGAAGACTCTTCATTGCACATCCACCTCTCCTGTGAGGTACGTCGGGGGACGGGCAACGTCTCACCGGTGGAGGCGTCGATCCGGGCCCGGCCGGGCAGGCCGGGCGTCCCCGCTCGGCCCTCGGCTGCCACAATGGGCCCGTGACCCGCGCCTCTCTGAACAAGCAGCCGCACGAAGTCGCCTCGATGTTCGACGACGTGGCGGAACGGTACGACCTGACGAACGACGTGCTGTCGCTCGGCCAGGACCGGCGGTGGCGCAAGGAGGTCGCGAAGGCGGTCGACGCGCGGCCCGCGCAGAAGGTGCTGGACCTGGCGGCGGGTACGGCCACGTCGTCCCTGCCCTTCGTGCGGACGGGTGCGTACGTCGTGCCGTGCGACTTCTCGCTCGGGATGCTCCGGGTCGGCAAGAGGAACCACCCCTGGCTGCCGCTGACGGCGGGTGACGCGACGAGGCTGCCCTTCAAGGACGACACCTTCGACGCGGTGACGATCTCCCTCGGGCTGCGGAACGTCCAGGACACGGACGCGGCGCTGCGCGAGATGTACCGGGTGACCAGGCCGGGCGGACGTGTCGTGATCTGCGAGTTCTCGCACCCGACGTGGGCGCCCTTCCGCACGGTGTACACGGAGTACCTGATGCGCGTCCTGCCGCCGGTGGCGAGGGCGGTGTCCTCGAGCCCCGACGCGTACGTCTACCTCGCCGAGTCCATCCGCGCCTGGCCCGACCAGCCCGCCCTGGCCGAACGCCTGCGCAAGGCCGGCTGGTCAAAGGTGGCCTGGCGCAACCTCACGGGCGGGATCGTGGCACTGCACCGGGGCTTCAAGAGCGCCCCATAGGGGCGCGGGGCTGTATCAATATGCGGCTCCGCCGCGGGGCGCGACCAGCCACGACGAACCCGCAGCTGCAAAACCGCCTCACCCAGCGGAGCGCGGAGCACTCGTCACCTGAGGACCTCGAACGGGTCACCGGGTTCATCGAGTTCGCGGTACAAGCCCCCCGCAGGAGGATGAGGGAGCCGCGGCTCCCTCATCCTCCTGCGGGGGGC
>NZ_JAAKZY010000186.1 GCF_011045015.1 Streptomyces scabichelini | reverse complement strand
GCGGCGGCCAGTCCGACGTCCAGGGCCTCTTCTACGGCGGCGGCCTGGACCAGTTCTGGAAGCAGTGCGCCGGCGTCTTCGCAGTCCTCGCCTACTCCCTCGTCGCCTCCGCGGTCCTCGCCTTCCTCGTCGAGAAGACGATCGGGATGCGGGTCTCCCCGGACGACGAGATCGTCGGTGTCGACCAGGTCGAACACGCCGAGACCGCATACGACTTCAGTGACGTGAGTGCCTACGGCCCGTCCTGGTCCAGCACGGGCACTTCCACGCCGGGGCGGACCGCGCCGCTGATCGCGGCCGACACGGGCATGGCCACCGCCGCAACCGCGCCGAACTCCGCGACCGGCACCCTCCTTGAGGACGCGTGGTCACGGGAAGACGGAGCCTGACCGTGCCCAGGTCGAGAAGGACGGCAAGGACTACATCGAGGACCGCCGACCCAACGCCAACGTCGACCCGTACGTCGTGACCCGACTGCTCGTCAACTCCTGCTGCACCGCCCTGGAGAAGGCCAACCAGACCTGACCCCAACCCCACGCCATACCGCGCCCCCTGCCCGCGCCCCCCAAAGGCGCGGGCAACGGGGCCCTGCGGTCGTGGGGATCTCGGGCGACTGGTCGGGGAGCCTTCATCGCGCTCCTTGGCAGGCGAATTGGCCCAACCGCCGACTGGCACCGACCTACAGGGAGCCCCTGGCGAACCGTCCTGACGCCGCACAACGCAAGTTCCAAGCAAACGGTGCCACGAAGGGAAACCCTGATGACGAAGAACGGCGCGGTCCCAGAAATCGCTGGTCAAAGCAGCAACCTTCGGCTATGGAGCGCGGGATCTACACGAGAGCCCTTGTCCACCGTGTCGGCGTTACCCACGTCCTCGCCGCCGCTCCGTCCTCCGCCGTTACAGATCGCCACGCGCACGAATCGGGTCACATTGAGCCGGACGGGGCTCGTCGAGCATCTCGACAAGGTCAACGAGATGCACGCAAGATGCTCGCCAGCCTCGCTCTATGCCCGGTACCGCGGCGTTCGGCGGGCCCTGGCCAAACGTGACTGGGAGCACTTGTGTGACCCAGCCAATGGCACCACCATGATCACAGTCCCGCTCGATGATCCGTACCGCATCATCGCTGTCACTCACCTGATGCGGACGACGACACCGCATGTCCGAGAGCTTGGCATCCTCGTCGAGGACTCCTGGCAGGGACAAGGGCTGGGCACGGCTCTCGCCCGCTGCATGGTGGACTTCGCCCGCACGCAGCTCCTCGACTGTCAGGCCATCCGAGCCATGACGAGTAGAGACAACCAACGGTCGATGTCCATCTTGCGGTGGCTGGGTGCCCAATTCAAAGGCGCGAGCGGCTCAACCATTGATGCTCTGATCCGAGTGGAGAACTAGGTCCTGACTCGGTCGTGTCCCGCTGAGCTGGTGGACCGGGTCGTTGCGTGGCCGGGTGCGCGGAGAAACGCCGGCGTGTGGACTCGAGTCCCGCGGCGAAGTGCGGCCCGTCCACGCCGATGTGCTGTGGCCCCTCGAGACAGTCCAGGGGCCACAGCCGTTGCCGCCTACTGCATCAGTTGGCGGGCTTGTAGAAGGTGTAGGTGGCGGAGTAGGGGACGCCGACCTGGTCGGTGCCGGTGCAGGCGGTGGTGGGGGCGACGCCGCCGCGGGTGTCGAGGCGCTGGATGTAGGAGACGTCGGCGAAGGCCCCGGTGCCGCGGGTGTCGCTGGACTTCAGGAGGAGCTCGGGGATGGTGCCGGTCTTGGGGGAGGTGGCGACAGCGGCGGCGGTGACGGCGCTGCCGTCCACCGTGGACACCCAGACGGGGCCGCGGGAGTGGAGGGCGATCGGGCGCTGTGAGCGGTCCTTCTTGGCCGAGAGGGTGGCGGCGGGCTCCAGCAGCTTCCAGGCGCCGTCGGTGCACGTGTAGGTCTGGACGCCTTCGGCGGAGAAGACGCCGGTGAGCCGGTTGCCGTCGGGGACCTTCAGCGCGTCGGGGACCTTCGGCGCGGCCTTGGCATCAGCGGTGGCGGGGGCGGGTTTCGAGGTTGTGGCCTGGCCGACCGTCGCGCTCAAGAGCGTGCCGGCGGTCACGGCGGCGAGAGCTGTGGTGGTGAGGATGAGACGCTTGGCGAGCTTCATCAGGTGTGACTCCAGAACATTTTCTGATGGTGTTTCGCGGGTGTGGAAGCGCGTTTCATATGTGGGAATCGTTGTGGCTGGGCAGCAAACTGCTGATCAATTTGCGACCAACTTCGCCCACTGAAGCGGATTTCCTCTGCGTGGTGCGAAGACGGCCAGGAACTGGCCGGGGACGCCGAAGCGTAAGTCCAAGGCGCCCATCCTCGGCTTTGGGCTTTTCTCATGACGCCGTGTCAAGAACTGCATACCGTTTGCCTGTTCAGCGGGAAACGGGGGTGTCGGTCGCGTGGTCGACTCAACCAGCGAACGGCCAGGGTGCACATACTTCAGTGATGCCACTTGATATGCGTGCGTTCACAGTCGATGCGCTCCGGCGCGTGCACGCACCGCAGGGCGTCAGATCACCCGGGGAGGCGGAGGATGGGCGGTCGCCGGGGCGGCCCGGTCAGTCCTTCGGCCGCGCCGATGCCTTGGCGCAGAGGTACGGACGCGCGAGCAGCAGGCCGGTGCCGGTCGTGGCGATGCCGAAGTAGACCGGCGCGAGGTGGATGAAGTCGGTGTAGTGGATCGCGCCGTGCACCACGACAGCCGGCAGGAAGCCGGCGGCCCCCGCCGCGGCCAGGGTCCAGAACACCCAGGCCTCACCCCGCCGCCAGCCCCACGCACTGAGCAGAATGATGGCCACCGCGGCGGACATCAGGGCACCGCCGAACCCCGCGCGGTCATGGGCGACGAACGGCACAAGCCGGGGGCTCACGGTTTCCAGCGTCTGCCTGCCGGCGTCCAGGAAGGTCAGGTCGGTCGGTACGAAGACACCGGTCAGACCGACCACCGAGATGACCGCTCCACCGACGAACAGCCCTGCTCCCGTGACGATCAGCAGCAACTGGCCGGCCAGCGCCCGTCGGCGCTCCGGCTCCGGCCCTTCGGGCGCCAGGCGCCACCGCGGAGTGTGCGGGGTCCGACGAACCGCGGCCACGAACATCGGGAACAGCACGAGGGTGGTGGCCGTGTGCAGGGGTTCTACGAAGCCGGTGGCCAGGAAGTAGAACAAGGTGGGGAAGCCGATCGCCCCCGAGAGCAGATACACCTCGCGGGCCCAGGGCCAGCCGCGTCTGATCCCGCCCACGGCGAGGCCGGTGTAGAGGGCGCCGATCGCCACCATCGTGCCGGCCATGGTGATCCGGTCGTGCTGGAGGAAGTGCACGAGGTGGTGGTTGGCGGCATGCAGTTCGTGCAGCGTCATGCCGAGGTAGTCACGGTCGTACCAGAGCAGCACGGGCCCGAGCGTGATCGCCGCGGCGCCGAGTCCGGCGCCCGTCATACCGAGCCCGACGAGCAGGGCCCACCACCAGGCGGGCCAGCGGCGGGGATCGCGCCCGACGTCCCGTAGCCGCGGCGCGGGCGCGGTGGGCGTGGCTGCCTCGGTGACCCGTGCGAACCAGCCGGGTCCGGCCTCGACGAGCACCCCGGGCCGGGCGAGCACGACGGCGTCCGGCTCCTCGAGTGCGGTGGCCGCGGCGGTGACCGACGGGTCGGACACATGGACCACGTGCGGGTCGTCGCTGCTGGTGAATCCGTCGACGTACGGCTTGAGCGCGGCCTCGGCCTCCGCGTCACAGGCGCGGACGACCAGCGGGATCGAGCGGCCGGCGGCGGCCTTCCGTACGGTCTCCACGTCGCCCGCCGAGACGGGCGCCACCTCGACGACACCCGCCCCGAGCGGGGGCATGGCCCGTACCGTTTCGCGGGCGAGCGAGGGCGGGACAGATATGCCGAGGCGGACGGCCACGGGCACGCCGGCGATCTCACCGGCGAGGCGCTCAGGCGGGTGGCGGTGGCCGAATCCCCGGGCGATCAGCCGCGCGCCGGCGGGACGGGAGCCGATCGAGGCCAGCAGCCGCAGTGCGGTTCGCTGCGAACGGCGTCGGCCGAGGGCGGCGGCGGCCGCGCCGCGCAGTGGGTGATATGTCCAGTCCGGCATCAGTCGCTCTTGCTCTCGCTCTTCGTCGCGGTCACCGGGGCGCCGGGCGCGGTCCAGCCGAGCACCGGCGTCATGGAACGCAGCGTCGCCCGCGTCGGCGTCAGTCGGGCGGCCGTGTCGCGCAGCAGCACCGCGGGCGGCCACGACAACTGGCCGATTGCGCCGAGCCGGGCGGAGCGGCGGGTGATGGCCTGGGTCCGCGGGCGGCGCAGCAGGTCGTACGAGCGGAGCGCGGCGGCCACGTCCGCGGTGCTGTCGAGGCAGTGGGCGAGGGTGACCGCGTCCTCCAGCGCCTGGCACGCACCCTGGCCCAGATTGGGGGTCATGGCATGAGCCGCGTCGCCCAGCAACGCAACCCGGCCG
This sequence comes from Streptomyces scabichelini, assembly GCF_011045015.1. Lineage (GTDB taxonomy): Bacteria > Actinomycetota > Actinomycetes > Streptomycetales > Streptomycetaceae > Streptomyces > Streptomyces scabichelini. Next base: position 15,774 of record NZ_JAAKZY010000186.1, on the reverse strand, counting down.
CGGACGAAGGAGGGCAGCGGCGGCAGGTCGTACAGGTCGTGTCGGAGCACCGCGTCCGCGGGGACGGCGGCCAGCAGGGCGGGGACGGGATCCGGCCAGGACCCGAACCGGCGCAGCAGTTCGGCGTACTCGGGCGTGCCGGAGGCCGCTCCCTCCGGCAGCGACGCGGTCGCGAAGCAGTACATCCGCCCGCCGGGCAGCGCCGTGTAGCCGAACCGCTCGCCGCGGCCCCAGGTCGCCGCGCCCTCGGAGGGCGGCTCGGCGAGGGGCTCGGTGACCATGCGCCAGGCCGTGTAGCCGGCGTACCGGGGGCCGGCCGCCTCGGTCCACAGAGCGCGGCGGACCACACTGCGCAGCCCGTCGGCGCCGACCACGAGGTCGGGCCGGGGCCCGCCCCCCTTGCCCCCGTGGTGATCGACGACCAGGCCGTGGCCGTCGTCGCGAACCGCGGACACCTCACTGCCCGGACGCAGGCTGTCGGCGGGCAATGCCTCGGTGAGCACCCGCAACAGGTCCGCGCGGTGCAGGACCACCAGGGGATGGCCGAAGCGGCGCGCCAGCTCCGCGTTGTCCGTACGGGACAGCCAGCGGCCCCGGCGGTCGCGTACGCCGCCTGCGTTCTCGACGGCGCCGAGTGCCCGGACGGCGTTGGCCAGGCCGAGCACCTCAAGCGCGTGCAGCGCGTTCGGCCACAGGGAGATACCGGCGCCGATCTCGGTGAACTCCGGGGCCCGTTCCAGCACCTCGACGTGCCAGCCCCGGCGATGCAGGGCGAGGGCCGCCGCGAGGCCGCCGATCCCGCCGCCGACGATGGTCGCGGCGCGCTGCGGCATGGGTCCTCGCTCTGGGTTCGGGGGTGCGCCCCCGGTCAAATGGCCGTCAATCTTGGTATCCGGTGCCCGAGCGGCATGCGACGCGACGCAGGTCCGGCTGAGCAGCGCCTCATAGCAACATGGCGACAGATGCCTGTCAATGTGCCGAGGGGCGGACCGGCCAGGTCGACCTGGCAGAGGGTCAGGCCGACGGCGTCGCGTCGTGCGGGACTCCATTACTCGACTATTCGACCCGTCGCAGGCCACTCATCGACACCTTCACCCGGAGGTCGGCGCCGATGCCTATGCCGATGCCGTACCAGTGCGGGCGGCAGCCCGGATCAGGGCTGCCGCCCGCACAACCGCCAGGATCCGTCCCCCCGATGCCCCGGACCCGGGCCTGCCAGCCCCTGACGCGGGCTGAGTTGGCGATGCGGTTACTGGACCCGACCGCAGCCGTCGATCACGCCGTTCCGCACGTTGCAGATCCGGAAACGGACGTCACGGACGTCCGTGTCGTCCAGGGAGAAGGTGTAGGTCTGGCCGCGACCGATCCCCGCGTACCACTTCCAGCTGCGGTTCGTGGTCGATGTCTCCGAGCGCTGCAGGGCGGCGCCTGTGACGTCGCTGGTGCAGTTGGACGGACGGTTGGTGAGTTTGACGGTGCCCCATGTGCGGTACAGGTTCCTGGCTTCGCTGGTGAGTTCCCAGCCGAAGGTGCCGGCGGCCGTGGTGCACCCACCGTTGCGCCCATAGCTCGCCCCGCTGATCGGCCCTTCCTGCGCGCTTGCGGTGGAGGGGAGCAGCGCAAGGCCGGCGGCCATCGCGGTGATCCCGACGACCTGTCCGAGTCTGCGTGGCGCGTCGTGTGACATGAGCATGATCTCCCTACGTGATTTCTGGTTGAGTGAATGGCGGCCACTGGGCCACCGCAACCCTTGGGTGAATGGAGATGAGACACAGGCTGGACGCGACCAATGAGCGCAGCGAGCAGCTCTGCTCCTCATCTGACAGTGAGTGTTGATGCCCGGGGATCCGGTCTGTCTTTGTGTGTCCCATCGCGTGTGTGTTCCATCGCGCCGTGGCGGTGGTTCGACCCGGCCCGGCGCCACAGAGACTGCTGGCCGCCGGTGGAGCGCAGCAAGGGCAACCTGCTGTCCCGGACAGACACGAGCTGTCCGGGCTGGTCAGGGGCCTTGTCCGGATTGCGACCCGGACAGCGGGGCATGGCGGAATTCACCGTTGTCCCTTGTGTCATGGCCGCAGCAGGATGACGTGCATGGGGAACCTGGGGGAGTCGTCGCCGTACGAAGCCCGGGACGCTGCCGGTTTTGTCGAGTCGATGCGGCGGCTCAAGGAGCGTTCGGGGCTGACGTATCGCGAACTGGAGGAGCGGGCCGCCCGAAGCGGCGATGTGCTGGCGCGCAGCACCCTGGCCGACATCCTGCGACGGACGAGTCTGCCGCGCCCCGAGGTACTGGCCGCGTTTGTCCGCGCCTGCGGAGACGGGCAGCGGGTCGGCGCCTGGCTGGACGCCAGGGACCGTATCGCCGCGGGTATCTCTGCCGCCCCTGTCCTGGCGCCAGGGTCCGGGCCCGATGCCGACGCTCCTGCCGGGGTGCCGGGCCCCAGGCCGGACGCCGATGCTCCTGCCGGGGTGCCGGGCCCCGGGCCGGACGCCGATGCTCCTGCCGGGGTGCCGGGCCCCGGGCCGGACGCCGATGCCCCTGCCGCGGTACCGGACCACGGGACCGATGCCGATGCCGACGCCGACGCCGACGCCGGTGCAACGGCGAGACCGCCGACCGAACAATCCGTGGCCTCGCGACCGCGCCGCGCCAAGCGGCGCGCGGTCGCTTTCGCGCTCTCGCTCATGGTCCCGATGCTCGCCTTGGGCGCCTGGGGATTACTCCCCGACAGGTCCGACAGCTCTGACAGCTCTGACAGCTCCGCCGATCCGGGAGCATCGGCTGGTCCGGCCACCGCGTCCCGGACCCCCGCCGACGGCTGGGTCACCATCCGCCCCGCCCGGACGCCCGACCTCTGCCTGACCGACGGACGCGACCGCGACGGCGCCTACGCCAACGCCATCGCCGTCCAACTCCCCTGCGCCCAGGTCACGGTGCCGCGTACTTACCTCGAACCAGCCGGTGAGGGCCTCTACCGCATCCAGTGGCACCATCCCACGGAGGGGAAAGGATGTCTTACGGTCATGAGCACCGGCCCCGTAAAGGGCATGCTCGAGCCCCGGAACGACTGCGCCCAGGCCACCCTGTTCCGTCTGGAACCCACCGCCGCTGACAGCACCGGCGGTTTCCGGCTTCGCCCGGTCGGCACCAGCCGTTGCATCGGCATCGTCGGCAACGACACCACCGAGGGAGCTGAGGCGGCAGAAGAAGGATGTACCGGCGCGGCCGACCAGCGGTTCCTCATCCGGGCTGGCTGATCTCTCCCTCTACGGTCGGCTGCCGGTTCCGGCCCCACGCCGGGGGTACAGGTCGGCGACAAGCGTGTCCACCTGCGGCACTCGGCCGTCCCGGGAGTCCAGCGCCCGTCCGGGCCGGGCGGCGGCCATGTGGCCCGCCCCCGGCCGCCCGGACGGGCGCTGTTCAGGGCCGGATCAGGGTCGGTTCAGGGCCGGATCGTAAGCCAGTCCAGCGCCGCGACCTCCCGTCCGCCCTCCGCCACGAGATAGAGGTCGCGGGTACCGGTGACCTCCCGCTTCAGGCGCACCGACTGCTCCTGCCAGTCGCCGTCACCCCGGACGGGCACCACCCCGAGCAGCGGGCCGTCCGGCGCGTCCAGGCGCAGTTGGAGCGAACAGCCGCGCGTGCAGGAGGAGGCGCTGCGCACGGTGAGCTGGCCGCCGTCGACGTTCATCTTGCGGAACGCCACCCAGTCGCCGGAGCCGAGCACCCCGGTGGCGGCCGTACCGCGCTCCACCCCTCGGGGGATGGTGGCCTGCTCGGCCTGGAGTGTGGCGGAGGCGTCCGGCCCGTCGCCGTACAGGCGCAGGTCGTTGGCGACCCAGGGGACCGGTCCGCTCGCGGTGAGCGTGATCTTGAGGTAGCGGGCGGTGGTCTGCCGGGCGAACACCGCGTCCTGGGTGAAGGAGCGGCCGGAGACCCGGGCGAGCGGCTCGCCCCAATGCGTGCCGTCGCGGCTGACCGAGACGGAGAAGCCGTACGGCTGGCCGTTGGTGTCGCGGCCGGCGTCGAGCGAGAGCCTGGAGAAGGTCTTGGGCTCACCGAGGTCGACGGTCAGGTACTGGCCCGCGGACTGTGGACTCGCCGCCGTCCAGCGGGTGTTGATGTCCCCGTCGGTGACGGCGGAGGCGTCCGTGCCGTCGCTCGCGGTCGTCTTCCACGTGCCGTGCCGCACCCGTTGCTGACAGCCCGGCAGGTTGCAGCCCGTCGACCAGATCGGCTCGCCGTACTCGTATGCGCCCTGGTCGGGAGCCGCTCCCCGGATGTCGGTCGTGATGCCGTCGATCACCTCGCCGGCGTCGATGGCGGGCGAGTCGGGCGTCAGCCACAGCTCGCCGTTCACGGCGTCTGTGTATCCGGGCTTGTCGCTGATCAGGTTGGAGCGGACCACCGGCAGCGGATCGCCGGTCTCGCTGACGCTGATCGGCTTCGGGCCGATGATGTTGCTGATGTACGAGCCGGAGGCGTCCGTCGCGCCGCTCAGCCGCACGGAGTTGCCGTCGATGCCCACGCCGTAGCTGGAGTTGTGGTCCTCGTTGGCGATGCTCGGTCCGGTGTGGCCGTTGAAGAAGGTGCCTCGGGCGCCGGTGTTCCAGGCGACGTTGTGGTGCAGCCGGAAGTGGCCGGAGTAGTTGTCGACGTAGAAGCCGACCTGGCCGTCGGCGTCGTGCGAGGTGTTGTGGTCGATGGAGGTGCCGGTGCCGTTCAGGCTGCAGCAGACGTAGAAGGGGGAGCCGTCGCGTGAGGTGCGCATGGCTTCGGACATGTCGTTGTAGGCGATGCGGTTGCCGTGGAATTCCGTGCCGTTGAGCTGCCAGGCCGTGTCGATGGATGCTCGTCCGGTGCGCCGGATCGTGTTGTGGGTGACGGTGTGGCCGTTGCCGTTGACCTCGATGCCGGGTGTGTAGCTGCCCATCCAGCCGACGTCGTGGATGTAGTTGTTGGTGACGGTGTTGCCGGTGCCGCGCAGCAGGACGCCGTCCCCGGCCGACTGGGAGATCTCACTGTTCTTCAGGGTGTTGCCGGTGCCGAGGATCTGCACGCCCGAGTCCAGGATCCGGGAGGCGACGATATGGCCTTCGAAGGGCGGGATCGCCAGATCGCTGTCGGACGGCATGGGGAGGGTGGAGAACTCCGAGATGTAGGTGGCGCGCAGCCGGTCGACCACGACTCCCGTGCTGTCGTTGCCCGTTCGCAGCGACGTGCCCCACAAGTTCAGGCCGCGCACGGTGACGTACGAGCTCTCGCTCAGGTCGACGCCCCACAGGCGGTGCTTCGCGGTCACCGTGTGCCCGGTCATGCCGCCCTTCGGCGGCACCATGTAGAGCCGCTGCGCGGTCTCGTCGTAGTACCACTCCCCGGGCTGGTCGAGGGCGGCCTTGGAGCCGACGAGGTAGTAGTTGCGGTAGTTCTGGTTGCCCATGCACAGCGGCGGGCAACGGTAGTTGCCGCCCTTGAAGTCCAGTTTGCCGGGTGCGGCGGCAGTGACCGTGCCTGTCTGCTGGGCCCAGGGGTTGGAACCCGCCCACAGGTGCACGGTGGCGCCGGTCCAGTCGGCGTCGGGCAGATCGGCGTCGTCGATGTGCTGGTCGGTGGAGGTGGGTTCGGCCTCGGCCCAGGTGGTGTTCAGCGGATCGGCGCCGGTGTTGGGCCAACGGCCCTCCACAGCACGGTCGTTGTCCAGGAACACCGCGTTGAAGTCGGGGTCGGGCGGCAGGTCGGTGTCGGCGGCGACCAGTCCGCCGCCGGCGTCCTTCCATCCGGTCACCTGCTCGGTCCCGTCGACGGTCACCGGGCCGTCGCCGTACGCGGCGATCGTGATCGGGGCGTCCTTGGTGCCGGAGGGAGGTGTGAGCTGTTCGCGGTAGGTGCCGCGGTGGACCAGACAGGTGTCGCCTGGGCGGACCCGGGAGAGGCAGTCGCCGATGGTGCGCAGCGGTCTCTCCGCGGAACCGGAAGCGTTCTCGCTGCCCGAGGGGGCCACGTGGTAGGTACGGCCGGAGCCGGCCGCCTGCGCCGGTGCCTGGACCGGGAGGGCCAGCAGCGCTGTCACGGCGGCCAGTACGGACAGGCCTCTTACTCTTCTCGATCTCATGTACCGCCTCCACTCGTCGGGGGTTCCGGTGGATCCGTCGAGGACTCCGGAGGTTGTCGCCAAGTCGCCTCGGCCTCCGGCCCGTCGGGAGCGCCCAGCACCGCGCATCTCAGCCAGTGCTCACCAGGTGGGAGCCGGCCGGTCAGCGTGGGCAGCGTCGTACGTCGGGCGAGGACGTTCGTGCCGGGCAGGCAGTCGACCACCTCGCCCGTGCGCAGGCCGTCGAGGTCCCGCAGGCCGGTGAAGCCCGCCCGGGCCGACGCACGGGCGTACCCCGTTCCGGCCGACCGTTCCACGCCCGCGTCGCGGTCCACGGCGAAGGCGCCCTCCGCCGTGTGCAGCGCACGTCCCGTCCGGATGCGGTGGGTGCGCAGATGCCAGGGCGGGGCGGCCGTCAGCCAGGTGGTGATCTCCACGTCGGGCCATGGCCGCCAGGTGCTGCGGACCGTCCCGCCCCCGGTGTCGGGGGCGGTCGGCTCCTCTCGCACCCGGTAGTGCGCTCCGCCGTCGTCGCTGAGGGCCAGCATCGAGTCGTACGCACCCTGCGCGAGTCCGAGCGTGCCGTTCGGGAGGCTGAAGCCGAACCGGGACGAGTAGGCGAACTTGGCGTACTTCTCGGCGCCGTGCCGCACCCACGCATGATGTTGGCGCCCGGCGAGCAGGGTGACGTCACCACCGGCGCGCATCAGCACGGCGCCCGCGTGCGGCTGGGCGCTGACGGCGGGCAGCGCGGGAGCGGGTTCCTCGGCCGCGGTCCAGAACGCGTGATCTTCCGGCAGCGCGAGCGGCAGGAACGCCTTCAGTGACCAGTACGGGGAGCCGGGCGCGTTGTACTGCTCGGCGAGCGCGGGCTGCGGATAGCCGTACCCGACGGACAGCAGCCCGTCGGGCCCGGTCACCGGCCGCCCTTCCCACCAGCGCAGATGGCGCAGCAGATACCCCTTGACGACACCCTGCGGCAGCGCGTCCACGCCCGCGAAGGGCAGCGCACCCCAGAAGGCGGCCTGCGCCCAGCGGTAGGTGAGGCTGCGGCCGTAGGGGACGGCGGCGCCGTTGTCCGCGAACCAGTGCCGGAAGTCGCGGGCGAACCGGGCCGCCCGCTCCTTGAAGCGGTCTCCACCCGTGAAGGTGTCGTACAGCAGCCCGTAGAAATGCATCGCCCACGGCACGTAGTAGTCGCGCCGCTCGGTGGGTCCGTCGGAGTACCAGCCGTCGCCGAGCCAGAACGTCTCCAGTCGTCGCAGCCGGGCTTCGATCAGTGAGCGGTCGTAGGGGACCTGCACCCGGTCGAGGCCGAGGGCGATCAGCACCGGGAAGAAGTGCCAGTTGTTGTCGGCCGTCTCGCGCGGGAGGGCACTGCGCAACCAGCGTGCGAGCCGGTCCCGTTCAGGCCCGCTCAGCGGGTCCCACCAGTGCTCGGGCGCGAGCGCCAGGGCGAAGCCGATCGCCGCCATCTCGACGATGCGCTGGTCGCGGTCGCGGGGCTCGCCCCAGTACTCCGGGTGCTCGGGGTCACTGCCGTGGGCGAGCCCCCGCACCCACAACTCCTTGTGCGGCACGTCCCCCTTGCCCGCGGCGATCGGTGCCAGTCCCCACAGGGGCCGGGCGAACGCCTCCAGCTCGGCGGCCGTGTCGTCATGGATCGCGGTGTTCACGCCGAGCCGCACGCGAGCCCGGCCGGTACTGAAGTGGGGCACCAAGGGAGCCACCAACTGCCGTACGTGCTCTTGTAGTTGTGTGCGCATCAGCCCTTCTCCGCTCCGGCCAGCAGCCCGCTGCGCAGGAAACGCTGGGCGAGCACGAAACCGATCATCAGGGGCGCGCAGGCCACGAGTCCGGCCAGGGCCGCTTCCGGCTGGTGGATGTCGAGGTCGGCGAAGCCGCTGGAGTTGTTGACCGCGCCGGTGGACTGGAGCAGCGACATCAGTCCGAGCTGAAGAGTGAAGGTGCGGTCGTCGGAGAGCATCACGAAGGGCAGGAAGAAGTCGGTCCAGCAGCGTACGAAGCCGAAGAAGGCGATCAGCGCGATCGCGGGCCGGGCCAGCGGCAGCGCGACCGACCAGAACAGCCGCAGCTCGCTCGCGCCGTCGACGCGTGCGGCGTCCAGCAGACTGTCGGGCAGGTTGGCCTGAAAGTGCAGGAAGGCGAGGTAGACGCCGAACGGGTAGAAGGAGAGCGGCAGGATCACCGCCCAGACCGTGCCGGTGAGATTGACCGCCGACATCTCCAGATAGAGCGGCAGGACCAGCGCGGCCGGCGGCAGGATCATCGTCACCACCGACAGGGTGAGCAGTGTCCGGCGGCCCGCGAAGTCGTGCTTGGCGAGCACATAACCCGCGGGCACGCACAGCAGCAGGGCGAGGACGACGCTCGCCGTCGCGTAGATGACGGAGTTGCCGATCCACAGGGTGATCTCGCCGTCGTTGTACGACGTCAGGTGCGACCAGGCGTCACCGACGTTGCCGAGGGAGCCGAAACCGAGTGGTGAGCCGGTCGTCAGGTCGTCGGCCGTGCGGGTGGGCGCGAGCAGCAGCCAGAGCAGGGGCAGTCCGAAGAAGACGGCCGCGCCGAGCAGGAAGAGGGCGCGGGCGCCGCGGGACAGAGCGGTCATCGCCTCAGTCATGAACCGTCATCGCCTCACTCATCAGCGGTCATCCCCTCACTCACCGGGAGTCCGTGGAGTCCGTGGCGTACATGCGGGTACGGGCGATCACGACCCAGGCGGTCAGCAGCCCGACCGCGAGCATGGCCAGCGACAGCGCGGCGGCCTTGCCGAAATCGCCGTCCTGGGTGGCGTAGACGTAGGCGAGCTGGTTGACGGACCAGGTGGGGCTGATCTGGCCGGGGGCTCCGGTGGACAGGACGGTCGGTTCGACGAAGACCTGGCTGCCGGAGGCGAAGCTGGAGATCAGCACGAAGGCGACGTACGTGCGGACCATCGGCAGCTTGACGTGCCACATCGTCCGCCAGGCCGAGGCGCCGTCGACCTGCGCCGCCTCCAGGACGTCCTTGGGGAGCGCGGTGAGCGCCCCGTACAGGACGACGATCCAGCCGCCGGCGTGCACGGCGACGCCCATCACGGCGAGGACGGCGATCAGGCTGCCGCCGGACAGCGCGTCCGTGGCGCTCTTGACGTCCATCAGCTTCAGCAGCGGCCCGAACGGGCTGCTGTCCGGACTGACCATGAACAGCCACAGCAGTGCCGCCGCCGACCCGGTGACCGCGCCCGGCAGGTAGTAGACGAGCTGGAGGGCGCCCGTCGCCCGGCCGGGTCGGGCATGCAGGGTGAAGGCGAGCGAGAGGACGGTCAGCAGGAGGACGGGCAGCCAGATGAGGAGGTACGTGGTGACGTTCTGGGCCGCCTCGCCGAGCCGGTAGTCGTCGAAGACGGCCGTCCAGTTGCGTCCGCCGGAGAAGGAGCCGTCGTGGACGAAGGAGGTCCACAGGGCGTATCCGGCGGGCGCGAGCCCGAAGACCGCGAGGAACAGTGTGTACGGGCCCACCAGGATCCACACGGCGGTGGTGCGGCCCCGGCGCCGAGGGCGCCGGTGTTCGACCGGTGCGACGGTGGTGGCCGCGGGCGGGCGGCTCAAGGTCGGCGTCTTCATCCGACCGTGTACTCGCTGGTCTTGGCCGCCGCCTCCAGCTTGTCCTGCCAACTGCTCAGCGCCGTACGGAGGTTGCCGCCGGAGTCGGCCGCCTTGCCGAGCGTGTCGTTGAAGCTGCTCTGCCAGTCGGCCTCGAAGCGGACGGCGCCGAAGCCGGGACGCAACGCGTTCGCCGCCGCGGTGAGCGCGGGCATCGGGTCGGAGGCGTAGTACGGATCCTCGGCCTTGGCCTCGCCCCACTTCTGCGCGGCTGCCGTGAAGGCGGGATAGGTGGGCTGCTCGGCCTGGAGGGTGACGTCGCTGGTCATCCAGCGCACGAGGTCCGCCGCCTCCTCGGTACGGTCGCCGGCGTGCGCGGAGACGAGGAAGGCACCGCCGCCGACCTGTCCCGCGTACGGCTTGGTCTCGCCGGGCCAGGTGGGCATGGGGGCCGCGGCGATCCGGCCCTTCGGGATCTTGAAGGCGGGCCCGAACATGAAGTCGCCGAACCAGGCGGGGCCCGGCAGCATCAGGATCTTGTCGTCCTTGCCGAGTTTGGCGAAGGCGGGGTCGGTGGGCACGACCGTGGTGACGGCCTTGGCCTTGGCCATCGGCTGGAGCAGGTCCGCCACCCGGGTGCAGCTCTGCTGGCCGAGGTCGATGTGGACCTTGGTGAGGCTGAGCGTGTCGCGGGTGGGGCAGCCGCTGCTGCCGAAGTAGGTGCCGGCGCCGTACTTGCCGTTGATCGCCCCGACGACGGTGCCGGAGTGGTCCTTGGCCGCCTTCAGCCCGACCTGCTGGTACTCGGCCCAGGTCTTCGGGACCTGGTACCCGTACTTCTTCATCAGGGTCGCGTCGTACCAGAGCACGGTCGGGGCGATGTCGTTGCGCAGGCAGTACGTCTTGCCGCTGAAGGTGCAGGTGTCGAGGGAGCCGGGGGAGAAGCCGTCGCGGACGGACTTCGGCACGAGGTCGTCGAGCGGGGCCGCGTAGCCAAACTTCTCACCGGCGAGCGTCGCGGCCTCCGCGGGGTTGGTGAGGAAGACGACGTCGGGCCAGCCGCTCTTGGTGCGGTTGGCGAGCGAGACCTTGGTGGGGACGTATCCGGCTTCGGGCGGGATGGTGACGATACGGATCTTCAGGTCGGGGTGTGCCTTCTTGTACTGCTGGGCCGCCGGCGTGCGGGTGTTGTCCACCCAGACCAGCAACTCCCCTTTTCCGTCCCCCGACTTACCGCTGCCGCCGCCGGTGCCTCCACAGCCGGAGAGCACCAGTGCCACCGCAGCGGCCAGGGAAGCGGCGCGCCATCTCTTCATCGAGGACCACCTCTACTCCGGGGAGCCGGGTTGCGATAGTTTTCGCAACCTGCGACCGCCACGGAAAAGTAGGAGATTCATCCGATGACGTCAACGGTTTCGACAGGATCGGGCTCAGGAAGGCGGCGCACTCTGGCTGAAATCGCCGAACAGGCAGGCGTTTCGGTCTCCACTGTCTCGAAGGTGCTGCACGATAGATCCGATGTGTCGGCGGAGACCCGGGCGAAGGTGCAGCGCCTGCTCGAGCAGCACGGCTATCTGGCGAAACACCGTCCGGCGGCCACCGCGGCACCACCCGGCGGACTGATCGACTTCGTCATCAACGAACTGGACAGCCCCTGGGCCGTGGAGCTGATCCGGGGTGCGGAGGACGTCCTGCACGATGCGAACATGGGACTGGTCGTCTCGGCCACGCACGGCCGGACCAGACGCGCCCGGCAGTGGCTGGACTCGCTGGCCACCCGCTCCACGCGCGGCGCGATCCTCGTCGTCCCCGAACTGACGCCGGAACAGCACGAGGAACTGGGCCGGCTCGGCATCCCGTACGCGCTGGTGGCGCCGATCGACGAGCCCGCGCCCGGGACGCCCTGGGTGGGCGCGACCAACTGGCCCGGCGGTCTTGCCGCCACCCGCCATCTCATCGAGCTTGGTCACCGCCGGATCGCGATCATCAGCGGCCCGGAACGCCGGCTCACCTCACGTGCCCGGGTCGACGGCTACCGCTCTGCGCTGGCGGAGGCAGGACTCCCCTTCGACCCGGCCCTTGTGCGCTACGGCGACTTCACCCACAACCTCGCGCACCAACACGCGCTGGAACTGCTGGCGTTGCCCGAGCGCCCGACCGCGGTCTTCGCGGGCAGCGACCACCAGGCGCTGGGTACCTACCGGGCAGCCGCCGAGCTCGGGCTGCGCATACCGGCCGATGTCAGCGTGGTCGGCTTCGACGACCTGCCGTTCGCGGACTGGGTGACCCCGCGGCTGACGACGGTCCGCACCCCGCTGGCCGACATGACCGCGCTCGCGGCCCGGATGGTGCTGCGGCTGCTGTCCGGGGAGCAGCCGGAGACGACACGGGTGGAGGTGGCGACGGAACTGGTCGTACGAGAGAGCAGCGCACCGCCGGGCCATGCCTGAGGTCCGCCGCGCACCGGCCCCCTCTTGCGGGTCTGTGTCACGTACGGGTCTGCGTCGCGTACGGGCCTGTGCGCGTACGGCCTGCGTCGCGTACGGGCCTTTCATGGACGCCCGTGTTCAATCTCAGGACCCGTCCAGCTGGAAATGCCAGACGATCACACTCGGCACTCCGTCGTTGGCCGCTGATGCCGCCTCGGGTACCAGGTCGAACAGGCACCACGGCCGGACTTCCCACGGCCCGAGTTCCGTCATGCGGGCCCCGGGTGACTCCTGCGGCTGCTCGACGGCCGGCCTCACGGGTTCCTCGCAGCGTCGTACCTGGAACCCCACCGCAAGCGCGGCGCGCAGGTAGGCGCCGGTCGAGTGCCGGTGGCTCTCCAGCCGTCCCGGCTGCCCGTCAGGGCGGCGTACGGGCGGAATCGCGCCCCGCGCCACCCACTCGGGGTGAATGTCGGAGATGATCACGTGTCCGCCCCGGCGCAATACCCTGGCGAACTCCGCCATCACCGGCCGCAGTTCGGGAAGATGCGTCAACGCGAGGGAACAGACGATCACATCCACGGCATCGTCGGCCACGGGCAGCCGGTGCAGGTCACCCAGGCGGAATTCGCCGGTCGGTACCCGTTCGCGGGCCCGGGCGAGCATGTCGGGTGAGCTGTCGACGCCGACCACCCGATGTCCGTGCTCGGCCAGCAGGGCCCCGAGCCGACCGGTGCCGCACGCGGCATCCAGGGCGACACCCGTCGGCAGCCCGGCGACGATCTCTCGGACTATGGGCTCGTCGAAGTCGAACGCCGAGTTCGGGCCGTCATACGTCTCGGACCAGATCCGGTAGCCCTCGACCGTGCCCACGCGGGCGACTTCCACAGCCGCGCCGGCCAGCGACTCGTCGTCGAGGAGCTTATGGATTTCCGCGATGCGCGCGTCGACGAACTCGCGGTCGAAATCCCCGGTGAACGAACGCAGCAGGGCAAGACCTTCGAGACCGAGCAGGTAGGCCAATGGGCTCTCGTAGATCACGGGAGGGAGGCTAGTGACGCACACTCGGCAACGGCCACCGAATTAACGGCCGAGCGCTCCCGTGGTTCGTCCGTGGTTCGTCGACGAGCAGGATCCGGTGCGCACGAGGAGGAGCTCGGGGCACCTGGCCACCCGACGCCGGCTCGTCACGCCCGGTGGCACCGCCATGCTCGGCTGTGCCACCGGATCGCGTGAGAGCACGCCCTCGTTCGAGGACCGGCGCCGGACGCTACGGCTTGATGCCCACCCCGGTCCAGAGACTGACCTCGGCGTCCGTGATGTTCTTCTCGGTCGCCTCGGGCCCGTCGTCCGAGGCTTCCGGGCGCCAGCGATGGCCGAGGGCGATCCCGGGGGCGAGGAGGTCGAGGCCGTCGAAGAAGCGGGTGACGTCTGCTTTGGAGCGGAACTGTACGGGGGTTCCGGCCGTGGTGTAGATCTTCGTGACCTTCGCCCAGGTGGCGGGGTCGAAGTCCGGAGTGCAGTGGGTCAGGGCCAGGGCGCTGCCCGAGGGAAGGACGCCCATTAGGCGGTCGACGATCCCGTACGGGTCCAGCGAATCAGGAACGAAGTGCATGAGGGCGTTGAGCGACAGCGCGACGGGCTGGGTCAGGTCCAGGACCTCCGCCAACTCGGGGGCGTTCAGGAGCGTCTCGGGCTCGTTGACGTCCGCCTCGATGTACGTGGTGCGGCCCTCGGGCGCGCTGCGCATCAGGGTCTCGGCGTACTTCAGGACGAGAGGATCGTTGTCGGCGTAGACCACCCTGGCCTGCGGAACGACAGCCTGTGCGACCTGGTGCAGATTGGGCTCGGTCGGTATGCCGGTGCCGATGTCGAGCCACTGCCGGATGCCGTGCTCCCGAGCGAGGACACGTGTGGCGCGGTGCATGAAGGCCCGGTTCTCCCTGGCACACACGAAGATGCCGGGGTAAGCCGCCGCGACCTTCTCGGCGGCCTCTTTGTCGATGTCGAAGTGGTCCTTGCCGCCGAGGTAGTAGTCGTACATGCGCGCCGAATGGGGCCGGCTCGTGTCGATGTGCCGTGCGGTGTGGGGGGAGGTCATCGTGTCCTTTCAGTGGTGTGCGTCGACGTGCCGGCCAGGTCGCAGCCGGCCGGACGTCGGTCTCGGCTGCGACCTGGCGGCCTGGTTCAGCTCGTCGTCAGGTGATCCGCGAGCCCGTTCTTGACCCCCGTGACGAAGGCGCTGATCTCCTCCGGCGTGTAGATCAGCGCGGGACCGGCGGGATCCGTCGACTGCCGCAGGGCGACACGGCCGTCCGCGAGCTGCTTCGTCTCCACGCACTGACCTCCGCTGGTACCACTCCACGGGCACTCCCAGCCCTGCTCGCCGAGTTCCGTCGCGGGCATGCCGTTGTAGACACTGCTGCCGGTGCTGGTCATGTGTACTCCTTGCGCATGCGGTTCAGGAGAGCCTTGCTCTCGGCGGCCGACGTCAGCAGGGACATCCGGTTGTGCGCCTCGAGGTGGGCGGCCACGTCGGACCGCTGGTCGAGATAGACCGATCCGGAGAGAAGCTCGGTGTAGACGATGTCGGGCAGTTCGGGCTCTTCGAACCGGAAGTAGGTGAAGGGGGCGAACGCGCCGGTGTGCGCGCCCACGCTGAACGGCACGATGTCGAGACTGACATGGTCAAGGTCCGACGCTGTCAGAAGCCCGTCGATCTGCTCGCGCATCACCTCAGGACCGCCGACGACCCGGTGCAGTACGGCCTCCTCCATCACCACCCACAGGGTGGGCGCCTCCGGCTTGGCCAGCAGACTCTGCCGGCGCAGGCGCAGATCGACTCTCCGCTCGAGTTCCTCGTCGGTGTCGTTGGGGAAGCCCGCGCGCAGGATGGCCCGGGCGTACGCGTGGGTCTGCAGCAGGCCCGTGACGTAGTGCGGCTCGTACGTACGCAGAGTCTTGGCGCCGCTCTCCAGGCTGACGTAGGCGGTGAACCATCCGGGCAGCACATCGCGGTACCGGTGCCACCAGCCCGGCCTGTTGGCCTGTTCGGCCAGTTCGATGAACTCGTCGATCTCCTGCCGGCCGACCCCGTAGGTCTGCAGCAGCAGCTCCACGTAGAGGATCTTGAGGCTGACTTCCGCCTTCTCCAGCCGCCGAATCGTCAACGGCTTCACACGCAGGGCCTTGGCCGCCTCATCCAGCGACACCCCGGCGTTCTGCCGCAGGTCCTGCAGCCGTCTGCCGAGGATCATGCGGAGAACGGTGGGAGCGCCGGTGCCGGCGCCCGAACGGGCTTCGCTCACGGCCTACCTCCTGAGTGGGTGTCAACGGCACGAGTCTGTCAGCGACTTGCTGATGACACCAGACGGATACCGGCTGCGTGAAATTATCATGCAGGAGGTTGCAGTTTGAACGGAGCGGCAAGCATAGTGACAACATGACCGATCACACCGACCGCGATGGCAGCCTTCGTCAACTCCCGGACTCGTACCGGGAGTTGACGGCTGTCGCGGCCGGGTCGGGCACCAGCTGCCTCACCCACCGGCCTCCGTGCCGGCCCGGTGAGGCACCCCCCTCAGCTCCTCGCACTGCCCGTCCCCAGACGGAAGGCGACAACCGTGCCCTCCCTTACGTCCCCTC
>NZ_JAAKZY010000185.1 GCF_011045015.1 Streptomyces scabichelini | reverse complement strand
CTTCTTGAAGCCCCCGAACGGGGCCTCCATGTTCCGCCCGACCGTGTTGACCCCCACCCCACCGGCCCTCAGCTGCCGCGCCACGCGGAACGCGCGCGCCACGTCTCCCGACCACACGTAGTCGATGAGGCCGTAGTCGCTGTCGTTGGCCAGCTCGACGCCCTCCTCCTCGTCGTCGAAGGGGATGACCACGACGACCGGGCCGAAGATCTCCTCGCGGGCGACCCGCATGTCGTTCGTGCAGTCCGCGAGGAGGGTGGGGGCGACGTAGAAGCCCGTGTCGTACGCAGGTCGCTCGCCGCCCGCGACCACCCGCGCGCCCTCCTTGCGGCCCAGCTCGATGTACGACTCGACCCTGTCCCGGTGCGCCGCCGAGATCACCGGGCCCACGACCGTGCCCTCGGCGCGTGGATCGCCCACCTTCAAATAGCCGATGTACGCGGCGAGTTGGTCGACCACACGGTCGTACACCGCCCGCTGCGCGAGCACCCGCGTCGGTGCCGTGCAGATCTGCCCGCTGTAGAACGAGAACGTCGTCCCGATCCCCGACACCGCCGACTTCAGGTCCGCGTCGTCGAAGACGACCGCCGCGCCTTTCCCGCCCAACTCCATCAGCTGGCGTTTCATGTCGCGCCCGCACACCTCGGCGATGCGCTGCCCTACGGCCGTCGAGCCGGTGAAGCTCACCATGTCCACGTCGCCCGAGTCGACGGCCGCCTCGCCGACCTCCGCCCGGGAGCCGCTCACCACGTTCACCACACCCGGTGGCGCCCCCGCCGCCTCGAGCGCCTCCGCCATCCGGTACACCGACAGCGGGTCCTGGGGAGCGGGCTTCACCACCACCGTGTTGCCCATCGCCAGGGCCGGCGCGATCTTGCCTGCCGGGTTCGCCCAGGGGTTGTTGTACGAGGTGATGCAGGTGACGACGCCGACCGGCTGGCGTACGGCCAGCGCGCCCATGACGGCCGCCTTGCCGAACGGGCCCGCCTCGTTGATCTGCGGGACAAGCGCCTCCTCGACCGGCTCCAGCGCGCCTTTCGCGTACCGCCTGAAGCGGGCCGCGCCCACGCCCACCTGCATCCCGCGCGCCGTCCCGGTCGTGGCGCCGCTCTCGGCCTGGGCGAGTTCGGCGTACGGGACCAGATTGCGCCTGATGATGTCCGCCGCCCGGTCCAGGACCGCGGCGCGCTCCTCGGGGGCCGTACGCGACCACGGCCCGAAGGCCTCGCGGGCCGCGGCGGCCGCCGCGTGCACCTGATCCCGCGAGGCCTCCGGCGCCAACCCGACGACCCCCTCGGTCGCCGGGTCGATCACCTCGTGGAAACCGCCATCGGGTACGACCCATGAGCCCCCGATGAACAGCCGCTGCTCGTCCGTCACCTGGTGCTCACCTCAGCCACTTGGCTGCTCGCCCCGGCCACTTGACTGCTCGCCCCGGTCATTTGGTACTCACTGTCCGGGTGTCCCGCCCGGAGCGCAGCACCTTCCCCGGCACCGCCCCCGTCACCTGGTCCCCGCGGATCGCCTCGACCCCGTTGACCCAGACCGCCTTGATCCCGATCGCCTTGGAGTCCAGCCGCGGGCTGTCTCCCGGCAGGTCGTGCACCAGCGTGGCCTTGCCGGCGTCGATGCGCTCCGGGTCGAACAGGACGAGGTCGGCATGCCACCCCTCGGTGATCCGCCCGCGCTCGCGCAGGCCGAAGAGCTGGGCGGGATCGTCGGTGAGCATCTTCACCGCCTGCTCCAGACCGACCAGCTTCCGCCCGCGCAGGCAGTCCCCGATGAACCGTGTCGTGTACGGCGCCCCGCACATCCGGTCCAGATGCGCCCCGGCGTCGGACCCGCCCAGCATGACGTCCTCGTGCTGCCAGGTCTCGGCGCGCAGGGCCCAGGAGTCGGGGTCGTTGTCGGTCGGCATGGGCCACAGGACCGTACGCAGTTGATCGTTGGCGCAGATCTCGACCAGGCACTCGAAGGCCTCCTGGCCGCGCTCGGCCGCGATGTCCCGTACGACGCGACCGGTGAGGCCCTCGTTCTCCGGGCTGTACGTGTCTCCGATGACGTACCGCTCGAAGTTGGCGAGGCGGCGGAAGACACCCGCCTCCTTCGAGTCCGCGCGGCGCAGCATCCCGGCCCGTACGTCCGGGTCGCGGAGTTTGGCGATCCGCTCGGGCACCGGCAGGCCGAGGATGTCGCCCCAGCCGGGGATCAGGTTGAGCGCGCAGAAGGTGCCGAGCGACATGTTCATGGGGGTGAGAATCGGCATGGTGAGCGCGATGATCCGGCCACCGGCCTTGCGGGCGCGCTCACTCGCGGCCAGCTGCCTCGGTACGCGGTCGGGCACGGCCGCGTCGATCGTCAGGACGTTCCAGTTCAGCGGGCGGCCCGCCGACGCGCTCATCTCCACGAAGAGGTCGATCTCGTCGTCGCTGAACTGGTCGAGGCAGCCCGCCACGATCGCCTCGATCTGCGTGCCCTCGTGTTCGGCGACCGCCCTCGACAGCGCCAGCAGTTCGGACGGCTTCGCGTGCCGCGACGCGACCGGCTTCCCGTCGCCGTCGGAGTGCGTGGACGACTGCGTCGTGGAGAGCCCCCACGCGCCCGCGTCCATCGACTCGTGGAAGAGCCGCAGCATGTCCGACAGTTGCTGCTCCGTCGGCTGCCCGCCCACCGCGTCCGGCCCCATCACATACCGCCGCAGCGCACAATGCCCCACCATGAACCCCGCGTTGACGGCGATCCGCCCCTCCAGGGCATCGAGATACTCCCCGAACGTGTGCCAGCTCCAGGGCGCCCCCTCCTCCAGCGCGACCAGCGACATCCCCTCGACCTTGGACATCATCCGCCGGGTGTAGTCGGCGTCATCGGGTCGGGAGGGATTGAGGGGCGCGAGGGTGAAGCCACAGTTGCCGCCGGCGACGGTCGTCACCCCGTGGTTGAGGGAGGGAGTCGCGTACGGGTCCCAGAAGAGCTGGGCGTCGTAGTGCGTGTGGGGATCTACGAAGCCGGGGGCGAGGACGAGGCCGCCGGCGTCCTCGGACGACCGGGACTCCTCGGTGACCGTACCGATGACGGCGATCCGGCCGTCGCGTATCCCCACGTCAGCGGTGTAGCCGGGCGCGCCCGTCCCGTCGACGACGGTCGCGCCCTTGATGACGTGATCGAGCATAGAGCTCGCCTCCTTAAACTCCGGTGCGTTGGACGCGCCCCTCAGGGGCGCGGGGAACTGCGCGACCAGCCACAGACGGCCCGCAGCCGCGCATGGCCCGCAGCCCCACGGCGATCACGCGGCTTGCCGGAACCGCGAAGTCCGATGAACAGGATCCGTATCGATCTTCGGAATCACGTGCTCCCCGACGAGCCGAATCGTCTGCAGCGTGTCCTCCCGGGAGATCCCGATCGGCATCCCGAAAGACAGCTGATCGGCCCCGGCCGCCTCCCACCGCTTGCACTGAGTGAGCACCTCGTCCGGATCCCCGCAGATCAACAGCTCCTCGGCGATGAGGTGCTCGATGATCTCCTCGTTGAACTCGGGAAGCGTCTCCGGCCACACGGGGAACCCCTCAGGCCTCGGGAACGTGTCGTGGTACCGGAAGACGAGCGACTGGAGGTAGTGGAGCCCGCCGCTCGCGGCGATCCGTACCGCCTCCTTGTGCGTGGGCGCGCAGATCGCCGTCGACGTCACCATCACGTTGTCGTTGACGAAGTCCCCGACCGGCTGCGCCTCGACGATCGCCGTCTTGTACTGCTCCAGCACCCACTCCATGTCGGAGACCTTCTGCACGCTGAAGCCGAGCACGCCCAAGCCCTTGCGGGCGGCCATGGCGTACGAGGGCGGGGACCCGGCGGCGTACCACATGGCGGGGTGCGACTTCCCGTACGGCTTGGGCAGGACCTTGCGCGGCGGCAGCGACCAGTGCTTGCCCTGGAACCCGACGTACTCCTCCTGGAGCCACATCTTCGGGAACTCGGCGATGGTCTCTTCCCAGATCTCCTTGGTGTAGTTCATGTCGGTGACGCCGGGGATGAAGCCGAGGATCTCGTGCGAGCCCGCGCCCCGCCCGCTGCCGAACTCGAAGCGGCCCTCGCTGAGATGGTCGAGCATCGCGACCTTCTCGGCGACCTTCACCGGGTGGTTGACCTGGGCGAGAGGGTTGAAGATCCCGGACCCGAGGTGGATGCGCTCGGTGGCGTGCGCCAGATACCCGAGGAAGACATCGTTCGCCGAGAGGTGCGAGTACTCCTCCAGGAAGTGGTGCTCGGACGCCCAGGCGTACTTGAAGCCCGACCTGTCCGCCTGGATGACGTACTCGGTCTCCTCCATCAGCGCCTTGTGTTCGGCGAGCGGATCGGTCTCGGCCCGCTTGCCCACGTATCCCTGTACAAAGAGCCCGAATTCCAAGGAGGTTCACCGTCCCCAACATCGGTATCTGACGTGCCGTCAGATCTACTCCGCCGACTGTTGCACCGCACCCGCGAAGGGTCAATAGCTGACGGGGCGTCAGCGAAATCAGAGCACCGGATCAGGGGGCCGAATCAGAGGACACTGACCCCGGCCAGCCACCCCCCGTCGATCACGAACGGCTGCCCCGTGATGTACGAGGAGTCGTCACCGGAGAGGAAGAGCACGAGCCGCGCCACCTCCTCCGGCTGCCCGATCCGCCCGAGCGGCACGAGTTTGCGGTACAGCCGGTCGATGCCCTCGGCGGCCTTCTCCGCGTCCGCGTCCGCGTCGGGATCGAGCTGGGCGGGGTTGCTCATGGCGGTGTCGATCGCGCCCGGGCAGACGGCGTTGACGCGTATCCCCTTGCCGGCCAGCTCCAGCGCGGCCACCCGGGTCAGGCCGACGATCGCGTGTTTGGTGGCGGCGTACGCGCCGACGTACGCCATGCCCGTCACTCCGGCGTACGAGGCGGTGTTCACGATCGTGCCGCCGCCGGCCTCCGCGATCTCGGGCGCGACCGTCTTGATCCCGAGGAAGACCCCGACCTGGTTGACCTGCACGATCTGCTGGAACTCCTCGAGCGGCGTGCTGACCAGCTCGTTGAAGCGCAGGATCCCCGCGTTGTTGACCAGCCCGTCGATCCGCCCGTACGTCTCCTTGGCCGCGGCCACGGCGGCCTGCCAGTCACCCTCCTGGCTCACGTCGAGGTGCGCGTACTTCGCACCCAACTCCTTGGCCAGTGCCTCTCCTTGATCGTCCAGTACGTCCCCGATGACGACCTGGGCGCCCTCCGCGACGAAGAGCCGCGCCTCCTGTTCGCCCTGGCCGCGCGCGGCACCGGTGATGAGGACGACGCGTCCGTCGAGCTTGCCCATGGGGTGCCTCTCCTTCGTCGCCTGCACTTCGTCGCCTGCGTCCTGACGCCTCTTGATGCTCCCTGACGCCTCATCGTCGTATCTGACGGACCGTCAGGCAAGAGGGAGGGCGGTGGCGGGTGTGGGGCATCGCACACCCGAAGTGACCGACAGGTAGGGACATTTGACTCTGTCGGGATCCGCCGAGCGGACGTCAATATTCCTCAACGGGAAGGCAAAGGAACTCCCAATAAAAGTCCCCTCAAGGAGAGAGCAGAGCGTGGCCAAGAGGCGATTCAAGAACAAGAAGGTCCGGTATGTGGCGATCGGGGCGGCGATCACGACGGGTGCCGCCGTTGCCACCGTTCTCCTGCCGTCGGCCAACGCCGCCGAGGAGAAGACGCCGGAAGAGATCATCAGGCTGTGCGAAAGGACCGAGGTCCTCAACGGCAAGAAACAGTCCCTCGAAGACTTTGGTGGCCATGGGATCGCCGGCCCCAGTTTCGAGTCCGACACCTGCGATTTCGTCGAGACGAAGTTCGAGACCTTCGACGGCCCCACGGAGAAGGTCACGGTCGACTTCCCGAACTGCGAGCCGAACGCCACCGAGCCCGCGAAGGTCGACACGACTTGGAAGGCGACCGTGGGTCAGGGCGAGGGCAAGTACACCGCGACTCAGCAGGGCGCCGGCGGAGGGCTCTTCGGCGCCCTGAGCGGGTCCTGGCTCAAGCACAAGGGAACGACCGACCTGACCCTCGAGACGGTGACCGCCGGCGACAAGGAAACGAGGGATGTTCCGGTCGGCAAGGTCCTCCACATGGAGTTCACGCCGAAGATGCAGCGGATGACGGGCGAATGGCGAGTGAAGATCGAGGCCCGCTCGGCGACCACCACCACCAACGCCGTCCCCGAGCAGAACTACACGGCGCAGGACGTCGTCGAGGGACCCGTCACCCTGGCCGGAGCCGCCGGAGCTCCCGGAATCGCGGACGGGGAGCCCAAGGCCATCCTGACCGACTGCTGACGGACCTTTCTCCAGCCCTCAACTCCCCACACTTCCCCCCAAGGAGACGCACCATGACACGCCCCGGCCGCAAGGGAAACCACCGGAGCAGGAAGAAGCGCATCACCCTCATGCTGGCCCCAGTGGTGGCCGCCGGGGTGGCCGTTCCGCTGATGTACTCGGCGGGTGCCGCCACCCCCTCCGAAGTGTCCAAGGACTGCGCGGAGAACTCCGACAAACTGGAGAACTGCGAATTCGTCGACGTCCAGTTCAAGAGGAACAACCTGGGGCCCAACAAGCGCGTTTCCACCCCGTCCGACAACTGCGGAGCCACGACTGCTCTCGAGAAGAACTTCTCGGTGTCCACATCGGTGGTCAGGTCCATCACGCTCGAAGACGGGTTCGTCGCCGCCGCCGATTCCAAGCTGAGCAGCTCGTTCTTCGAGATCGGCGCCAAGTTCAACACGACGGAATTCAGCCTCGAGCGTGACGACACCGGCACCGGCTTCGATTTCTCCAGGACCGACAAGGTGCAGCCCGACCACATCGGCTTCTTCATGTGGTCGGAGAAGCGCACCGACGTGAGCGGGTACCTCAAGGCCACGTACAAGGAGGAGCAGGACGGCCAGAAGGTGTTCTTCTCCCCCAGCGAGGGCGCCAAGACCGTGCATGTCTTCTATCCGCAGATCCTGAAGAACGGCACCCCTGACGGCCGCCTCTGGCTGCGCAACGTGAAGTGCGGTACGCCGCAGGCCGAGGAAGTCCAGGGCGGCAGCAGCCCGCAGAGCGCCGAGATCCGTGCCGAGTCGCAGCAGCCCGGATTCGGCGAGGGCGGCGCGAACGTCACGGATGTCGAGATCCCGCTGTCGGAGGTCCCTGCTCCGTAAGGCGCCCGGAGGGCAGTCGTAGCCGACGGCCGACAAGCCCCCGCTTCTCACGCGGGGGCTTCTTCCGTGCCCGTGTCCCTCACGTCGACGCCCCTGCCCGTCACATCGACGGCAGCGTCAGCGAGCCGAGGACCCCAGGCTGTCGCCCTGCCTGGCCCCCAGCCACCGCAGCACCGCGTCCGTACTCCCCCGGGCGTCCAGCTTGGCGTAGATGTTGCTGAGGTTGTTGCGGACGGTCTTCTCGCTCAGCCTCAGCCGCACCCCGATCTCCTGCGCGCCCAAGCCGGTCGACAGTAATTCCATGATCTGCCGCTCACGGGGCGAGAGCATGGACCGCAGCCGTTCCAGGGAGTCGTCGCGCGGCTCGGCCATGCGCTGGGCGCACTCCCTGAGGGCCGCACACGCCACCGGCGAGAGATACGTGTGCCCGGTCGTCGCCCCCACGACCGCGGCGGAGAGCATGCAGGTGCAGTAGTCGCCCTCGACCAGGTAGCCGGCTCCGCCGCGGAAGACCTGGACGATCGTCTCGACATCCCGTTGAGGACTGATCACGATCACTGACGCGTTCATGTCACCCATAGCGCTGAGCAGCCTCGGAAACGCGTCCGCCGGGTCCTCGCAGCGCAGCACCACGACGTCCACGGCGTCGTGGTCCGCGTCGCGGGCACGGTCGCGCAGGAAGTGATGGGGCGCGGGCGCGAACAGTACCCGGTCGACGTACGGATCGTTCGGGGCGGGCCAGTCGTCGTGCGGCCAGTCGTCCTCGGCGCAGGCCAGGACGACGGTCAGTCTGCAGGACGAATCGGCTGGAGCAGCGAGCAGGAGGGAGTGATTCGCCTTGCTGACGTGCCTGGAAGATCGCATTTCGCGTGTCCTTCCGCCGAAGTCATGACGACATTAGGTACGCGACTCGGCTCGGACCTGTTCAAGCTTTCAAAGATTCGCTGTCATGCTGTCAGACAGGTCGCCTTCCGCTGGGAGAGGCAGGGAACTGCGGGTGGTTCGATGGCTGCAGGCCATCGGTGGCTAGTCGCGCAGTTCCCCGCGCCCCTGACGGGCGCCTTCAGGTGCCGCCGCTTAAAGATGCGGAGCTACCTCCGTCCCGAACGCCGCCATCTGGTCCGTGAGTTCAGTCCTGCTCCGGGACCGGAACCGGACCTGGATCTGATGAACCCCCATCGCCCGGTACGCGCGCAACGACTCGGCGAGCACCTCGGGGCGGCCGGAGAGGGTGCGGCGGCCGACTTCCCACCCGGGCTCGCCGACGTACAGCGGCTCGGTGATGGCGCCGACGACGACGGGCTCGGCGACTCCCGCCTCCTCCCGCAGCCGCTTCAACCGGGCGATCTGCTCCGGCAGCCGGTCCCGCGGATCCCCCTGCGGCAGCCACCCGTCCCCCTTGACCGCGGCCCGGCGCACGGCCGCGGGGGATGAACCGCCGACCCAGACAGGGACCCGGACCTGCGCGGGCCGGGGCCGCTGCCCGAGCCCCTCGAAGTCGTACAACTTCCCATGATGCTCCGGGAATTCATCAGGCCCGAGGGCGGACCGCAGTGCGTCGATGCTCTCGTCGAGCACGAACCCGCGCCGCTCGAAATCAACACCCAGCGCCTCGAACTCCTCCTGTACGTGCCCGGCGCCGACTCCAAGAATCAGGCGCCCCCCGCTCAGATGGTCGAGAGTCGCGTACTGCTTGGCGGTGACGAGGGGGTGCCGGAGTCCGACGACGGCGACATGGCTGAGCAGCCGTACGCGCTCGGTGACTCCGGCCAGGAAGGCGAGGGTGGCCACAGGGTCGTACCAGATGGTGCTCATCGCGGCCGCGAGGCGGCGCGGGATGGCGACGTGGTCGCAGCTCGCGAGATACGCGAAGCCGGAGCGGTCGGCCGTGCGCGCGATCTCGACGAGGTCGTCGGGCCCGGCGGCCGCCTCCCACCCCTCGGCGTAGAGGGTGCTCTGTGACTGGACGGGGAGCTGCATCCCGTACAAGAGTCTGCTCATTGGGCACCGCCCGGTCCGGCCCAGAGTCCGTCCTTCGTCAGCCCCAGCAGCTCGATCGCGTTCCGCCGTACGATCCGGTCGACGACGTCCGCGTCGAGGTGCCCCATCTGGGCCTCGCCGACCTGCCTGGACTTGGGCCAGGTGGAGTCGGAGTGCGGGTAGTCGGTCTCGTACAGCACGTTCGGGACCCCGATCGCGTCGAGGTTCTTCAGCCCGAAGGCATCGTCGAAGAAGCACCCGTACACGTGCTCGGCGAAGAGCTCGGACGGCGGGCGGTGGACCTTGTCGGCGACGCCGCCCCAGCCACGGTTCTCCTCCCACACCACGTCCGCGCGCTCGAGGATGTACGGGATCCAGCCGATCTGCCCTTCCGCGTACATGACCTTCAGGTTCGGGAAGCGCTCGAACTTGCCGCTCATCAGCCAGTCGACCATCGAGAAGCAGCAGTTGGCGAAGGTGATGGTGGAGCCGACGGCGGGCGGTGCGTCGGCGGAGGTGGAGGGCATCTTGCTGCTGGACCCGATGTGCATGGCGATGACGGTGCCGGTCTCGTCGCAGGCGGCAAGGAACGGGTCCCAGTCGTCCGTGTGGATGGACGGCAGTCCGAGGTGCGGGGGTATCTCGGAGAAGGCGACGGCGCGTACGCCGCGAGCGGCATTGCGGCGCACCTCCTGCGCCGCCAGCTCGGCGTCCCAGAGAGGGATGAGCGTGAGCGGTATCAGCCGCCCCTGGGCCTCGGGCCCGCACCACTCCTCCACCATCCAGTCGTTGTACGCGCGCACCCCCAGCAGACCGAGTTCGTGGTCCTTGGCCTCGGTGAAGGTCTGGCCGCAGAAGCGGGGGAAGGTGGGGAAGCAGACGGCGCTCTGGACGTGGTTGACGTCCATGTCGGCGAGGCGCTGCGGGACGTCGTACGAGCCCGGGCGCATCTGCTCGTACGTGATGATCTCTAGCTTGATCTCGTCGCGGGAGTACCCGACGGCGGTGTCGAGACGGGTGAGGGGCCGGTGCAGGTCTTCATAGACCCACCAGTCGCCGATCGGTCCGTCGTCTCCGGGGCTGCCCATGACGGGGGCGAACTTGCCGCCCAGGAAGGTCATTTCCTTCAGCGGCGCGCGGACGATACGGGGGCCTCGGTCCTGGTACTTCGACGGGAGCCGGTCCCGCCAGACGTTGGGGGGCTCGACCGTGTGGTCGTCCACCGAGATGATCTTCGGGAAGGTCTCCATGGTCTCCATGGGGTCTTACGGTATCGCTGATCTGACGACCCGTCAGCTATCCCGTCAGCAACCCGTCGGCTACCTGCTGTCCGGTAATCCCCGGTGCATCCCCGGTGTTTCCCCGGTAAGCGGCGGCAAGCGGCGGTAAGCGGTCTCTGGCTTGAGGGGACTGCGTGGTGAGGCTTGAGGGGACTGTGTGGGGACCTTGTGAGACGTTTCAGCCCATGGCACGTCGGCCTGTGATCGACGTCTCCCACGGCTGACGTATCCGCCGTGAACAAGGCAAACTGGCGTGGTTGTCATGACGTTTCGGCAGGGGTTCGGCAGGGGGACAGCGATGGACGATGTACCGCGCGTACCGGAGCCGCTGAAGGAGTGGGAGACCGCGGAATCGGCGGTGCCGCACTTCAGCGTGCTCGGCCCGGTGCGCGCCTGGCGTGGCGCGGAGTCCTTGCCCACCGGGTCCCCGCAACAGCGTGCCCTGCTCGCGGCGCTGCTCCTGCGCGAGGGTCGTACGGCCACGGCTTCCGAGCTGATCGACGCCCTCTGGGGCCAGGAGCCGCCCTCCCAGGCGCTGGCCGCGGTCCGTACGTACGCCTCCCGCCTGCGGAAAGTCCTCGGCTCCGGGGTCCTGGTCAGCGAGTCGGGCGGGTACGCGATCCGGTCGCTGGGCGACGGCTCGCTGGACCTCGCCCTGGCCCAGGAACTGGCGGCGGACGCGGAGAAGGCGCGCAACGCCGGGGATCTGTGCCACGCGCGCACCCTGCTGAACAAGGCGCTGAGCCTGTGGGACGGGGAAGTACTGGCGGGCGTTCCGGGACCGTACGCGGACACGCAGCGGACGCGGTTGGGGGAGTGGCGGCTCCAACTCGTCGAGACCCGGCTCGACATGGACCTCGAACAGGGCTGCCACGCGGAGGCGGTCTCGGAGCTGACGGCACTGACGGCGGCGCATCCCCTGCGGGAGCGGTTGCGGGAGCTGCTGATGCTCGCGCTGTACCGCAGCGGGCGGCAGGCCGAGGCGCTGGCCGTGTACGCGGACACGCGACGCCTGCTCGCGGACGAGCTGGGGGTGGACCCGCAACCGGGGTTGAAGGACTTGCAGCGACGGATCCTGCAGGCCGACCCGGCCCTCGCGGAACCGTCGGCGCCGGTGGAGGAGCCGGCTGCCGCACCCGTGAAGCCGGCGCAACTCCCCGCCACCGTTTCGGACTTCACCGGCCGGGCGTCCTTCGTGGCCGAGCTCAGCGAGGTGCTGTCGGCGGCGTCCGCGGCCGAGGGCCGGGTGATGGCGGTGTCGGCACTGGCCGGGATCGGGGGCGTGGGGAAGACGACGCTGGCCGTGCATGTGGCGCACCAGGCCCGTTCGTCCTTCCCCGACGGCCAGTTGTACGTGGACTTGCAGGGTGCGGGGGCGCGGGCTGCTGAACCGGAGACGGTGCTCGGGGCCTTTCTGCGGGCCTTGGGCACTGCCGACTCCGCCATCCCGGACTCGCTGGAGGAGCGCGCGGCGCTGTACCGGTCGGTCCTGGACGGTCGGCAGGTGCTGGTGTTGCTGGACAACGCGCGGGATGCCGCCCAGGTGCGCCCGCTGCTGCCCGGGACGGCGGGATGCGCGGCCCTGGTGACGTCACGCGTACGGATGGTGGACCTGGCGGGCGCGCACCTGGTCGACCTGGACGTGATGTCTCCCGAGGAAGCGCTGCTGCTGTTCACGAAGATCGTGGGCGAGGAACGGGTGGCCTCCGAACGGAAGCCCGCGCTGGACGTGGTGGCGGCGTGCGGATTCCTGCCGCTCGCGATCCGCATCGCGGCGTCTCGACTGGCGGCCCGTCGCACGTGGACGGTGTCGGTGCTGGCGGCGAAGCTCGGCGATGAGCGGCGCCGGCTGGATGAGCTGCAGGCCGGTGACCTGGCGGTGAAGGCCACTTTCGAGCTGGGTTACGGACAGCTGGAGCCCGCCCAGGCCCGGGCGTTCCGCTTGCTGGGGCTGGCCGACGGTCCGGACATCTCGCTGGCTGCGGCCGCCGCCGTACTGGACCTTCCCGCCGAGAAGACGGAGGACTTGCTGGAGTCACTGGTCGACACGTCGCTGCTGGAATCTGCGGCTCCCGGACGGTATCGGTACCACGACTTGGTGCGCCTCTACGCGCGTGCATGTGCGGAGAGAGATGAGCAGCCGCCGAGTGAGCGGGAGGCGGCCATGTCGCGGTTGCTGGACTTTTACTTGGCTACGGCGGCGGGGGTTTATGCGATTGAGCGGCCGGGGGATCGGATTGTGGATCACCTGGAGCCGACCGAGTACCCAGGGTTGAGGTTCACCGAAGGAGGCGCCGCCCTGGACTGGCTGTACACCGAGGCGGCTCCGCTGCTGGCCTGCGTACACCAGTCCGCGGGCACGGACAGGCTACGTCGCGCAGTCGATCTCCTGTGGATGGCCAAGGATCTGACCGAGTCGGGCGCCAACTCCCACCAGTACGAGACGACAGCCAGGGCGGCGTGCGAGGCCACACGGGCTGCAGGAGACGTACGTGCGGAGGGCAGAGCGCGTACAACCCTCACCAACGTGCTCCTGGTCTCCGGCCGTCTCCAGCAGGCGGCAGAACAGGCTGAGCTCGCGATGGAACTTGCGGCTTCCGCAGAGGACATCACCCCGAGGAGTTGGGCAGCCAACGACTTGGGCCTCGTCTTCCTGCGACAGCAGCGGTACGTGGACGCCAAGACCTTCTTCGACCAAGCAATAGAGGGCTACCGCGCGGCCAGTAACAGGCTCAACGAAGCAGTGACCTTGGCCAATCTCTCACGTGCCCACCTCGGTTTGGACAACGTCGCGAAGGCGGTCGAGATCGCCGAGCACGCACTCGCGGTCCACGCCGAGTTGGGCAGGCCGATGCGCCGCGCCAGCGGGCACTACGCCCTGGGCATGGCTCTGACCAAGGCCGGACGCCATGGCGAGGCACTCAGCCAGTTCTCCGATGCCCTGAGCATCTTCACCGACCACCGGCAGCGGCTCTGGGAGGGAACCACCAACTTCCGGATAGCCGAGGTGCATCTCGCCGCCCGTCATCCCGCGCGAGCGGCTCAACAGGCTGAACAGGCTCTCGCTATGGGCTGTATCGGCGGCGACTGGATGCGGGGCAATGTCCTGACGCTCCTCGGGCGGGCACTCTCCGCTCTGGGGCAGGCGGATCGGGCGCAGGCATGCTGGCGGGAGGCTCTGAATCTCTACGAACAGACCGGCGCCGAGGAAGCCAGCGAGGTACGCGGGTTGCTCAGGCCTGCTGCGGCGGCCTGAGCAACAGGTTGCGTCTCAGAGCATCGCGGACGTTCAGCATTCGTTTATCGCCGCAAGGCAATCTCTTACTCGTCACACCGTCGCGTCGGGGGGCAGGCGGTCTGACGAGGAGCCCAACGATTAGTGTGCGGCTCCGCAACGCCCGTCCGGTGGCCCACGGGGGAGCAGCCGGACGGGCGTTCCTCACTCCACCGTCACTAGAGCAGAGGAACTCGAGCAGATGACCGAGAAGAGCAAGGACGCGGACCTCAAGCCGCAGGACAACAGCGCACCCAGCGGACCGGCGAACGACGAGACCGTCACCACGCTGGACAACAGTGCGCCCGCCCCGCCGGCGAACGACGAGACGCCCGTCGGGCCACTGGACAACAGCGCACCCAGCGCGCCGGCGAACGACGAGACCGTCTCCACGCTGGACAACAGTGCACCGAGCGGACCGGCCAACTAGTCCACTCCCGGCACGGGGATCGGCCGCGGTGGCGCGGAGGGGGAGCCACCGCGGCCGAGGCGTCTCCACCTCGCAGCTCAGGGAGTAATTGGAAGGTTCGGGACACCCACAGCTCCTCTCAACCGTCCCAAACCTTCCAATCAGCCTCCCCCTCCACCGTTATCCACAGGCTCAGGCGGAGTGATCCCCGGCTCCGGGATTCTGAGGCCATGGATCACCAGGGCCCCCTACTCGCTCTCGCCCAGGAAGGCGTGCTCCTCAGTTCGCGTGCGCTCGAAGCCGGCTGGGAGCGCCGTCCGCTCTCCCGGGCGCTCCGGAGAGAAGGCTGGACTCCTGTCCGTGCCGGGGCCTGGGCCGAGCCGGGGCGGGCGGTTGACCTCCCGGTCCGTCTTCGGGCCGTGCAGTTCCTGACGCCGCAGCTCGTCGTGAGTCACCGGTCGGCGGCCGCGCTCTGGGGAATTGAGACGCTCACGCCAGCAGCCCGGAGCCCCCTGGAGTTCATCGACCCTGAGTGCGAGGTTCGCCGGCAGGGAAAAGGGGGCGTGCTCGTACACCGGATGCCTCTCGGAGAAGGAGAGATCGACCGGAGGGACGGCCTGCGCGTGACCCGTACTTCCCGTACGCTCGCCGACCTCCTCCGAGCTGGGCCCCGGGACGAGGCCCAGGTCGCCGTCGAGTCGGCCCTTACCCGGCGGAGGGTCGGGCAGGTCCGCCGGGCAGCCCTCACGACGAAGGCCTTGATCGCCCTCGAGCTCGAAGCCCCGGCGCTCGGAGCGGACAGAGCTCGCGGCTGGTTGCAGCTCACCGACCTAAATGCCGGCTCGACCGCCGAGACCATCGCGCGCCTGCGCATGCACGAAGCCGGCCTCCGACCCGAGAGCCAGGCCGAACTCCGTACGCCCGACGGCCGCCACCGCTACCTGGACTTCTTCTTCCGGGCCGAGGGGCTGGCCGTGGAGATCGAGGGGTACGCCTACCACGGCACCCGTGAGTCCCACCGCCGCGATGTCGCCCGCTTCAACCAGGTGTTTCAGTGCCCGGAGGTCCGAAACCTCCTCCGCTTCACCGCCGCGGACGTCTTCCACCGGCCAGGAGTGATGATCCGGGAGATTCGTGCCGCCCTGGCACACTGAGCCTCGGTCCGACCGGCTCGCGTCGGCCTCGCCCGGCGGTCCTGAACGCGCCCGCTCGGTCAGCCCTTTCCGGAATGAACCCGTCCGCTGTCCCCCACGTCCCCGTACCAAGCAAGGCGCACAAAGGGAGACGGCACATGAACAAGCTGGAGCAGTCGGCCAAGCGAAGGTCGGCCAGGGGTGCCGCAGTCGTCATCGTGGGTGTGCTGACCCTCGGAACGCTTCAGGGGGCCGGCGCCAGTGCCGGCCCGGATGACGCAACAGCCGCGGCATCGGCCCCTGTTGCTGCCGCTCCCGCCACCGTGTGCGTCGGGACGCAGCCGGAGGGCAGCCTCCCCCGTCGCGCCCCCAAGGGGAGCTACCCGGACGACACCCCGTTGTACCGGGTGTTGGCGTACATCGACAGGACGGCCAAGGACTACCCGGGCATCTTCACCGGACTGTCGGTCGACGACGCGAACAGGGCCGCCCACGTCTACCGCATCCCCGGCACGCGAGCCGAGCATTTCGACGCCGAGCTCTGCGGCGCGGCCGAGAAAGGCGTGACGATACGGATGTACGACACCGACGTCACCGAAGCGGAGCTCAAGGCGCTCGTCGATCGCATCAGCGGCGACATGGACCGCTGGAAGGGCACCTTCATGATCTGGTCGGTCGGCATGAACAGCCACCGTGTGTCGGTGGGCGTCTCCGACCCCGCGAAGGCCGAACCGATTCTGAGGGAGGCCTACGGCGAGGAGCACATGAAACACATCGAGGTGGAGTACGAGGAGCAGGCCTCAATCGATTGATTCCTCAGCACTTGGTTCCTCATCGCTGGCCGCTCTGCTGATCCCGGTACGCGGCCGGTCGCGGCCGCGGCTCCGGGACTTCCGTACACGCCTTGATGTCCCCGTCGGGCTGCTGCTTGTCGCCTCTGTGACGAGCACGTACATCGGCGGGCATCCCACGGCGCCGCTGCGCGGGCTGGTGACCGTCATCGCCTGCTACTACCTGGTCGTCGGGCTCCGGCGCACCCAACCCGAGTCGTGGCGGGCGATCGCACTGCTGGCTCTGGTCTCCGTGTCCGCCGCGGGTACGGCAGCGTTCTCGCAGGTGACGAACGCGACGCCGACCGGCTTCTGCCGTACGGGGCTATTCACCGACGTCTCCTGCGATGCCGGCGACGCAGGCGGGGGCGGCGTGCTGATCCGTGCCGTCGGCACGTTCGCGAACCCCAATCTGCTGGCCGCGTTCCTCGTCCTGATGCTCCCGTTCGTCCTGCTCGCCGTCATCTCGGTCGACGAGCGCACGGCCAGGACCTCGGTCGTCCTCATGGGGATCGTCGGGTACGGGGCTCTGCTGACGACCTTCTCCCGCGGCGGCTACGTCGCCGGTGCCGCAGGG
Source organism: Streptomyces scabichelini (assembly GCF_011045015.1). Classification (GTDB taxonomy): domain Bacteria; phylum Actinomycetota; class Actinomycetes; order Streptomycetales; family Streptomycetaceae; genus Streptomyces; species Streptomyces scabichelini. The sequence goes on along the minus strand of NZ_JAAKZY010000185.1, from coordinate 3,673 downwards.
CTGCTCGTGTTCGCCGCCGCCTACTGGCCGGCCCCCCGGCTCGCCAACCGGACACAGCGGAGGCTGGTGGCCGGACTGGGGGTGGCTTGCCTGGCCGTCGCTTGCCTGGCCGTCGCGACCGCCGTGATCTGGGCGGTGTCACGGGCCGGCGACTCGCTGGGGGTGCGCGGCCAGGCCTGGGACGCGGCCCTCGGGGTCGCCGCGGACAACCCGCTGGGCGTCGGCCTTGGCCGCTCGGGTGCCGTCATATCCGCAGCGGCGCCCGGCGACCGGGTCTTCGTGCACGCCCACAACCTGTGGCTGAACTGGCTCGTCGAGACGGGGCCGCTCGGGCTGCTCGCCATCGTCTCGGTGACGGTGATCGCCTGGTCCACCGCCGCCCGCGCCGCCCGCGCGAAGTCGGTGATCGGCACTGTCGGTCTCGCCTCACTCACCGGCTTCTTCCTGGCGAGCATGGTGGATCATCCGGCCAACCTGGACCGGATCGCACTCCTCTTCTGGCTCGTCCTCGCCGTCGTCATGGCCGAAGCCCCGGCCCGATGGCGCCACTTCAGCGACCCTCCCGCACCCGTGACCCAGCCCGAGCACCCCGGACACGGCCCTCAACAGCACGACAAGACGGTGACGGTGGCTCGCAGCCACTGAGCCGTCGCCGAGCGAGGGTCGGTCACACGCGCCCCCTCAACTCCCCCTTGACCACCTTCCCGCTCGCATTCCGAGGCAGCTCCCCCATGAACTCCACCGCCCGCGGCACCTTGTAGTTCGCCATCTCGCGTCGCGCCCAGGCGATCAGGTCGTCCGACGTCAGAGTCGTCCCGGGGCGGCGTACTACATATGCCTTGCCCACCTCGCCCAGCCGCCCGTCCGGGACGCCGATCACCGCGACGTCCGCCACATCCGGGTGGAGGTCGAGGAGTTGCTCTATCTCCGCCGGGTACGCGTTGAAGCCGCCGACGATGAACATGTCCTTGATCCGGTCGGTGATACGGAGGTTGCCCGCGGAATCCAGGACGCCGACATCCCCCGTACGCAGCCAGCCGTCCGGCGTCAGCACAGACGCCGTCGACTGCGGGTCCTCGAAATAGCCCCGCATGACGTTGAAGCCGCGGACCAGGACCTCTCCCGGCGAGCCGGCGGGGACCGACGCCCCCGACGCGTCCACCACCTTCACCTCCGTGTCGGGGATCGCCCGCCCCGACGTGGACGCGATCACCTCCGGCTCGTCCCCGCGCCGGCACATCGTGACGATGCCGCTGGCCTCCGAGAGTCCGTACGCGGTCAGGACCGTCCCCACGCCGAGTTCCGTCCGCAGACGTTCCACCAGGCGCAGTGGTACGACCGCCGCGCCCGTCACCACCAACCGCAGGGCCGAGAGGTCGTACGCGTCACGGGACGGGTGGTCCAGGAGGGACTGGTGAAGCGTCGGTGGGCCGGGCAGGACCGAGATCCACTCCGACGCGATGTTCGCCAGCGCCGTGTCCACGTTGAACACCGGCTGCGGGATCATCGTCGCGCCCCGCATCAGGCAGGCGATCACACCCGCCTTGTAGCCGAAGGTGTGGAAGAAGGGATTCACGATCAGGTAGCGGTCGCCCGTCCGAAGGCCCGCCAGATCGCTCCACACCTCGTACGCCCGTAGCGTCTGCGCGTGCGTGATCATGGCGCCTTTGGGGCGGCCCGTCGTGCCCGAGGTGAAGATGATGTCGGAGGGGGAGCCGGGTGACAGGACCGCCGAGCGGTCCCGTGTCTCCGGCTCCCCGACCCCGTCCCCGCTCGCCAGGAAGTCCTTCCACGTGCGGAAGTCGGCGGGTGCGTCGTCCGACAGCACCACCACCTGTTCCAGGTGCGGCAAGCCGGGGAGCGGCCCGATGCCTTCCCCCTCCGAAGCCGCCCGCCGCAGCGACGCCACGTACGACGTCCCCAGGAACGTCCCCGTCACGAACAGCAGCCGCGCCCGGCTGCGGGACAGCACGTACGCCGCCTCCGCCCCCTTGAAGCGCGTGTTCAGCGGTACGAGCACCGCCCCGGCCGACACCGCGCCCAGCGCCGAGACGATCCAGTCGAGCGAGTTCGGCGCCCAGATCGCCACGCGGTCGCCGGCCTGGACGCCGCTCGCGATGCACGCCGCCGCGGCTCGCTCGACGCGTGCGCCCAGCTCCGCGTACGAGACGCGCGTACGCCCCTCCACGACCGCCTCGGTGTCGCCGTACCGCTCGGCCGCCGCGCGGACCAGCCCCGGGATACTGCCCCACTCCAGGTCTCCGCGCATCTCAGTCCTCCCCATACCAACAGGCGTACCACTAGCTGACTACCCGTCAGATTAGCTGTAGCCTGACGCACTGTCAGCAGTGCGGACTCCAGGGAGGTACGTACCCATGACCGAACTCAAGGACGCGACCGCCATCGTCGGGATCGGTCAGACGGCCTTCGCCAAGCAACTCCCGGAGTCCGAGAAGACCTTGGCCTGCCGCGCCGTCCTCGCCGCCCTCGACGACGCCGGGATCCCGCCGAGCGAGGTCGACGGCCTCGCCTCGTACACCATGGAGGAGACCGACGAAGTCGAGCTGGCGAAGGCGATCGGCGCCGGCGATCTCACCTTCTTCAGCAAGGCCGGCTACGGAGGCGGCGGTTCGTGCGCCACCGTCGCGCATCTCGCCGCCGCCGTCGCCACCGGGCAGGCCACCGTCGGGGTCGCCTGGCGGTCGCGGAAGCGGGGGTCGGGCCCGAGGCCCTGGAAGAACACGACAGCCCAACTCCCCACCCCCGCCCAGTGGACCCGCCCCTTCGGACTCCTCCGGCCGGCCGACGAGATCGCCATGCTCGCGCGCCGCTACATGCACGAGTACGGGGCGACCCGGGATCACTTCTTCAATGTCGCGCTCGCCTGCCGCAACCGGGCCAATCAGAACCCCGCCGCGATGATGTACGAGCGTCCCCTGACCCGCGAGATGTACATGACCTCCCGCTGGATCAGCGAACCCCTCTGCCTCTTCGACAACTGCCTCGAGACGGACGGGGCGCTGGCCTGCGTGATCGTGTCCAAGGAGCGGGCGCGCGACTGCCGGCAGACACCCGTGTACGTCCACTCCGCCGCCCAGGGCCTGCCCGCCCAGCACCACGGCATGGTCAACTACTGGAACGACGACCCGCTCACAGGCCCGGCCTGGACCGCCGCCCGGCACCTGTGGAAACACGCCGACTTCGGGCCCCACGACACGGACGTCGCCCAGATCTACGACGCCTTCACGGCGCTCATCCCGCTCTCCCTGGAGGGGTACGGCTTCTGCGGGAGAGGCGAGGGCGGCGCCTTCACCGAGGGCGGGGCCCTGGAGATCGGCGGACGGCTGCCGGTCAACACGAGCGGCGGCGGGCTCTCCGAGGCGTACGTCCATGGCTTCAACCTGATCAACGAGGGCGTGAAGCAGTTGCGGGGCACGAGCACCGCCCAGGTCCCGGACGCCGCGACCTGCCTGGTCACGGCGGGTGAGGGCGTCCCGACCTCCGCGATCCTCCTACGGAACTGAGGAGATGACGATGCCGGGAGAACTCCTGTCCCCCGTCCTCGATGACGACGGCGCCCCCTTCTGGGAGTACGCCGCCCGGGGCGAACTCCGCATCCAGGCCTGCGCCGACTGCGGCGAACTCCGGTTCCCGCCCCGCCCCTGCTGCCCCC
>NZ_JAAKZY010000184.1 GCF_011045015.1 Streptomyces scabichelini | reverse complement strand
GTGGGGGTGGTTGGGGTGGTTGGGGTGGACTTCGGCATGTGGATCTCCGTAGTGATCGGAGACCCAGGTGTCAGCGATGATCGGCACCCAATTTCGGCGGCCCCGCCTGGACCCGGCTGCCCGACGGCGAGTGGTACCTCCACCTCTTCGCCCCCGAACAGCCCGACCTCAACTGGCAGGACCCCGACGTCCCGGCCGAGTTCGAGTCGATCCTGCGGTTCTGGTTCAGCCGGGGCGTCGACGGCTTCCGCATCGACGTCGCCCACGGACTCACCAAGGACTCCGAACTGCCCGATCTGCCATACACGTTGACGGGCGCGGCGGACGGGGAGCACGTCGCCCATGTCGAGCACCCGCACTGGGACCGCGACGACGTCCACGACATCTACCGCACCTGGCGCAAGATCGCCGACGAGTTCGACGGCGACCGCGCCTTCGTCGCCGAAGCCTGGGCCGACACCCCCGAACGCCTCGCTGCCTACGTTCGCCCCGGCGGCCTGCACACCGCGTTCAACTTCGACTTCTTCATGGCCAGTTGGGACGCCAAGGACCTCCGCACGGTCATCGACGACTCCCTCGCCATGCTCAACGGCGTCGGCGCGCCGGCCACCTGGGTGCTGTCCAACCACGACGTCACGCGCCACACCAGCCGCTACGCCCGCGGGACGGTCAAGCGATGGGTGCCCAACGTGCCCTACCTACCCGAAGGCCCCGCGGACCTGGACCTGGGCACCCGCCGCGCCCGAGCCGCCACCCTGCTGATGCTCACCCTGCCCGGCGGCGCCTTCGGCCGCCGGATGTCGCACCCAGCCACCGGCGGCCGCGCGGCCGGTCCGGCGGACGTAATCCCGGCTGTGTGCACGTTCCGCCGGTTTCAGCCCTTCACGGTGAGCACCACACGTTGGTATGAGGTGAGCGCCGGTGAGCCGTTGTCCGTTGTCTGCAGTATCAGGTGAATCGTCTGGCCGGGCACCGCGTCCTGGGGCACGTTGAGCTTCGCGATCTGTCGGCGCGCTTGTGAGGTCTGGGTGAGCGCAACGGTGCCCGGGTAGGTGTCCGCATCGCTGTATTCCCACCACGTGCTGGTCAACCGGTCGCCGTCTGGGTCATGGGAGAGTCCGTTGAGAACGACTGACTGGCCGCGGGCGACGGTCCGGTTCAGCGGCCCGGTCACCTCGACGGTCGGTTCGTGGTTCACCTTGGAGTGCTTAGGAGTGACGGTCCACTTGAGCCTGGCGGCGAAGTCCAGCTGAGCGGCGCCGAACCAGCGGCTTGCAGCACGGTTCGTGGACGACTGGCCGCTCGGGTCGGTGTCGGGTCCGTTGCGTCCGCCCCAGCCGCCGTAGCTTGGATCGGTGTAACCGCGCAGACCGTTGTCCAGCAGGTTCATGAAGATCGAGGTGTCGCGGCCGACCACAGTGCCTGGAACCGGGTGACCGCGGACCGCGTGCGGCGGGCGGCGGGCCACGGACAGAGTGCGGTCCGGGAGGGTCGTCCAGATGGCGGTGCCCTGGAACACCCGGGCCGGCCCGGACAACCGCAAGCCCGCCCTGCACCACATGACCGACCTCGGTGACGTGGAGAGTCCGGAACCCTCCGCCTTCAAGGACTTCATCGGCGCCGACTACCACGGCAAGGGCGTCACCCACCTCGACGCACTGTGTCACATCGCCTACCGGGGGTAGCTCTACGACGGCCGGACGGCACACGAGCTCGTCGATGCCTCAGGCGCCCGCTTCGGTGCGGTGTCGGCGCTCGGGCCCCTCGTCACGACCGGTGTGCTCCTCGCCTTCCCCGCCGTCGTCGGGATCCGCTGGCTGGAGCCGGGACAAGCGGTGCACGCAAACGACATCATCGCTGCGGAGAAGGCGCTCGATGTGACGATCGGCGAGGGCGACGCGGTGCTGATGCGCTCCGGGCATGTCCGTCGCCGCGGGGAACTCGGTTCCTGGGACCCCGACACGGCGAGCGCCGGCTTCCAGGTGGACGCCGTACCGCTGCTGGCCGAGCGTGGCATCGCGCTGCTCGGCGGGGACGGCGACAGCGATGTACGGCCCTAGCCCGTGGACGGCGTGCATTCGCCGGTCCACGCGCTGGCGGTGGACGCGATGGGGGTGCCGCTGTTGGACAACCTCGACCTTGAAGAGCTCTCCGCAGCGACCGCCTAGGCGGGGCGGCATAAGTTCCTGCTCGTCGTGGCACCGCTGAACGTCCCGGGCGGGACGGGCTCGCCTGTAATCCCCGTCGCCATCCTGTGACAACGGACCAGTCCGGTTACCGTGCGTGAGAGATCTTACGAACCGTGACTCATATCCCTGATGCCCGTATCCTCGTCGATATCGGATAATTCCGAAATGTGGACTATCTAAGGTGTGAGCGAGGCTGAGCGTGGTTCGGTCCGGCGGTGAACCAATACCCACGGGGCGTGCGACAGAGGGCAGGGGTCCCGCCCGTTTTCGTGAGCGGTTCCTGCAGGGCGAGCCGGTCGAGGCGGGTGTGCGCACGTCGATCCTGAATTCCTGGCAGCGGTGCCGGTCCATGGGGCTGTCGCCGGACCAGTCCGACCTTCCCTTCCGGGAGGATTTCGATCCGGACGCCCGGCTCGTCCACGCGGCCGTGCCGGTGCTCGACCGGCTGCAGCTCCTGTTTGCCGGCAGCGCGATGAACATCTCCGTTGCCGATGCGAGCGGGACGGTTCTCCTGCGGCGTTTCGGAGAGACGTCGCTGGCCCGAAGCCTCCCGGCGATCCAGAGCGTCCCAGGATTCGTGTTCGCCGAGCAGGTCGCCGGTACCAACGGCATCGGTCTTGCCCTGGCGGAGCGGCAACTCATCCGGGTCTACGGTGCCGAGCACTTCGCCGAGCGCTCCCAGGGCAGCGCCTGCCGCGCGCTTCCTGTCCGCGACCCGCTCAGCGGCCGCATCGAGGGCGTCCTGTGCTTCGGCTATCCGCGCAGCGCCGAGGATCCGGAGCTGGACATCGTGATACGCAGGGCGGCCGAGGCTATCGAGCGGCGGCTGCTGGGGCAGAGTTCCGCGCGTGAGCACGCTCTGCTGCGGGCGTACCAGGACACCGCAGCCGAAGCCGCCGTTGGCCTTTACCGCAGCATCGGCGTGGACGAACTGGCCCTCGAACTGCACCCCCGTGACCGGGCGATCATCATCGAGCAGGCCGCCGAACTGATCTCCCGCGCGCAGCGGGCCGCGGTCGAGGTGTCCCTGCCCGACGGCTGGCAAGTCACGCTCGTGAGCCGACCGATGACCAGCGCCTCCGGAGTGGAGGGCATCGCCATCGAGGCCGTCCTCCCCGCCGAGCTTGCCGTCGCCCTCGCCCCCCTGACGTCCGGGGCCGTTCCCGGCGTCGCGGCGCCCGGGCATCTCTCCGTCACGGCACCCGGCCAGGTCGCCGCGGGCGGCGAGGGCGTCACGACCGCCGACGTCGACGGCGCGACGGACGGTCACCGCGACTCCCCGCTTCCCGCGAGAGGGCTCGTGATGGTGGGGGAGCCGCAGGTGGGGATGTACGCCTTGGCCGCGCGACGCCGCCTGGAGCTGCTGTCCGAGGCCGGCACCCGCATAGGCACCACCCTGGACGTGCGCCGCACCGCCGAGGAACTCGCCGAGACAGCGGTGCCGCGGTTGGCCGACTTCGTCACCATCGACCTGCCCGAGCCCGTACTGCGCGGCGAGGAGTCCGCCGATCCCCGCAGTGACCTGCGCCGTACGGTGGTCCACGGCATCCGCGACGACTGTCCCTTCCACCCCGTCGGCAAGCAGGTCGACTATGGCCCGACCGCGCCTCAGCTGCGGTGTCTGACCAGCGGGGAGGCAGTGCTGGAACCGGACCTGAAGGTCGCCGCGGGCTGGCTCGCGCAGGATCCCGAGCACACCGAACAGCTGCCGAGCCACGTCCACTCCCTCATCGCGGTGCCCTTGGTCGCCCGCGGTGTCGTCCTGGGCGTCGCCTCTTTCTACCGCTCGCAGGACCCCGCCCCCTTCGGAGACGACGACCGCTCGCTGGCCCGGGAACTCGCCACCCGCGCCGCGCTGTCCATCGACAACGCCAGGCGCTACACGCGCGAACGCACCATGGTCCTGGCCCTGCAGCGCAGCCTGCTCCCGCACGGTCTACCCGACCAGGACGCCGTCGAGGTCGCCCATCGCTACCTGCCCGCCGAGTCCGACGTCGGCGGAGACTGGTACGACGTCATCCCACTGTCCGGCACCCGCATCGGCCTCTTCGTCGGCGACGTCGTCGGCCACGGCATGCTCTCCGCCGCCACGATGGGCCAGCTGCGTACCGCCGCACGCAGCTTCGCCGAACTCGACTTTCCCCCGGACGAAGTGCTCACCCACCTCGACAACCTCGTGGGACGCCTGGACCGGGAGGACCCCGCTTCCGACGGCGTCGGCACCATCGGTGCGACGTGTCTGTACGCCATCTACGACCCGACCTCGCAACAGTGCACCATGGGCCGCGCCGGACACCCCCCGCCCGCGCTGGTGCACCCCGACGGCAACGTGTCGTTCCCCGACCTGCCCGCCGGACCCCCTCTCGGCCTCGGTGGCCTGCCCTTCGAAACCGCCGAGATCCACCTCCCGGAAGACAGCCAACTGGTCCTCTACACCGACGGACTCATCGAGGACCGGCACCGAGACGTCGACGTCGTCCTCGACCAGCTGCGCGGGGCCCTGGCCCACCATCCAGAGCGCTCGCCCGAGGACACCTGTCAGGCGATCCTGGACACCGTGGCGCCCGCCCATCCGTATGACGACGTCGCTCTGCTCGTCGCCCGCACCCACGCCCTCGACCCGGATCGGATCGCCACCTGGGACCTGCCCGCCGACCCGGCACTCGTCAGCGAGGTCCGCGCCTCCGCCACCCGGCAGATGGCCGACTGGGGGCTCGACGAAGCCGCGTTCGCCGCGGAAATGATGCTCAGCGAGCTGGTCACCAACGCCATCCGCCACGGTGCCGGGCCCATCAGAGTACGGCTGCTCCACGGCCGCACCCTGGTCTGCGAGGTCTCCGACACCAGCAACACCGCCCCGCACCTGCGCCGGGCGGCCACCACCGACGAGGGCGGCCGCGGCCTCTTCCTCGTCGCGCAGCTGTCACAGAGCTGGGGTACCCGCTACACCCCGGAGGGCAAGGTCATCTGGGCCGAATGCGGGCTCGACGGTGCGTGAGACCCGAGCGCGGCACTGAGCCGTTGGGGGCACGAGAGACGGCAAATGTCTGATATCTAGCTATATGTCCGGCTAGCATCTCTCATGACAGTCGGGAACAACTCGCCAGGCCGATCACCGGAGATGTCCGTGGAACCTCTGGTCCGCGTCCGCGGGCTCGCCAAGCGGTTCGGCGGGACCCTCGCGCTGGCCGGGGTCGACCTGGACGTCCACGCCGGCAGCGTCCTCGCCCTTCTCGGTCCCAACGGAGCCGGAAAGTCGACGCTCATCAAGGTGCTCGCCGGCGTCCACCACGCCGACGCAGGGCGGATCACGGTGGACGGGCACCCGCTCGGGAGTCATGCCGCATCCCGCAGCATGTCCTTCATCCACCAGGATCTCGGTCTGGTGGAGTGGATGACGGTCGCCGAGAACATCGCCCTGAGCGCCGGGTATCCGCGGCGCGCCGGCCTGATCTCCTGGCGGCGGAACCGAGAGCACTGCGCCGAGGCCCTGCGCATCGTCGCCGGACACCTCGATCCCGACGCACCGATCGCCCGGCTCGCCCCGGCCGAGCGTTCACTGGTCGCCATCGCACGAGCACTGGCGACTCGGGCGAAGCTCATCGTCCTCGACGAGCCGACCGCCCGCCTCCCCGCCGCGGACTGCGCCCGGCTGTTTCGTGTCCTGCACGCACTGCGCGACAGGGGGCACTGCATCCTCTATGTGAGCCACCGTCTGGACGAGGTGTACGAGGTCGCCGACACCTTCGCCGTCCTGCGCGACGGCCGTCTCGTCAGCCACGGCGCACTGGCGGGCCGGAGCCCTGCCCGTCTGGTGCACGACATCGTCGGCGAGGAGCTGACCGACCGCCACCCCGCCACGGCCCCGGTCCCCGGCCCGGCCGTCCTGACCCTCGACGGCGTACGGACCGCCGACGCGGGACCGGTCAGCCTGGAGCTCAGGGCCGGGGAAGCCCTGGGCCTGGTTGGCCTCTCGGGCGCCGGACACAGGGACCTGGGCCGAGCCCTCGCGGGTTCCCGGCCCGTCCTCGACGGACGTGCCCTTCTCGGCGGACGCCCGTACAGTCCCCGTACGGTCGTCCAAGCCGTCGGACTCGGTGTCGCCTTCGTACCCGGTGACAGACAGCGGGAGGGCTGCCTCGCCGAGCTGACCGTACGGGAGAACTTCCTGGCCAACCCCCGGGCGGGAGGCCTGCCGACGCTGCGCTGGATCAGCCCCCGCCGCGAACGTGCCGAGGCCGCCACCCTGATCGAACGGTTCACGGTGCGCCCCCGCGACAGCGAGGCCCCCATCGCCACACTGTCCGGCGGAAACCAGCAGAAGGTCATGATCGGCCGGTGGCTCCGGGTGGGCCTGCGTCTGCTCATCCTCGAGGAGCCGACCGCGAGCGTGGATGTAGGCGCCAAGGCCGCGGTCCACCGCCTGCTCGACGAGGCACTGGCCGGCGGCCTTGCGGTCCTGCTCATCTCCACCGACTTCCAGGAGGTCGTGGACGTGTGCCGGCGCGCGCTGGTTTTCGCCCGCGGGTCCGTGACGGCCGAGATGAGCGGTCCGGCCCTCACCGTCCCCGGGCTCACCCGTGCGGCTTCGGTCATGCCCCCCTCCGGAACCGCGTCGAACCCGTGACCCCCTCGCCCCGGCCGCGACCGCATCGACAGGGCCGACTGAGCGGACTCGGCCGACGAGGCAGGCCCGGTCTCCCGGCCCGATTGCCCGGCCCGGGTGGGCACCTCATCGGTGCTTACGGCCTTCTGGCACTCACGGCCCTGCTCTTCCTGATCTTCTCCTTCACCCTGCCGCGTACCTTTCCCACCCGGGACACCGTCGACTCGATCCTTTCCAACCAGTCGATCCCGGCCGTTCTCGCGCTCGCCGCCATGGTCCCCATCGTGACCGGCGCGTTCGACCTCTCCATCGGCTACGGCCTCGGCCTGGCGCACGTGATGGTGATGCAGCTCGTCGTCAACGTCGGGTGGCCCTGGCCGCTGGTCTGCCTCGCGGTGATCGGCGGAGGGGCGGTCGTTGGCGTCCTCAACGGCGTCATCGTCGAGTTCGGCCGGATCGATTCCTTCATCGCCACTCTCGGGACCGGCAGCATGATGTACGCCGTGACCGGCTGGATCACCGGCGGCGGCCGGATCGTCCCCGGCCCGCAAGGCCTCCCGGCCGGCTTCACCGACATCTACGACTCCAGGTTCATCGGCCTTCCGGTCCCCGCCTTCTACGTGCTCGCCCTCGCCGTAGTCCTCTGGGTGGTGCTGGAGCGGCTGCCGCTCGGCCGGTATCTGTACGTCGTCGGCTCGAACCCGCGCGCGGCCGACCTCGTCGGCATCCCGACCCGCAGGTACAGCGTCTACGCGTTCGCCGCTTCGGGGCTGATCGTCGGCTTCGCCGGTGTACTGCTCGCGTCCCAGCAGCAGATCGGCAATCCGAGCGTCGGACTGGACTACCTGCTGCCCGCCTTCGTCGGCGCCCTCCTCGGCTCCACCGCGATCAAACCCGGCCGCCCCAATGCGATGGGTACCCTCGTCGCCGTCGCTGTCCTCGCCGTGGGCCTCACCGGCATCGGCCAGATGGGCGCCGACTTCTGGACGGTCCCGCTGTTCCACGGCGGCACCCTGCTCATCGCCGTCGGCCTGGCCGGCTACTCCGCGCGCCGCCTGCGCACCGGCACCGTCGCGGCCCGCGATTCGCCTGCCGTACCGCCGGAGCTGCCGTCCTCCCCGACGCAGGACGGTGGCGCAGCGGGCGCCCCTCCATGAACGACGTCATGGGCACCACCCGAGTGCTCCCGGCCGCATCCTCCCGCTCATCTCCGCGAGGAGCTCCCGTGCACTGCAACCGCAAAGCCACCCCCGGCGCGCTCAAGGCTCGGTCCGTCGCCACCGCCCTGCTGGCTGCGGCAACCGTCCTTGCCGGCTGCGAACGCGGCTCGTCGAGCGCCCCGGAGGGCTCCACCACGGGACCGAGCGGCTGCCCTGCGGCCCACGCAAGGGCCCAGGCCGCCGTCAGACAGGCGGAGAAGACCGACGTCCCCTGGAACGGACCGACCAGCGGCCCGCCGGCGGTGTCCGGCAAGACCATCGTCTACGTCGCCCAGGCCATGACCAATCCCGGCGTCGCGGGCGCCGCGAAAGGCGTGAGCGCAGCCGCACGGGTCATCGGCTGGAACGTCCGGGTGATCGACGGTGGCGGTACCCCCGCCGGCATCCAGGCGGCGATGAGCGAGGCCGTGGCCCTCAAGCCCTCGGGCATCGTCATCGGCGGCTTCGACCCCAGCTCGACCTCGCAGCAGGTCTCGCGGGCCAATGCGGCACGCATCCCGCTCGTCGGCTGGCACGCGGTCGCTTCCCCCGGCCCCAGCCGGCGGCCCAGGCTGTTCACCAACGTCACCACCAACGTCGAGGACGTGGCCAGAGTCAGCGCGCAATGGGTCGTCTCGAACTCGGGTGGCCACGCCGGGGTCGTGGTCTTCACCGACGCCTCGATCCCCTTCGCCAAGAACAAGTCCGAGTTGATCAGGAAGGAGCTCGTCACCTGCTCCGGCGTGAAGCTGCTGGCGTACGAGAACATCCCGATCCCGGACGCGAGCAGCCGCACCCCACGGGAGATCTCCTCGCTCCTCTCCCGGTTCCAGAACAGGTGGACCCACTCCGTCGCCATCAACGACCTCTACTTCGCCGATGCCGCCCCGGCCTTCCGCGCGGCCGGCAAGAAGGGTTCCGGACCGCCCTTCAACATCGGCGCCGGAGACGGCGACCCCTCCGCCTTCCAGCGCATCATCAGCGAGCAGTACCAGGCGGCCACCGTGCCCGAGCCGCTGTCCCTGCAGGGCTGGCAGATCGTCGACGAGTTCAACCGAGCCTTCTCCGGCCGTCCCGCCAGCGGATATGTAGCCCCCGTCCACATCACCACGGCCGACAACAGCGACGGTGCCACGACCTGGGACCCGTCGGGCTACCGGGAGGCGTACCGGAAGATCTGGGGCACCTGACAGCGGCGTCAGGGACTGGTCAAGGGGTGTACTCGGTGAGCAGGAGTGCGATGTCGTCCATCCTGTCCGTGGACCGGCAGGCATCCTGCAGCAGCCCATCAGCCAGATCCTCCAGGCTGTCCCCGCCCATGCGGGCCAGGGAGGCCCGGAGCCTGTCGATTCCGGAACCGATGGCCGAGTCACGCCTCTCCACCAGCCCGTCGGTGTACAGGGCGAGGATCGATCCGGGCGCGAGGTGCAGCTCCGACTCCGGAAGGTCGGGCATTGCCTCGACCCCGATCAGAGGGCCGCCCGGTATGTTCAGGATTTCGGTGTGTCCGTCGGGCAGACGCAGCAGGGGCGGGCAGTGACCCGCGCGGACGATGCGCACGACCCCCGAACGGGGGTGGAGGAGGGCGTAGCAGCAGCTGGCGAGCAGCGCGGGGTCGAGGTCCATATGGAGCCGGTTGGTACTGGCGAGGACGTCGCTCGGCCGATGGCCGGCGGTGACGAAGGCCCGCATCGCGCTGCGTAGCTGTCCCATGGCGGCCGCGGCGGCCACGTTGTGTCCCTCGACGTCCCCGACGATCAACGCGACCTCGTCACCGACGGGGATGACGTCGTACCAATCGCCTCCGATGTCCATCCCCCTGGTGCCCGGAACATAGCGCCCGGTGACGCGGAGGCCCGGCAGCGTGGGCAGCCGGTGGGGCAGCAGCGCGTTCTGCAGGCCGCGGGCGAGGGCGAATTCGGCGTCGTAGAGCTTGGCGCGTTCGAGAGCCTGGGCGATCAGGCCGCCCAGCGCGGTGAGGAGGCCGCGCTCCTCGTCGGGGAACCGGTGGACGTCGTCGAAGGCGAGCATGCAGGCGCCGACCGGGCGGTTGGAGGCGATCAACGGCAGGAACGCCCAGGAGTTCGAGTGGCCGACCAGGGTCCCGGGTTAGGTCTCGAGGAGCTCCTCCGGGGTCTCGACGAACAGCGGGGCCCCGGAGGTCAGCGCGTCCGTCACCGGCAGCCGGGCATGCAGCGGGGTCCCTTCGAAGCCGGCGAGGAAGCGCTTCGAGTAGCCGCGCTGCGCGAGCAGGTGCAGGCGCTGCTCCTCCACGACGGCGATCGCCAGCTTCTGGCCGCCGAAAGCGGGCAGCAGGTGTGACACGTGATGGCGGCGTGATGGCAAACCGTGGCCGCCCGGCGGCCGGTCTCAGGCGGCGTGATCTTCTGATGCCGGGCCGGTCTGGTGGCGGTGTTTACGGTCGGCGCGTGTCAGGGCCTTGTCGATGGCGGTGACGGCGTCGCGGGCGGCGTGGGGTAGCAGGTGGCCGTAGAGGTTGACGGTGGTGGACAGCGTCGAGTGGCGCAGGTCGTGGACCCCGATCCGGGGCAGGCCGAGCTCCTCAGAGCGGTGGCGCAGCTCGGACAGGATGACCTGCGGGCGCAGCGGGGAGCCGTCTGGCTGGCAGAACACCAGGCCCTCCAGAGGGGTGCCCGAGGGCTGGCCGGCCCGGGCTAGGGCGGCCTGGCGCTCCAGCGCGGTGGCGACGCGCGGGGACAGGCTCACCCGGTTCCGGCTCGCCTTGGGTTTCGGGTGGCCGAGGTAGGGCCGGTTGTTGTTGACGGCCGTGAGGTTCCACCGCACCAGCAGGGTCTTCTCGGGCAGGTGGACGTCGGTCCAGTGCAGGCCGAGGGCCTCGCCGCGGCGCATCCCGGTGCCGAGCAGCAGCTCGCACAGGTTCGCGACCTGGTCGCCGTAGTGGGTGTGGTTGTGCCGCAGGAAGGCGGCCGCCTGGGTGGGGTTCCAGCAGATTCGTTCCTGGGTCGCGGGCCGCGGTGTCATCGCATGTCGGCACGGGTTGTCGGCGATCTATTGGGCACGCACGGCCGGGCCGAGCGGGCTGGAGAGGGTGGCGCCGATCCGGTAAATGGTCGTCCGCCCCCGGTCGCGGGCGAGCTCGGCCTCCTGCCAGGCGGTGATGTGGCGCGGTCGCAGGCCTTGGAGGGTGATGCGTCCGAGGGAGGGGATGAGGTCGGCGCGGACGTGGTCGCGGTAGCGGACGAACGTGGTGGGCTTGAGCGTCTCCTCCTTGGTGCGCATCCTTGGTGCGCAGCCAGTCGGTCAGGTAGGCGGCGAGGATGAGGTCCTCGTCGACGTACAGGCCGGTGCGGTCGCATGCCAGGGCGCGCTCCAGGGCCGCGTGGGCGGCCTTGCGGGTGGGGAAGCCGCTGCGGCAGTGGGGCTTGCGTCTGCCGTCGGCGGATGGCAGGTCGACGGCGAAGGCCCACGAACCGTGCGGGGAACGGCCCTTGAGTTTCGGACCGGCCGCGCCGAACTGCCGACCGTCGGGCCGGCGGCAGCCGCAGCGCCGGTAGAGACGACCGCGCTCGGGAGTGCGAGGAGCCATGGTGCTCACCTCCGGTGGGGGAGTGCGTTGGCTCCACCGCGACGGCGTCATCGTCCGGCGCGTCAGCTGGCGGATCATGGCGTACTAGGGCGGTGCCATTCCCCTCGCCATCACAAGACACGCGCCACCATCGTTGAGCAGCAGCCGAGTCCCTGGCCCGCCGCATCACCGAACTGGTGCCAGCGGCACTCGCACAATCTCGGCAGCCCATTGAGGTCAGCGCCGTCGACCCGCGCTGGGCCACGGAGCTGCGCTCAGCCATGGAGAGCCTCGTCCTCGAGCTCAAGACCTGCCTGGAAGCCGGACCGAGAGCAGATAGCCGGGAACAACAGGGTGGACAGGCAACCCAGGGCGGATCACTGAACCTGCCTGACGGCGACGTGGCACAAGACGCTGCGCTGCGCACCTGGCACAGCCTGCTGGGGGCCCTCCTGGCGGCGGGCAGCACTACCGCGAGCGGCATCATCGACGCCGCGCTCCACAAGCATCCGGAAACTCCCGGCGCCGTAAAAGTCGCCGTGCTGGCCGCCCACGTCCTACTGGAGACCGATGCCGAGGCGAACTGGCCCCGTGTGAAAGCATTCACGGCACCCGACACGGATCTTGGCCGCAGCCTGGCCGAGGCGTGTGCCCAGACTGAAATCCACAAGCAGATCCAGGGTTCCCTCAATGAGGCCGAGCTTGTGGGGTTGTACTTGTGGCTCAGCGACCAGTGGAGAGACGGACTGCCTCGGGAGCTGAGCCGACGGGCCACCGCGGAGGCCGTCCGCCAGCTGCGACACCTGTCGGACCAGTATCCCGACCGCCTTTCCGTCGCCGCGGCCTTCGTCGCGGCAACGAAGCAACACGCCGCCGCGACCTGGAGTCAGGTGCGTCTGGAAGACGTCATACGAGTCCTGCAGGACCCTGCCCGGCGCGTGATCCGTACAAGTACGGATCTCCTCGACGCCGTGTACGAAGTCCTGGACCAAGTAGGCAGCGAGCTTCCCTCACACGGTGAGCTGCTGTGGGACCGGACACCCGGCAAGCGTTCTCGGACGAAGCCTACTTCGACCACGGACGCCGAGTCCGTCCCAGAGGCCTGGCGCCCCAAGCCTGAAGCAGCCCTGTGCGCCTACCTCGCCCACGAACTGACCTTGCGGCTGGGCGGGCACCGTGTCGCGGTGAACCGGGAGGTGCTGATTCACCCCACCGATGCATACGGCGCAGGTGATCGTACCGACATCCTCATCGACGCCTTGTCTTCACCCGGCGACGAACTCGGCTCCACTCCCGGCGGGCCCGTGAAACTCGTCATCGAGGTCAAGGGATCCTGGAATCCAGGCCTCGCCACCTCGCAGGCAGAGCAACTGGCAGGACGATGCTTTCCCGAGGCAATGACGGACGTGGGCATCTACCTCGTCGGTTGGTACCCAGTCGAGCTCTGGGCGCCGAGAAGGACAGCCGCAGGACGCGGGCGAAGAAGCTGGAGCGCGAAACACTGTTATCCGATCTGCAGGCCCAAGCGCTGCGCCTCGCCCAGGCAGACGCGATTCCCCTTCGCCCCATGGTGATCACCATTCCACGGCCGCACAGGCAAGCCGACGTCTGAGCGCCGTGTGGTGATCCGCCGCTCCGGGAGACCGCACGAGCGGTATCACGGGTGGCTCCGTCCTCAGAGGTGATGGCGCATCACTTCGATGCAGGCGGCTCGGGCTGCGTTTGACCGGTCGCGGGGATAGGCGGAGTCGAGGTTCATGCTGTCGTCGGCCGTGAGGGGCTGCTGCTGCCAGGCGAGATTCATCTGTGCGTCCGTCGCCGTCGCAGACCGGCCGCATGCCGCAGTGCGTGTAAAAGCGGCAGCTCCAGGCGATGGTGAGGTTGCTGACCTGGCTGGCGGGCCGAGGGGACGGCGGGGCGTAGATGCGATCGCGATGAGCGGCCGCCGCGCACGAAGCCGTCATGAAGGAGCGCATCCCCTAAACGGTCTGTATGGCAGAGCGTGACGGAAGTGCTTGCTGTCAGCTACCCCGTATGGTTCGAACCTGCGCACGACGCCAACGGGATCCCAAGACCGCTGCGGCACGCCCCTCACCTGCGGCAATGCCACGTGAGGGCATGCCGCGGACGAGAGGTGATCTTCCTCGTTGGCTGACTTTCTGTGCACCAGAGGTAGTTCCACAGGCAGGGCTAATATCGCCCTGACCTGCGAGAACCCAGAATGTGATCTGGTGCCCCCGGGGTGGCACCGACAGCATCTGTGCGGTCCCACACTGGCCGTGAGCTGGTGCTTTCCGGGACGGTAGCGGTGCCGAAGATGCCCCGGCGGCGCCACCGTGGGAATGGTTCTCGGTGAGCGCCCCGGGCGAAACAGTGCGCGACGTATCTGCAGACCTCCGTGACGCTCCGTCGAATGCCGGTATCCGTGTCGGGTTTGAGGTGTGGGTGCGGCGTGGTTGGGCGCTGGTGGTGGCGTCGGTGGCTGCGTATGCCTCGTATGTGCATCAGCGGGCTTTTGCCTTGCAGGGTGGGGCGGATGCGGTGAGTGCGACGCTGTGGCCGTTGTCGGTGGATGGGCCCTTGTCGCTGGCGACGGTGGGGCTGCTCAACTCATCCCGCAGTGAGGGGCGTCGGGTACGGACGGTAGTGTGGCTGGCTTCCTCCTCGGCATTGCGGTCTCTCTGGCGGCGAATGTGGCAGCATCGCCCACGGTCTTCGTACGCGCTGCGACCGCCGAGGGTCATGCCGATGGCGCCGTCAAGGCATGGATCCGGCACCTCAGCGAGGGGTCGGGGCCACCGTGCCTTGTGCGCGCAGCACGGCGATGTCGTCCTCGGTGACGCCGAGTTCGGTGAGCAGGGCGTCGGTGTGCTGACCGAGTGCGGGGATCCCACCCATCGGTGGCTCGTAGCCGGCGATGACCGGAGGTGGAAGCAGGGCGGGTACCTGACCGTGAGGTGTGTCGATCCGGCGCCACCGGTCGCGGGCCAGCAGATGTGGATGGGCTATGACCTCGCTCGGTGTGTTGAACCGGGCATTCCCGATGCCTGCGGCATCCGCGTCGCTCTGCACCTGCGTCAGGTCATGGCGTGCGCACCAGTCGGCGATCTCCTTGTCCAGGAACTCTCGGTGCGCGACCCGGCCGGAGGCGGTACGAAAGCGTTCGTCGTCGGCCAGGTCGGGCCGGCCGAGAAGGTCACGCGCGAAGCGCCGCCATTCGCGGTCGTTCGTCGTGCCCAGCACGACGGTCTGGCCGTCCGCTGTGCGGTAGGCGCCGTACGGCGCCACCGCGGGCGAGCCCATGCCGACCGGCTGCTGGTCCACACCCGTGTGCAGCGTGTAGGTGAGCTGATACCCCATCAACTCCGTCATCGTGTCGAACAGGCTCACCGCGACCGCGGCGCCGCCGCGACCATGGCCACGCTCCTTGCCGCAGAGCAGCGCCAGAACCGACAACGCGGCATACAGGCCGGTGCACACGTCGGCCATCGGCGGGCCGGGCTTGGCCGGCGCACCGGGAAAGCCTGTCATCGCGCATGCGCCCGACTCCGCCTGGGCCAGCAGATCGTAAGCGCGCTTGTGGGACAGCGGGCCTCCCGGCCCGTAGCCGTCGATCTCCACGGCGATGAGTTCCGGATGGCTGACGGCCAGGTCGGCGGGCGCGATTCCGAGCCTCGCCGTGGCACCGGGAGCAAGATTGGAGACCATCACATCGGCGCGGTCGAGCAACCGGTGGAGTACCGCCATCCCGGCCGGATCCTTCAGGTTCAGCGTGACCGACTCCTTGCCCCGGTTGACCCATACGAAGTGCGCCGCCATGCCGCCCACCACGTCGTCGTAGTGCCGGGCGAAGTCACCGCCTTCCGGGTTCTCCACCTTGATCACCCGAGCCCCGAAGTCACCGAGGGTCCGGGTGCAGATGGGAGCCGCCACCGCCTGCTCCAGGGACACCACCGTGATGCCCGCCAGTGGCCCGGCCGGCTTGGCCGCGTCGTGACCGCTTGGTTCCGGTTCGGATCGTTCCGTCCGCTCGGCGTCTGCCACGTTCACCCGATCACCCTTCAGGGTCCGGGGAGGAAAGCCGGGCCTCGCCATAGGTTTCTCCTCGACCTTGTCGTACCTGCTGTGCCATACGCGTCGGTGCTGTGGCCCGCGCCGCCCGCCTCATGCCTACTCCGTCGTGGTCGGTCCGGTGAACCGCGGAGCGCGTCCGGCCAAGAACGCGGCGCTGCCCTCGGCGAAGTCCGCACCGGCCAGCAGTCGCGGCTGTGCCCGTACCTCCTCGGCGAGTACGGCGTCGAGTTCCGCGGACCAGGACGCCAGGGTCCGCTTGGTCTCCGCGATGGAGGACGGAGCGGTCAGGTCCGGGGCGTCGTGGCACCCGGGCGGATGGAGCGTCAGCACCCGTACCGGCCCGTCGTCCTCCACGAGCACGGCCGCGCCTGAGGTCCGGTCGCTCACGGCGGGCCCCTGCCGGCCCACGACCGCACAGCGACGGCCGGTCCCCTTCCCCGTACGGCCCGGTGGCCTCGCGCGCCTCGCTCACGGGGCCGCCCGCGCCGCCCGTCACGCGTGCTCCCGCAGCAACTGCCTGCCCACGATGAGCTTCTGGATCTCGCTCGTCCCCTCGTAGATGCGGAACAGTCGCACGTCCCGGTAGAAGCGCTCGACGGGAACGTCGCGCATGTATCCCATGCCGCCGTGTATCTGGACGGCACGGTCGGCCACCCGGCCCACCATCTCGCTGCAGAACAGTTTCGTGGAGGACGGCGCCAGCCTGCGGTCCTCGCTCGAGTCGTACGCGCGGGCCGCCTCAAGGACCATGGCGCGGCCCGCATACATCTCGGCGTGCGACTCGGCGAGCATGGCCTGGACGAGCTGGAACTCGCCGATGGGACGTCCGCCCTGCCGGGTGACCGAGGCATGCGCGACGCTTTCGTCCAGGATGCGCCCGGCCAGCCCCACACACATCGCCGCGACGCTCAGACGTCCCCTGGCCAGTGATCGCATGGCGGTGCGGAATCCCTCTTCTTCGCGTTCTCCGACGAGGGCACTCGCCGGAAGGCGTACGTCGTCGAAGAAGACCTCCGCGCTCAAGGCCCCCGACTGGCCCATCTTGTGGTCCCGGGGACCGACAGTGAGACCCGGGCTGTCCGCGTCGACGGCGAAGACGGAGATCCCTTCGGCGCCCGTGCTCTGCGGCCCGGTGCGGGCGAACACCATGAAGACACCGGCGAGCGGGGCATTGGTGATGAACCGCTTGCTGCCGTTCAGGACATAGCCGCCGTCCCCGTCGCGTACGGCACGGGTCCTGATACCGCTGGGGTCCGAGCCCGCCTCCGCCTCCGTGAGCGTGAACGCCGCGATCAACTCCCCGGCGGCCATCCGCGGCAGATAGCGCCGCTTCTGCTCCTCGGTGCCGGAACTCGCCAGGAGCTGGCCGGCGACCCCGTTGTTGATGCTGAACATCGAGCGGAACGCGGGCGTGGTGTAGCCGATCTCCAGGGAGAGGCGTACGTCCTCCGTCATGGAGAAGCCAAGACCGCCGTACTCCTGGGGCAGCGCGTAGCCGAACAGGCCCATGGCCGCGGCCTTCTCGCGGAGGTCCGCCGGGATCTCGTCCTTCTCCTCGATCTCGTTCTCGCGCGGGACCACTTTCTCGCGCACGAAGGCCCGCACCGCCGCCAGAACGGCGTCGAACTCGTCTGGTTCCATTGGCGTTTCGCACTCCTCGGTTGTGGGCGCCTTGTCGAGCGGGCCCCAGGGCTCGGGCTGCTTGGGCCGCGTGGCCGCTCCGGCGGCTCGGGCTCAGCGGGGAAGGAGTTCCAGGACGGTGGCGTTCGCCATGCCGCCGCCCTCGCACATCGACTGCAGGCCGTAACGGGTGCCGGTGGCTCGCATGTGGTGGAGCAGCGTCGTGGTCAGCCGGGCGCCGGAGGCTCCCAGGGGGTGGCCGAGGGCGATGGCGCCGCCGTCGGGATTGAGCCGGTCCGGATCGGCGCCGGTCTCGGCGAGCCAGGCGCAGGTCACGCTGGCGAACGCCTCGTTGATCTCGAAGGCTCCGATGTCCTCGATGCCCAGACCGGCGCGCTTCAGGACCTTCTCGGTGGCCGGGATGGGGCCGGTCAGCATCGTCACGGGGTCGACTCCGAGGACGGCGAAGGAGTGGAAGCGGGCGATCGGACGCAGGCCGAGTTCGCGGGCCTTCTCGCCGCTCATGACCAGCAGCGCCGAGGCACCGTCCGATATCTGCGAGGAGTTGCCGGCCGTGACCACGCCGTCCTCGGTGAACGCGGGCTTCAGACCCGCCATCGTGGCGGCCGTGCCGCCCCGCCGTACTCCCTCGTCCGTGTCGACGGTGCGTACGGAGCCGTCCTCGTCCGTCACGTCCACCGGCACGATCTGGGACTTGAACCGCCCCTCGTCGATCGCTGCCGCCGCGTTGGCGTGCGACCGGAGGCTGTGCGCGTCGAGTTGCTCCCGGCTCAGCCGCCAGCGCCGCGCGATCTCCTCCGCGCCCAGCCCCTGGCTGAACCGTGAGACGCCGTACCGGGCCTGCACGGCAGGGCCGAAGGGTTCGCCGGGGCCCCGCTCGCGGCCGGAGCCCAGCGGTACGCGGCTCATCGACTCCACGCCGCCCGCGACCACGATGTCGTACTGGCCGCTCATCACTCCCGCGGCGGCGAACTGCGCGGCCTGCTGCGAGGATCCGCATTGCCGGTCGATGGTGACGCCCGGCACTTCCTCAGGCCATCCGGCGGCCAGGACGGCGTAGCGGCCGACGCAGCCGCCCTGCTCTCCGATCTGTGAGACGCAGCCCCACAGCACGTCCTCGACCAACGCCGGGTCCAGGTCGTTGCGTTCGGCCAGGGCCCGCAGCGCTACGGCGGACAGGTCTACCGGGTGAATACCGCTGAGCGAGCCGTTCCGCTTGCCCACGGGGGTACGTACGGCGTCCACGATGACCGCGTCACGCATGTCAGACCTGCCTTTCCGCCGTGTCCGGCGTGCCGGTTTCCTGTGTGCCCGAGGGGGGTTCGCCCGGGTCCCGAGGCGTCCGGGCCAGGCGGCGGAGCTCGGTTTTCAGCACCTTTCCGGCCGGAGACACGGGAAGTTCGTCGACGAAACGGACCTCTCTGATCCGCTTGTACGGCGTCACGCGCTCCGCGACGTACTCCATCAGCTCCTCGGCCATCGCGCGCGGCTCAGCGGCGGGGACCACGAAGGCGACGGGGATCTCGCCAACGGCAGGCACCGCCCTTCCGACGACCGACGCCTGGAGCACTGCCGGGTGTCCGCCGAGGACATCCTCCAGCTCGCGCGGGTACACGTTGTAGCCCTTGTAGATGAGCATGTCTTTCGACCTGCCGGAGACGTACAGGAAGCCGTCCGCGTCGAGGTGGCCGGTGTCGCCGGTGCGCAGCCAGCCGTCGACGAACTGCGCGGCGGTCTCGTCCGGGCGGCCGAGGTAGCCCGAGGCCACCTGAGGGCCCCGCGCCCAGATCTCGCCGCGCTCGCCCCGCGGCACCTTCCGGCCGGGATCCAGCGGGTCCCTGATCTCCAGCTCGGTGTCGAACAGGGGAAGTCCCTGGCTGCCCGGCTTGCGCAGCCCGGCCTTCGCGATCGGGCCGCTGGACACGGTCGCCGTCGCCTCCGTCAGGCCGTACCCCTCGATGACGGCGGCGTTGGGGAAGGCCTCTGTCAGCCGCTCCAACGAGTGCGTGTCTATGGGGGCGCCGCCCGACACCACGGCCTTGACCGAGCTGAGGTCCCGCGTGCGGATGCCCGGTGTCGCCAGCAGGGCGTGATAGAGCGCCGGGGCGCCCGGGATGTACGCGATCCGGTGCCGTTCCACCTGCTCCAGGTACGACTCCGCATCGAAGCGGCCGCTCAGGATATTGGTGGCGCCGCACAGGAGGAAGAAGTTGAGGCTGATCAGGCCAAGGGCGTGGAACAAGGGCGAGATGCACAGCGTGGCGTAGGTACCCGGTGCCAGGGCGTAGTCGCCGGAGGTCTCCACGGGGTTCAGCACCACACCGCCTTCGCTGTCGAGCCCGGGGAGCGCCCCGGAGCGCCAGCAGGCGACCTGGATGGTGTTGGCGACGATGTTGCGGTGCAGTATGCGCACTCCCTTGGGCGCTCCGGTGGTTCCGCCGGTGTACCCGTACTGGGCGACGGAGTCGGTGGGGACCAGCACCTCTGGCGGGTGGGTGCTCTGGCCTGCGACGAGGGCCTCCAGGGTGGTGCCCGCCTTCCCGAAGAGCTGTGCGCAGTCATCCGGCCTGTCGGCGGGGGCCGATGCGCTGGGCGGCACGATGACGACCAGCCGGACCGGCAGCCCGTCGATCGCCTCGGCCAGCACCGGTGCCGGCCCCGGATGGGTCACCACGGCCGCCGCGGAGCAGTCGGCGAGCTGGGCGCGCAGGGCCCTGGCCGGCTGGGCGGGGTTGGCCGGGCACGCTGTCGCGCCGGCGAGCGTGATGCCGTAGTAGGCGACGGCGAACCACAGGGTGTTGGGCAGGTGCAGGGCGACCACGTCGCCCTGCCGTATGCCGCGCGCCCTGAGGCCGCGTGCGAACGCGGCAGCTTGTTCGTACAGGCCGGTGAAGGTGAGAACCTGGTCGCCGTCGCGTATGGCCGCCCGGTCGCGGTAGCGGCGGGCCGAGCCGGCGAGTACCGCGCCGAGCGGGACATCGGGGTAGTCGAGGCGGCGAGGCAGTCCCGCGGGCCAGTAGTCGGTCATGTGCCGCTCCCTTCACGCGCCGGCCTGCGGCCGGCCATGCAGGGCTTTCGCGTGGTACGCCGGTTCATCGCACGACCTCCGCGTCGAAAAGCTTCTTGATCTGCTCGGGGTTCCGGCCCGTCTCGGCGAGGACCTGCGCTGTGTGCTCGCCCGGAAGGGGGGCCGGCCGGATGTGCCGGCGAGGGGTGGAGGAGCCGAACCGGGGGGCCGG
>NZ_JAAKZY010000183.1 GCF_011045015.1 Streptomyces scabichelini | reverse complement strand
CCCCCACCCCGTCCACGAAACCCACCCGGCCCTCTACGACCCCCGGCAGGTGACGGAAATGTCCGACAAGGAACCCCCGCGTCGTCGGGTGCCGTCGCCCGCCAGGCCCGTACGCCCCGGCAGCCGGCGCCCGGGACCCGGCGCCCGCCCCGCTCGTCGCCCGGCTCCGCCCCGCGCGGGGCGTGCACCGGGGTCGCGCAGCATCCGGCTCGGCAGCCCCCGCCCCCGGCTCCGCCTGGTCAGCCTCGGCCTGACCCTCGTGATGATCGCCTTCGTGGTGCGGCTGCTCCAGGTGCAGGCGGTCGACGCGAGCGTGTACTCGGCCAAGGCCGAACAGAACCGGTACCTCAGCCGCACGCTGACCGCCGAGCGCGGCGGGATCACCGATCGCAACGGCGTCGAGCTGGCGGCCAGCGTGGACGCGAACGACATCACGGCCGACCCCACGATGTTCACGCGGAAGGCGACGAAGATCTCCGACGCCCCCGAGCAGGCCGCCGCGCTGCTCGGCCCGATCCTCGGCAAGGAACCCGCCGAGCTCGCCGGGAAGCTCCGGACCAAGGGCACCCAGTACGTCCTGCTCGCCCGTCGCCAGACCCCCCAGGTCTGGACGCAGATCAACGACCTGAAGAAGACGCTCACCGACAAGGCCGAGAAGGACAAGACGGCCGCGAACGTGCTGGCGGGCGTCTTCCAGGAGCCCAGCAGCAAGCGGGTCTATCCGAACGGCGACCTCGGCGCCGGGATACTGGGCTGGGTCAACGCCGACGGCAAGGGCGGCGGCGGCATCGAGCAGCAGCTGAACAAGGAACTGTCCGGCAAGGACGGCAAGATCCGCTACGCCCAGGCAGGCGGCCACCAGGTCCCGACCGCGGGCAGCACCGAGACGCCCGCCGTGGCCGGTTCCGAGGTCGAGCTGACCATCGACCGCGACATCCAGTGGGCCGCGCAGAACGCCATCACCGAGCAGGTGAAGGAGTCCAAGGCGGACCGCGGCTACGTGCTGGTGCAGGACAACAGGACCGGCGAGATCCTCGCGATGGCCAACTCGCCCGGCTTCGACCCGAACGACCTCTCACAGGCCCGTTCGGCGGCGCTCGGCAACGCGGCCCTTCAGGACGCGTACGAGCCCGGCTCCACCGCCAAGGTCATGTCGATGGCGGCCGTCCTCGAGGAGGACGTCGCCACGCCCGGGACGCATGTGGTCGTGCCCAACCGGCTGCACCGCGGCGACCGGCTCTTCAGGGACGACATCGACCACCCGACCTGGTATCTGACGCTGAACGGCGTCCTCGCCAAGTCCAGCAACATCGGCACCATCCTGGCGACCGGCCAGCTCGGCAAGACGCAGAAGGAGGCAAACCGGGTCCTCTACTCGTATCTGCGCAAGTTCGGCATCGGCAGCCCCACCGGGCTCGGCTTCCCCGGCGAGACCGCGGGCCTCCTCGCGCCCGCCGAGAAGTGGTCGACCTCGCAGCAGTACACGATTCCTTTCGGCCAAGGCGTGTCGATCAACGCGATGCAGGCGGCCTCCGTCTACTCGACCATCGCGAACGGCGGCGTACGCGTCGAGCCGACCCTCGTACGAGGCACCAAGGGAGCCGACGGCCGCTTCACACCGGCCCCGAAGCCCAAGAAGACAAGGGTCGTGAGCGAGAAGACGGCGAAGACCCTGGCACAGATGCTGGAGTCCGTCGTGGACGACGAGGAGGGCACCGGCACCAAGGCCCGCATCCCCGGCTACCGCGTCGCGGGGAAGACGGGCACCGCCAACCGTGTGGATCCGGCCACCGGCCGCTACCGCGGTTACACGTCTTCGTTCGCGGGATTCGCCCCCGCCGACAACCCCCGGGTGACCGTCTACTGCGCGATCCAGAACGCCACCCAGGGCAGCTACTACGGCGGCCAGATCTGCGGGCCCGTCTACAAGGAGGTCCTGGAGTTCGCACTCAAGACCCTCCAGGTGCCGCCGACCGGGGCGAAGGCCGCGAGACTGCCGGTCACCTTCACGCCCTGATCAGCATCGGACACGTCCGATCACCCGGAACCCCGACGATCACCCGGAACATCGAGCAGGAACCGACTCGTGACAACGACCACCTCCGACCCCGGGGACGACCCTGAGCCCCGCCCCTCGCTTCGCTCAGCCAGGGGTGCGCCCGGTACGCTCACCGCCGTGCCACACGCCGATCAGTCCCAAACCACCCAGAAGGGCGTTCCTGTGACATTTCCGGGGCCGCCGCGACCGGTTCAGGTCTCCGCCACGGACCTGGCGGACCTCGCCGATCAGCTGGGTGTCACCGCCCCCGCTGCGGCCGAGGTCACGGGCATCACCCACGACTCCCGGGCCGTGCGCCCGGGTGACCTCTACGCCGCCCTGCCCGGCGCCCGGCTGCATGGCGCCGACTTCGTGACCCAGGCCGCGGGCCTGGGCGCGGTGGCGGTGCTCACGGACCCGACCGGCGCCGAGCGCGCCGGCGCGACCGGCCTGCCGGTCCTCGTCGTCGACGATCCGCGTGGACGGATGGGCGAGCTGGCGGCCACGATCTACGGCCGGCCAGGCCGCGATCTCCTCCAGATCGGCATCACCGGCACGTCGGGCAAGACCACGACGGCGTACCTCATCGAGGGCGGCCTGAGGACGGTCCGCAGCACCGGGCTCATCGGCACGGTCGAGACGCGCATCGGCGACGAGCGCATCAAGTCGGAACGGACCACTCCCGAGGCCACGGACCTCCAGGCGCTGTTCGCGGTGATGCGCGAGCGCGGCGTGGACGCGGTCGCCATGGAGGTCTCCAGCCATGCGCTCGTCCTCGGCCGGGTCGACGGCTGTGTCTTCGACATCGCGGTCTTCACGAACCTGAGCCCGGAGCACATGGAGTTCCACTCCGACATGGAGGACTACTTCCGGGCCAAGGCGCAGCTGTTCACGCCGAAACGCAGCAAGTTCGGCGTGGTCAACTTCGATGACGAGTACGGGCGGAGGCTCGCCAAGGAAGCCACCGTCCCCGTGGTGACGTTTTCCGCCGAGGGGCACCCTGACGCCGACTGGCGCGCCGAGGAAGTCGAGGTGGGTCCGCTGGACTCGGCGTTCGTCGCGATCGGCCCCAAGGGGGAGCGGATCACCGCCAAGTCGCCGCTCGCGGGCCCCTTCAACGTCGCCAACACGCTCGCCGCGATCGTCGCCCTCGCCGCCGCCGGGCTCGACCCGCAGACCACGGCCGACGGCATCGCCGCCGTACCGGGCGTGCCGGGCCGTCTGGAGCGCGTGGACGCCGGTCAGCCGTACCTCGCGGTCGTCGACTACGCGCACAAGACGGACGCCGTGGAGTCGGTCCTGCGTGCCCTGCGCAAGGTCACCGAGGGCAAGATCCACATCGTGCTCGGCTGTGGCGGTGACCGCGACAAGTCCAAGCGGATGCCGATGGGCGCCGCCGCCGCCCGCCTCGCCGACACAGCCGTACTGACGTCGGACAACCCCCGCTCCGAGGACCCCCTCGCGATCCTCGCCACCATGCTCGCGGGCGCCGCCGACGTGCCGGCGCACGAGCGTGGCGAGGTCGCGGTCTTCGAGGACCGGGCCGCGGCGATCGCCGCGGCCGTCGCCCGGGCCGAGCCCGGCGACACCGTGCTGGTCGCCGGCAAGGGCCATGAGCAGGGCCAGGACATCGCCGGGGTGGTCCGTCCCTTCGACGACCGCCAGGTGCTTCGCGAAGCTATCCAGAAGACCCAGGGATGAACTTGTGATCGCCCTCTCTCTCGCCGAGATCGCCTCAGTCGTCGGCGGGCAGACGTACGACATACCGGATACGTCGGTCCAGGTCACCGGACCCGTCGTCAGGGACTCCCGTGAGGTGGAGCCAGGCAGCCTCTTCGTCGCCTTCGTGGGCGAGCGCGTGGACGGTCACGACTTCGCCGCGCAGGTCGTCGAGGCGGGCGCCGCCGCCGTCCTGGCGTCCCGGTCCGTCGGCGTGCCCGCGATCGTCGTGGACGACGTCCAGGCGGCCATCGGGGCCCTCGCGCGCCACGTCGTCCAGCGGCTCGGTGCGACCCTCGTGGCCCTCACCGGCTCCGCGGGCAAGACCAGCACCAAGGACCTGATCGCGCAGGTGCTTCAGCGCAAGGCGCCGACGGTCTTCACGCCGGGCTCGCTCAACAACGAGATCGGGCTGCCGCTCACCGCGCTCAGCGCCACCGAGGAGACGAAGTTCCTCGTGCTGGAGATGGGCGCCCGCGGTATCGGCCACATCCGCTACCTCACGGACCTGACGCCCCCGAAGATCGGCCTCGTCCTGAACGTCGGCACCGCCCACATCGGCGAGTTCGGCGGACGGGAACAAATCGCCCAGGCCAAGGGCGAATTGGTGGAGGGTCTTCCGGAGGACGGCGCCGCGATCCTCAACGCCGACGATCCCCTCGTACGCGCCATGGCGTCCCGTACGAAGGCACGCGTGATCCTCTTCGGGGAGTCCGGCGAAGCGGACGTACGGGCCGAGAACGTGCGGCTCACGGAGAGCGGCCGGCCCGCGTTCAGGCTCCGCACACCCTCCGGGTGCAGCGACGTGACCATGCGCCTGTACGGTGAGCACCACGTGTCGAACGCGCTCGCCGCGGCCGCCGTCGCCCATGAGTTGGGCATGTCCGCAGACGAGATCGCCGTCGCGCTCTCCGAGGCGGGCTCCCTCTCCCGCTGGCGGATGGAGGTCACCGAGCGCCCGGACGGCGTGACGGTCGTCAACGACGCCTACAACGCGAACCCCGAGTCCATGCGGGCCGCCCTCCGGGCGCTGGCAGCCATGGGTGAAGCCGCACGGGCAAGGGGGGGCCGGACCTGGGCGGTGCTCGGCAAGATGGCCGAGCTCGGGGACGAGGCGCTCGCCGAGCACGACGCGGTCGGACGGCTTGCCGTCCGGCTCAACGTCAGCAAGCTCGTCGCGGTCGGGGGCAGGGAAGCGTCCTGGCTCCAACTGGGCGCATATAACGAGGGTTCGTGGGGTGAGGAGTCGGTGCACGTGTCCGACGCACAGGCGGCTGTCGACCTGTTGCGCAGCGAGTTGCGCCCGGGGGACGTCGTGCTCGTGAAGGCGTCCAGATCGGTGGGGCTCGAGTGGGTGGCCCAGGCGCTGCTCGAGGGTTCCGAGGGTGAGGTCGCCGCCCGATGATGAACCAGATCCTGTTCGCGGGAGTCATCGGCCTCTTCCTGACTCTCGTGGGCACTCCCTTGCTGATCAAGCTGCTTGCCCGCAAGGGCTACGGCCAGTACATCCGCGACGACGGCCCGCGCGAGCACCACGCCAAGCGCGGTACGCCGACCATGGGCGGCATCGCTTTCATCCTGGCCACGCTCCTGGCGTACTTCCTCAGCAAGGTGATCACCGGCAAGCCGCCGACGTTCTCCGGAGTGCTGGTGCTCGGCCTGATGGCGGGCATGGGCCTGGTCGGCTTCCTCGACGACTACATCAAGATCGTCAAGCGGAGGTCGCTCGGTCTGCGGGCCAAGGCGAAGATGGCCGGTCAGCTGATTGTCGGCATCTCCTTCGCGGTGCTCTCACTCCAGTTCGCGGACAACCGCAACAACACCCCGGCCTCCACCAAGATCTCCTTCGTCCAGGACTTCGGCTGGACCATCGGCCCGGTGCTGTTCGTGGTCTGGGCGCTGTTCATGATCCTCGCGATGTCGAACGGCGTGAACCTGACGGACGGCCTGGACGGCCTCGCCACCGGCGCCTCCGTGATGGTCTTCGGGGCGTACACCTTCATCGGTGTCTGGCAGTTCCAGGAGTCCTGCGCCAACGCGCAGGCCCTCACCAACCCGGACGCCTGCTTCGAAGTACGAGATCCACTCGACCTCGCCGTCGTCGCCGCCGCCCTCATGGGCGCCTGTTTCGGCTTCCTGTGGTGGAACACCTCACCCGCCAAGATCTTCATGGGCGACACCGGTTCGCTGGCGCTCGGCGGCGCCCTCGCCGGTCTCGCCATCTGCTCCCGCACCGAGCTGCTGCTCGCGCTGCTCGGCGGTCTCTTCGTTCTGATCACCATGTCGGTCGTCATCCAGGTCGGCTCCTTCCGCCTGACCGGGAAGCGCGTCTTCCGCATGGCCCCGCTCCAGCACCACTTCGAACTCAAGGGGTGGTCCGAAGTCCTTGTCGTGGTCCGCTTCTGGATCATCCAGGGCATGTGCGTGATCGTGGGTCTCGGTCTCTTCTACGCAGGATGGGCAGCCGACAAGTGACCGACTGGCAGGGAAAGCACGTCACCGTCGCCGGCCTCGGCGTCTCCGGCATCCCGGCGGCCCGAGTGCTGCACGGCCTCGGCGCGGTCGTCACGGTCGTCAACGACGGCGACGACGAGCGCTCCCGGGCGCAGGCCGCGGACCTGGAGGCGCTGGGCGTCTCCGTGCGCCTCGGTGACGGCGCCACCCTGCCAGAGGGCACTGAGCTCATCGTCACCACACCCGGCTGGAAGCCGGACAAGCCGCTGTTCACCGCGGCCGCCGAGGCGGGTGTCCCGGTCTGGGGCGACGTCGAACTCGCCTGGCGGCTGCGCGGCCCCGATGCCGCACCCTGGCTCGCGGTCACCGGTACCAACGGCAAGACGACGACCGTCCAGATGCTCGCCTCCATCCTGGCGGCGGCAGGGCTGCGTACGGCCGCCGTCGGCAATATCGGCGTCTCGCTCCTTGACACGGTGCTCGGCGAGGAGACGTATGACGTCCTCGCCGTCGAACTCTCCAGCTACCAGCTGCACTGGGCACCCTCCCTGCGCGCCCACTCCGCCGTCGTGCTCAACATCGCGCCCGACCACCTCGACTGGCACGGCTCCATGGAGGCGTACACCGCCGACAAGGGCCGTATCTACGAGGGCAATCGGGTCGCCTGCGTCTACAACGCCGCGGACAAGGCCACCGAGGACCTGGTGCGCGCGGCGGACGTGGAGGAGGGCTGCCGGGCGATCGGCTTCACGCTCGGCACGCCAGGGCCGTCCCAACTCGGCGTCGTGGAGGGCCTTCTGGTCGACCGCGCCTTCGTCGAGGACCGGCACAAGCAGGCCCAGGAGCTCGCGGAGGTCACCGATGTCCAGCCGCCCGCCCCGCACAACATCGCCAACGCCCTTGCGGCGGCGGCCCTCGCGCGCGCCTTCGGGGTGCCCGCCTCGGCCGTACGCGACGGGCTGCGGGCCTTCCGTCCGGACGCGCACCGCATCCAGCACATCGCCGACGTCGCCGGGGTCGCCTACATCGACGACTCCAAGGCCACCAACACGCATGCCGCGGAAGCCTCTTTGGCGGCGTACGAGTCGATCGTGTGGATCGCGGGCGGGCTCGCCAAGGGGGCGACCTTCGACGAGCTGGTCGCCAAGTCGGCAAAGCGACTTCGGGGTGCCGTCCTGTTCGGTGCCGACCGGGCCCTGATCCGGGAAGCACTAGCGCGACACGCGCCCGAAGTACCGGTCGTCGACCTCGACCGGACCGACACTGGGGCGATGCTCGAGGCTGTCCAGGAGGCGACGCGGCTCGCCCGCGCGGGAGACACGGTGCTCATGGCCCCCGCCTGTGCCTCCATGGACATGTTCACCAACTACAACCAGCGCGGCGACATGTTCGCGGAGGCCGTCCGTGAACTCGGCGCCGCGAGCGCCTGACTCGGCCGCTGTGCCGCGCCGGGAGGCGCCCCGGTACCTCTGGGAGGGACGCGTGACGCCGTCGTGGTGGGGGTTTCGTGGTCGGCGGGGCGGTGCCGATGTCCAGTAACCGCACCGGCCGGCCCCCCGTCCAGCGGGCCGGAAGGCCCGCCGCCTCCCGGCCCCCGGCCGACAACCCCGTACAACGCCTCTACACGCGTGCGCGCCGCGCCTGGGACCGGCCGCTGACCGCGTACTACCTCATCCTCGGCAGCAGCCTGCTGATCACCGTGCTCGGGATCGTGATGGTGTACTCGGCGTCGCAGATCACGGCGCTTCAGCTGTCGCTGCCGGGGACGTACTTCTTCCGGAAGCAGTTCCTGGCGGCCGTGCTGGGCACCATCCTGCTGCTGCTCGCCTCGCGGATGCCGTCCAAGCTGCACCGGGCGCTGGCGTATCCGATGCTCCTGGGCTCGATCTTCCTGATGGTCCTGGTGCAGATCCCGGGGATAGGGGTGGCGGTGAACGGCAACCAGAACTGGATCTCCGTCGGCGGCCCGTTCCAGCTCCAGCCCAGCGAGTTCGGCAAGCTCGCGCTCGTGCTGTGGGGCGCCGACCTGCTCGCCCGCAAACAGGACAAGCGGCTGCTGACCCAGTGGAAGCACATGCTGGTGCCGCTCGTGCCGGTGGCCTTCATGCTCCTCGGGCTGATCATGATCGGCGGGGACATGGGCACGGCGATCATCCTCACCGCGATCCTGTTCGGGCTGCTGTGGCTGGCCGGAGCGCCGACGCGGCTCTTCGGAGGCGTGCTGGCGGTCGCCGCGACGATCGGACTGATCCTGATCAAGAGCAGCCCGAACCGCATGGCGCGGCTGGCCTGCATCGGCGCCACCGAGCCCGGCCCGAACGACACCTGCTGGCAGGCCGTACACGGAATCTACGCCCTCGCCTCCGGCGGCATTTTCGGTTCCGGACTCGGTGCGAGTGTGGAGAAATGGGGCCAACTCCCCGAGGCGCACACCGACTTCATCTTCGCAGTCACCGGTGAGGAACTGGGCCTGGCGGGCACACTGTCGGTACTCGCCCTCTTCGCGGCTCTAGGCTATGCGGGTATCCGCGTGGCCGGACGCACGGAGGACCCCTTCGTGAGGTACGCCGCGGGAGGCGTGACCACCTGGATCACGGCCCAGGCCGTGATCAACATCGGTGCGGTGCTCGGCCTGCTGCCGATCGCCGGAGTCCCGCTCCCGCTGTTCTCCTACGGGGGTTCCGCTTTGCTGCCGACCATGTTCGCCATCGGGCTCCTGATCGCCTTCGCGCGGGAGGATCCCGCTGCGCGGGCGGCGCTTGCGATGCGACAACCACGCTTTGGTAGAAAGCGGGCTGGAGGTTCCGGAAACTCTCGGAGACCTCGGAGCTGGAACACGATGCGACGGCGCGCCTCGGCGGCGCGCTCGTCCGGAGAGCGGTGAATTTCGGTGCATGTCGTACTCGCCGGTGGGGGGACCGCCGGCCACATCGAGCCCGCGCTCGCCCTCGCGGACGCCCTGCGCAGGCAGGACCCGACCGTGGGCATCACGGCCCTGGGCACGGAGCGCGGGCTCGAGACCCGGCTCGTACCCGAGCGCGGCTATGAACTCGCGTTGATCCCCGCCGTCCCGCTGCCACGCAAGCCCACCCCCGAGCTGATCACCGTCCCCGGACGGCTGCGCGGCACGATCAAGGCGGCCGAGCAGATCCTGGAGCGCACCAAGGCCGACGCCGTCGTCGGTTTCGGCGGCTATGTCGCCCTGCCCGGCTACCTCGCGGCCAAGCGCCTCGGCGTCCCGATCGTCATCCACGAGGCAAACGCCCGGCCAGGACTGGCCAACAAGATCGGTTCGCGGTACGCCGCCCAGGTCGCCGTGTCGACTCCGGACAGCAAGCTCCGCGGTGCCCGCTACATCGGCATCCCGCTGCGCCGCTCCATCTCGACCCTCGACCGGGCCGCCGTGCGCCCCGAGGCCCGCGCCGCCTTCGGGCTCGACCCCGCCCTGCCGACCCTGCTCGTCTCCGGCGGCTCGCAGGGCGCCCGCCGCCTCAACGAGGTGGTCCAGCAGGTCGCCCCGTATCTCCAGCAGGCCGGCATCCAGGTCCTGCACGCGGTCGGCCCCAAGAACGAACTGCCGCACGTCCAGCAGATGCCGGGGATGCCCCCGTACATCCCGGTACCGTACGTGGACCGGATGGACCTCGCGTACGCCGCGGCCGACATGATGCTCTGCCGGGCGGGCGCGATGACCGTCGCCGAACTCTCCGCCGTCGGGCTTCCCGCCGCGTACGTCCCGCTGCCGATCGGCAACGGCGAACAGCGGCTGAACGCCCAGCCGGTGGTCAAGGCCGGTGGCGGACTCCTCGTCGACGACGCGGAACTTACGCCCCAGTGGGTCCAGGCCAACGTCCTGCCCGTGCTGGCGGATCCGCACCGGCTGTTCGAGATGTCCCGCGCCGCCGCGGAGTTCGGCCGCCGGGACGCCGACGAACTGCTCGTCGGGATGGTGTACGAGGCGATCGCGTCACGCCGTTAGCGCGTGACAGAAGGCAGGGGACCGTGGCCGGACCGACGACCGCCGAACGTGACGCGCGCGGCGAACGCCGGCGACTTCAGCCCGGCCCGCCCCGGCCACCTCGCCTCAAGAGGCTGCCCCGTCCTCGTACGATCGTCATTCTGCTCGTCTGCGTCGTGCTGTTCGCCGTGGGCGGGGTCTGGGTGCTCTACGGCTCGCAATGGGTGCGCGTGGAGCGCGTATCGGCCTCGGGGATGCGCGTTCTGACGGACGAGCAGGTGCGCGAGGCGGCCGATGTTCCGCTCGGATCGCCGTTGATTTCCATCGACATCGATGCGATTGAGGCAAGACTGCGCCAGAAATTGCCCCGAATTGACTCGGTTGATGTCGTCCGTTCCTGGCCTCATGAAATCGGGCTGAAAGTGAACGAACGCACTCCGGTTCTGGTGGTGAAAAAAGGTGGAAACTTTGTCGAAGTGGACGCCAAAGGAGTGCGATTCGCCACGGTTTCGCGCGCCCCGAAGGGCGTACCCGCTCTGGAATTGACGGTGTCTCAGTCCTCGGCCGCAGGCTCGCGGTCCGCGAGCCTGCGACGCTTCGGGACGGACCGCCTCGTGCGCGAGGCGGTGCGCGTCGCGGGTTCACTTCCGGCCGCCGTCGCGCGCGACACCCGTATCGTCAAGGTCCGTTCGTACGACTCCATCTCGCTGGAGTTGAGCGGAAACCGGACCGTCGCGTGGGGCAGTGCCGAGAAGGGCCGCGCGAAGGCGAGAACGCTGACCGCTCTCATCAAAGCGGCTCCCGAGGCGCGGCACTTCGACGTCAGCGTTCCCACCGCCCCTGCGTCATCAGGGAGTTGACGCACATACGCGCAGGCCAGCACCCTGGTTGGGCAGCGCTACGGCTGATCACATAGGGTGAAAAGAAAAACGGGAGGTTCGGCGTGTTCGTTGAACGTGCGCCACTTGTCGACTTAGTGTCCTGTTCGGAAGAGTCCAAGGAACAGACACACTGGTAACCCTAAACTTCAGCGTTAGGGTTCGGGTCGGCGTTCGGACCGTCCCATTCGGCATCAGTCGTCGGAGCGCGGGCCACCGCGAGCCGACGACACGTAACTCGAGGCGAGAGGCCTTCGACGTGGCAGCACCGCAGAACTACCTCGCAGTCATCAAAGTCATCGGTGTCGGCGGCGGTGGTGTCAATGCCATCAACCGGATGATCGAGGTCGGTCTCAAGGGCGTCGAGTTCATCGCCATCAACACCGACGCGCAAGCTCTGTTGATGAGCGACGCCGACGTCAAGCTCGACGTCGGCCGTGAACTCACCCGCGGACTCGGCGCCGGAGCCAACCCGGCCGTCGGCCGCAAGGCCGCCGAGGACCACCGCGAGGAGATCGAGGAGGTCCTCAAGGGGGCCGACATGGTCTTCGTGACGGCCGGTGAAGGCGGCGGCACCGGCACCGGCGGCGCCCCCGTCGTGGCCAACATCGCCCGTTCCCTCGGCGCCCTCACCATCGGCGTGGTCACGCGCCCGTTCACCTTCGAGGGCCGGCGCCGCGCCAACCAGGCCGAGGACGGCATCGCCGAACTCCGCGAAGAGGTCGACACCCTCATCGTCATCCCGAACGACCGGCTGCTGTCCATCTCGGACCGCCAGGTCTCCGTCCTCGACGCCTTCAAGTCGGCCGACCAGGTCCTGCTCTCCGGTGTCCAGGGCATCACCGACCTCATCACCACCCCTGGCCTCATCAACCTCGACTTCGCCGACGTCAAGTCCGTGATGTCCGAGGCGGGTTCGGCACTCATGGGCATCGGCTCGGCCCGCGGCGACGACCGCGCGGTGGCCGCCGCCGAGATGGCGATCTCCTCGCCGCTCCTGGAAGCCTCCATCGACGGCGCCCGGGGCGTCCTGCTCTCCATCTCCGGCGGCTCCGACCTCGGTCTGTTCGAGATCAACGAGGCAGCCCAGCTGGTGAGCGAGGCCGCGCACCCCGAGGCCAACATCATCTTCGGCGCCGTCATCGACGACGCCCTCGGTGACGAGGTCCGGGTCACCGTGATCGCGGCCGGCTTCGACGGCGGGCAGCCCCCGTCCAAGCGGGACAACGTCCTCGGCTCGTCCTCCGCCAAGCGCGAGGAGCCCACGCCGGTACGGTCCTCCGAGAGCCGCCCGTCCTTCGGGTCGCTCGGCAGCGTCACGCCGCGCGAGGACACCCCGGAGCCCGCACCCGAGCCGGTGAACGAACTTCCGGTGGCCCCGCCGGTCCCGCCGTCCCGGACCTACTCCGACAGCGCGGCCGAAGAGCTGGACGTGCCGGACTTCCTCAAGTGATAGCTCACCGCTTCGACACGAGCACAGCAGGCGGCGCGCACTTCGCCTTCACCGACCGGTGGGGCGGGGTGAGCGCCGTTCCGTACGAGGAGCTCAACCTCGGCGGAGCAGTCGGCGACGACCTCGACGCCGTACGCACCAATCGCGAACTGGCCGCCAAGTCCCTGGGACTCGAGGCGGACCGGGTGGTCTGGATGAACCAGGTGCACGGGCCCGACGTGGCAGTGATCGACGAACCGTGGGGAGACCGTCCCGTGCCGGAGGTCGACGCCGTCGTCACCACCCGCCGCGGCCTCGCCCTCGCCGTGCTCACCGCCGACTGCACGCCCGTCCTCCTGGCCGACCCGGGTGCCGGGATCGTGGCCGCCGCCCACGCGGGGCGGCCCGGCATGATCGCCGGGGTCGTGCCCGCCGCCGTCGCGGCCATGGCCGAACTCGGCGCGGAGCCGGACCGGATCGTCGCCCGCACCGGCCCCGCCGTCTGCGGCCGCTGCTACGAAGTGCCCGACGCGATGCGTGCCGAGGTCGCCGCCGTCGAGCCCGCGGCGTACGCCGAGACCAGCTGGGGCACGCCGGCGGTCGACGTGACCGCCGGAGTGCACGCGCAGCTGGAGAGGCTCGGCGTGCGCGACCGGGAGCAGTCGACGGTGTGCACGCTCGAATCGGGCGACCACTTCTCGTACCGCCGCGACCGCACCACGGGACGGCTCGCGGGCTATGTGTGGCTGGACTGATCGGTCATGACGGAACGCAGGGCACAACTCGCCAGAAATCTGGCGCAAGTTGAAGAACGCATCACGGCGGCCTGCGTGGCCGCGGGTCGCAAGCGCGAAGAGGTGACCCTGATCGTGGTCACCAAGACCTACCCCGCGAGCGATGTACGGATCCTGTCGGAACTCGGTGTACGGCACGTCGCCGAGAACCGGGACCAGGACGCCGCACCCAAGGCCGCCGAGTGTGCGGGACTACCGCTCACCTGGCACTTCGTCGGCCAGCTGCAGACCAACAAGGTGCGTTCCGTGGTCGGTTACGCGGGCGTCGTGCAGTCCGTCGACCGTGCCAGGCTCGTCACGGCCCTGTCGAAGGAGGCCGTACGCACCGGACGCGAGGTGGGCTGTCTCATCCAGGTCGCGCTCGACGCGGACGAGAGCGGCCGAGGTGCGCGCGGTGGCGTGGGTCCCGACGGAGTCGAGGAGTTGGGCGAACTTGTCGCGAAAGCTCCGGGATTGCGACTCGACGGACTGATGACCGTCGCTCCGCTCACGGGACCGTACGCGGGACGTGAACAGGCGGCGTTCGAGCGGCTGATGGATTTGTCGACTGACCTGCGCCGTACTCATCCGGCTGCGAACATGGTCTCGGCAGGGATGAGTTCGGACCTCGAACAGGCCGTGGCGGCGGGAGCGACACATGTACGCGTCGGCACCGCGGTACTCGGAGTCCGTCCCAGGCTCGGGTAACGTCGCCAAGAAGTCGGACCACAGCAGAAAATATGGTCATTACCGCCGAAAGCGGGCATAACGACCTCGTGGATCGCGGGCACTTGGCAATAGTCAGCCGATCCACCACAGAGCGGAGGACTCAGAGCAATGGCCGGCGCGATGCGCAAGATGGCGGTCTACCTCGGCCTCGTGGAGGACGATGGGTACGACGGCAGGGGTTTCGACCCCGACGACGACTTCGAGCCCGAGCTTGACCCGGAGCCCGAGCGGGACCGCCGGCGGCACGAGCCGTCGCATCAGTCGCACCAGCCGCATCAGTCCCAACGGGACGAATCGGTACGAGTGGTGCAGCCCCCGGTGCAGCGTGATCCCGTGTCACATTCCGCTTCGCTATCGGCGGAATCCGGGCGTCCGGCACGAATCGCCCCCGTGGCGTCCATCACACAAGAACGTCAAAGCCTGGAGAAGAACGCACCGGTGATCATGCCCAAGGTCGTGTCGGAACGAGAGCCGTACCGGATCACCACACTGCACCCTCGGACCTACAACGAGGCCCGTACCATCGGGGAACACTTCCGCGAAGGCACCCCGGTGATCATGAACTTGACCGAGATGGATGACACCGATGCGAAGCGACTTGTCGACTTTGCGGCCGGTTTGGTGTTTGGTCTTCATGGGAGTATCGAGCGGGTGACGCAGAAGGTGTTCCTGTTGTCGCCTGCTAACGTCGATGTCACGGCGGAGGACAAGGCCCGCATCGCAGAGGGCGGGTTCTTCAACCAGAGCTGAGACGCAGGACCAGACGGACCGGACAGAGCACGGCAACAGGGGAGAGGGAAGCGCGGATCATGAGCGTGGTCTTGGATGTCATCTACATCGCGCTGATGTGTTTCCTCATCGTGCTGATCTTCCGGCTCGTCATGGACTACGTCTTCCAGTTCGCCCGCTCATGGCAACCCGGCAAGGCGATGGTGGTCGTTCTTGAGGCCACCTACACTGTCACGGATCCACCGCTCAAGCTTCTGCGGCGGTTCATCCCGCCGCTGCGTCTCGGGGGCGTGGCGCTCGACCTGTCCTTCTTCGTACTGATGATCATCGTCTACATCCTGATCTCCGTTGTGAGCCGGCTGTGAACGATACGGTCTTGCCGAACGCCGACGATGCCGACGACTACGTTGAGGTGAAGAGATGCCGTTGACCCCCGAGGACGTGCGGAACAAGCAGTTCACGACCGTCCGCCTCCGAGAAGGCTATGACGAGGACGAGGTCGATGCCTTCCTCGATGAGGTCGAAGCCGAACTGACCCGCCTGCTCCGCGAGAACGAGGACCTGCGCGCCAAGCTGGCCGCCGCCACGCGCGCCGCCGCGCAGAACCAGCAGCAGGGCATGCGCAAACCGCCCGAACAGCAAGATCAGCAGCAGGGACCGCCGCAGGGCATGCGCGGTCCTGGCGGTCCGGACGGCATGCGCGGTCCGGGTGGTCAGGACGGCATGCGCGGTCCGGGTGGTCCCGTACCCGCCGGCATATCGGGCCCGCCGCAGCAGCAGATGGGTGGCCCCATGGGGGGTCCGCCCGCGCTGCCGAGCGGTGCACCGCAGCTGCCCGCGGGCCCCAGCGGACAGGGCGGTCCGCAGGGCCCCGGCCAGATGGGTCAGGGTCCCGGTCAGATGGGCCAGGGCCCGATGGGTCAGGGTCCCGGCCAGATGCAGGGGCAGCTGCCGCAGCAGATGGGTGGCCCGATGGGCGGTCCCATGGGTGGCCCGATGGGCGGTCATGGCCCGCAGATGGGGCAGCCCGGTCAGGGCCCCGGTGGCGACAGCGCCGCCCGCGTGCTCTCGCTGGCCCAGCAGACCGCCGACCAGGCGATCGCCGAGGCCCGTTCCGAGGCCAACAAGATCGTCGGTGAGGCCCGCAGCCGCGCCGAGGGTCTGGAGCGGGACGCCCGTGCCAAGGCCGACGCGCTGGAGCGGGACGCGCAGGAGAAGCACCGCGTGGCGATGGGCTCCCTGGAGTCCGCTCGCGCCACGCTGGAGCGCAAGGTCGAGGACCTGCGCGGCTTCGAGCGCGAGTACCGCACGCGGCTGAAGTCCTACCTCGAGTCCCAGCTGCGTCAGCTGGAGACCCAGGCGGACGACTCGCTGGCTCCGCCGCGTACGCCGGCGACGGCGTCGCTGCCCTCGTCCCCGTCGCCGTCCATGGCTCCGGCCGGTGCGAGCGCGCCGTCCTATGGCGGCAACCAGTCGATGGGCGGTGGCCCGGCCCCCGCTGCTCCGTCCTATGGCGGCCAGCAGCAGATGTCGCCGGCCATGACCCAGCCGATGGCACCGGTGCGGCCGCAGGGCCCGTCGCCGATGCAGCAGGCGCCCTCGCCGATGCGTGGGTTCCTCATCGACGAGGACGACAACTGACGGCCTCTAATACGCCTTAGGCGTCGGCAGCGTTCAGGGCGAGGCCCCCGGATTTCCGGGGGCCTCGCCCTTTTGTGTTACCCCAGCGAGAGTCTGTGCGTGGGTACGCAACGCCGAAGGCCCGGGCCCACCGGAGAAGTTCGGCGGGACCGGGCCTTCGGCTTCGGTCGGCTGGGGCCTACGCCTTGCGGAGGCGGAACGTCAGCGACAGTGCCTCGTCCGTGAACGCGGCGCCGTATGTGTCATCGGCCTCACCCTGGGCGCTGTGCTCATTCAAGAAGGTCGTGGCGAGGACCTCATCGGCGATGAGGCCGGAGTGCTCGGACAGGGCCGCGGCGACCTTCGGGTCCGTGGAGGTCCAGCGCAGGGCGATGCGGTCGGCCACGTCGAGGCCGCTGTTCTTGCGGGCCTCCTGGATCAGGCGGATCGCATCACGGGCCAGGCCCGCCTGACGCAGCTCCTCGGTGATCTCCAGGTCGAGGGCGACCGTCGCGCCGGAGTCCGAGGCGACGGACCAGCCCTCGCGCGGGGTCTCCGTGATGATGACCTCGTCCGGGGCGAGGGTGACGGTCTCGCCGTCGACCTCGACGGACGCCGTGCCCTCGCGCAGTGCCAGGGACAACGCGGCCGCGTCCGCGCCCGCGACGGCCTTGGCCACGTCCTGGACGCGCTTGCCGAACCGCTTGCCCAGCGCACGGAAGTTGGCCTTGGCCGTCGTGTCGACCAGCGAGCCGCCGACCTCACTCAGGGAGGCCAGCGAGGAGACGTTCAGCTCCTCCGTGATCTGCGCGTGCAGTTCCCGGTCGAGCGTCTCGAAGCCGGTGGCGGCGACCAGTGCGCGCGACAGCGGCTGGCGTGTCTTGACGCCCGACTCCGCGCGCGTGGCACGTCCCAGCTCCACGAGACGGCGCACGAGCACCATCTGTTTCGACAGCTCCGGGTCGATGGCGGACAGGTCCGCCTCCGGCCAGGACGACAGGTGTACGGACTCGGGGGCGCCCGGAGCGACCGGCACCACCAGGTCCTGCCAGACCCGCTCGGTGATGAACGGGGTCAGCGGGGCCATCAGCCGTGTGACCGTCTCGACGACCTCGTGCAGGGTGCGCAGCGCCGCCTTGTCGCCCTGCCAGAAGCGGCGACGGGAGCGGCGTACGTACCAGTTGGACAGGTCGTCGACGAACGCCGACAGGAACTTGCCGGCGCGCTGGGTGTCGTACGCCTCCAGAGACTGCGTCACCTGGTCGGTGAGCGCGTGGAGTTCGGAAAGCAGCCAGCGGTCCAGGACCGGGCGGTCGGCCGGGGCCGGGTCTGCCTCCGAGGGGGTCCAGTTCGACGTGCGGGCGTACAGGGCCTGGAAGGCGACCGTGTTCCAGTACGTCAGGAGCGTCTTGCGGACGACTTCCTGGATGGTGTTGTGGCCCACCCGGCGGGCCGCCCAGGGGGAGCCGCCGGCCGCCATGAACCAGCGGATCGCGTCCGCGCCGTGCTGGTCCATCAGCGGGATCGGCGGGAGCATGTTGCCCAGGTGCTTGGACATCTTGCGGCCGTCCTCGGCGAGGATGTGGCCCAGACAGACCACGTTCTCGTAACTGGACTTGTCGAAGACCAGCGTGCCGACGGCCATCATCGTGTAGAACCAGCCGCGGGTCTGGTCGATGGCCTCGCAGATGAACTGCGCCGGGTAGCGCTTCTCGAACAGCTCCTTGTTCTTGTACGGGTAGCCCCACTGCGCGAACGGCATCGAACCCGAGTCGTACCAGGCGTCGATGACCTCCGGTACGCGCGTGGCCGTCTTCGCACACTGCGGGCACGCGAAGGTGACCTCGTCGATGAACGGGCGGTGCGGGTCGAGGGCCGACTGGTCCGTGCCGGTCAGTTCGCTCAGCTCGGCCCGGGAGCCGACGCAGGTGAGGTGGTCGTCCTCGCAGCGCCAGACGGGCAGCGGCGTGCCCCAGTAGCGGTTGCGGGACAGGGCCCAGTCGATGTTGTTGTTCAGCCAGTCGCCGTAGCGGCCGTGCTTGACCGTCTCCGGGTACCAGTTGGTCTTCTCGTTCTCCTGGAGGAGGCGGTCCTTGATGGCTGTCGTCCGGATGTACCAGGACGGCTGCGCGTAGTAGAGGAGCGCGGTGTGGCAGCGCCAGCAGTGCGGGTAGCTGTGCTCGTACGGGATGTGCTTGAAGAGCCGGCCGCGCTCCTGGAGGTCCGCGACCAGCTTTTCGTCCGCCTTCTTGAAGAAGACGCCGCCTACGAGGGGGACGTCCTCCTCGAACGTGCCGTCCGGGCGGACCGGGTTCACGACGGGCAGCCCGTACGCACGGCACACCTTGAGGTCGTCCTCACCGAAAGCGGGGGACTGGTGGACCAGACCCGTACCGTCCTCGGTCGTGACGTATTCGGCGTTTACCACGTAGTGGGCTTCTGCCGGGCTGTGCCCATTGGTTCCCTCGCTGACGCTCGGGAACTCAACCAGCTCGAACGGACGTTGATACGTCCAGCGCTCCATCTCGGCGCCGGTGAACGTCTGGCCGGTGGGCTCCCAGCCCTCGCCGAGGGCCTTCTCCACGAGGGGCTGCGCGACGACGAGCTGCTCCTCGCCGTTCGTCGCCACCACGTAGGTCACCTCGGGGTGCGCGGCGACGGCCGTGTTGGAGACCAGGGTCCAGGGGGTCGTCGTCCAGACCAGGAGGGCGGCCTCGCCCGCGAGCGGACCGGAGGTGAGCGGGAAACGGACGTACACCGAGGGGTCGACGACCGTCTCGTAGCCCTGCGCCAGCTCGTGGTCCGACAGGCCCGTGCCGCAGCGCGGACACCAGGGGGCGACGCGGTGGTCCTGGACCAGCAGGCCCTTGTTGAAGACCTCCTTGAGCGACCACCAGACCGATTCGACGTACTCCGGGTCCATCGTGCGGTACGGGTCGCTGAGGTCGGTCCAGTACCCCATGCGGGTCGTGAGCTCTTCGAAGGCGTCGGTGTGGCGGGTCACGGACTCGCGGCACTTGGCGTTGAACTCGGCGATGCCGTACGCCTCGATGTCCTTCTTGCCGTTGAAGCCGAGCTCCTTCTCGACCGCCAGCTCCACGGGCAGGCCGTGGCAGTCCCAGCCGGCCTTGCGGGCCACGTGGTAGCCGCGCATGGTGCGGAAGCGCGGGAAGACGTCCTTGAAGACGCGGGCCTCGATGTGGTGCGTGCCCGGCATGCCGTTGGCCGTGGGCGGGCCCTCGAAGAACACCCACTCGGGACGGCCCTCGGACTGCTCCAGGCTCTTGGCGAAGATCTTCTGCTCGCGCCAGAAGTCGAGCACGGCGTGCTCGAGGGCGGGCAGGTCGACCTGGGCGGGCACCTGGCGGTACTGCGTCGGTTTCATCGGCGAGCTTCCTCCGGCGGACTTTCTGCCTTCCGTCGGAGGGACGAGAGTCGTGTTGCCCTACGCCATATGCGGCGCGCTCCCGCGGTACCACCCTCCTTGGCCCTCCGGAGCGCTGTGTGCTCCGGTGAGCCCCCTCATTGGGGTCGCGATGCCAGGTCTACTCACCGCGGCTGGGATGCTGCGGCTTTCTTCCGGCGGCTCCGGGGTGATCTTCGCGTCGCGCTCGCCCCCGGGCTCGCACCGTCCCCGGGTCGCTCATGGCTGCGTACGTCGCTACTCGTCCCCATCCACGCTTTTCGCTCCGCCCAGTGTACGGCGCCGGACAGACAGCGGCCGACCGGTTTTCCGGGACCCTTGGGCATGGGTCGACGGGGCGTGGGGGAGCCGTACGGACTGACCCGAATGGCCAGGCGCCGGCGTTCGCGTCCTTGGACGTCCGGCTCGGCGGATTACCTGGCGGGGAGCTGGGCACAACGCTTGCAGGCTCGCCGCGTGGCGCCTGAGAGGTGGGTGAATCGGGCAGCGTGCCCCGTTGCCGCGGGCCGGAAGTCGATTTATCGTCCCAGCACGATTCGCGCGCAAGATCACAATATGTGAAAGGGCCGTGGCCATGGTGGCGAAGAAGACGGCCGTACCGCAGTCGGCGTCCGGCAGATCCACGGGGACGGCAGGCGGTGCCGGGGCGACGGCCAAGGATGTGAGCGGCAAGAAGAGCACGCGGGGTGCCGTGAAGACGGCGAAGCCGGTGAAGACGGTGAAGACGGTCCGGGGTGGTTCCAGCGGCGGGGTTCGTGCCGGCGCCCGGGCCGGTGGGGCTGCAGGGGTTGCTGGG